>CAZZVQ010000214.1:0-5256 GCA_964657565.1 uncultured Acetobacteraceae bacterium
CTGCTGAGCGGGTTCTGGATCCTGTCGGTCAATTCCTGGATGCAGACGCCGGCCGGCTACACGGTCGCCGCGGACGGGCGCTTCCTGCCCGCCGACTGGCTGGCGATCATCTTCAACCCCAGCGTATTCGTCCGCTTCCCGCACATGATCCTGGCCAGCTATCTCTCGGTCGCGTTCGTCGTCGGCGCTACGGGCGCCTGGCACCTGCTGCGCGACCGCACCAACCAGCGGGCACGCACCATGTTCAGCATGGCGATGTGGATGGCCGCGATCGTGGCGCCGGCACAGATCGTGATGGGCGACATCCACGGCCTCAACACGCTCGAACACCAACCGGCCAAGATCGCGGCGATGGAGGGCAATTGGGAGGCGACGGACGGCGCGCCGTTGACGCTGTTCGGCCTGCCGAACATGGCGCAGGAGCGGACCGACTACGCCATCGAGATCCCGCACCTGTCGAGCCTGATCCTGACCCATAGCTGGAACGGCCGCGTGCCGGGCCTGAAGGATTTCCCCCGCGCGGATCGGCCGGACTCTGCGGTCGTCTTCTGGTCGTTCCGCCTGATGGTGGGCATCGGCTTCGCCATGCTCGGCCTGGGCGCCTGGAGCCTGTTGGCGCGCTACAAGCGCCGCCTCTATGAAAGCACCTGGCTGCAGCGCGTCGCCATCGTCATGGGGCCGAGCGGGTTTCTAGCCATCCTATCGGGTTGGGTGACCACCGAGGTCGGGCGGCAACCCTATACCGTCTATGGCCTCCTGCGGACCGCCAACAGCATCGCGCCGATCGCGCTGCCGGGTGTGGCGACCAGCCTGGCGATCTTCGCGGTGGTGTATTTCGCCGTGTTCGGCGCGGGGGTGCTGATCCTGCTGCGCATGATGGGCACCACGCCCGAGGCCGGTGAGGACAAGGCGCCGCCATCGCCGATCCGGACCGCCGGCATCACGCCCGGCCCGGCCGCTGCCCACGGCGACATCACGCCGCAGCCGGCGGAGTAGCGCGGTGTTCGTGTCCTACGATCTCTCGACGCTCTGGGCGTTCATCATCGCCTTCGCGGTGATGATGTACGTCGTGGCCGACGGGTTCGACCTCGGCTGTGGCATCTTGTTCATCGTCGAGCGCGGGCGGCAGGACCGCGACGTGATGGTCAACACCATCGCCCCCGTCTGGGACGGCAACGAGACCTGGCTGGTCATGGGCGGGGCGGCGCTGCTGGCGGTTTTCCCGGTCGCCTACTCCATCATCCTGCCGGCGCTGTATCCGGCCGTGATCGGCATGTTGCTGGCGCTGATCTTCCGCGGCGTCGCCTTCGAGTTCCGCTTCCGCGCGCATACGGAGCAAGGCCGGGCGCGGTGGGATTTCGTGTTCTTCGCCGGCTCGACCGCGGCCGCGCTCTGCCAGGGCCTCACCCTGGGCGGCCTGCTGCAGGGCGTCAAAGTCGTCGACGAGGCGTATGCCGGCGGATGGTGGGACTGGCTGACGCCGTTCACCGTGCTGTGCGGAATCGCCGTCGTGGTCGCCTACGCGCTGCTCGGCGCGTGTTGGATCGTGTGGCGGACCTCGGGCGGGTTGCACGACCGGGCGCGGCGGCAGGCGATGCTGCTCGGCTGGGCCACGCTCGGCATGATCGCGGCCGTCAGCCTGTGGACGCCGTTCCTGCGCGGCGACCTGGCGCATCGCTGGTTCTCCATGCCGGGCATCTTTGCCACAGCGCCGGTGCCGATCCTGGTCGGGCTGCTCGCGCTGGCGTTCTTCCGCAGCCTGGCCAGCGGGCGCGACCGGATGCCGTTCTTCTGCGTGCTCGGCTGGTTCGTGCTGTGTTTCGCCGGGCTCGGCATCAGCCTGTTCCCGCTGATCGTGCCGCCCTCGATCACCATCTGGCAGGCCGCCGCGCCGCGCGCCAGCCAGGAATTCCTGCTGGTCGGCGCCGCCGTGATGATCCCGGCCATCCTGATCTATAGCGGCTACGCCTACTGGGTGTTCCGCGGCAAGGTGCAGCACGATGCGGGCTATCACTGATGTCCCGCTTCGCCTGGTTCGCCGGATTATGGGCCGCCAGCGCGGCGGCGACGGCCCTATTCGCCTACGCCCTGCGGTGGGTCCTGCTCGGGTGATCCGCGCTCCTCAAGCCCCGAGATACGCCTCGCGGATCCGCGGATGGTCGGCCATCTCCGCGGCGGGGCCCTCGAGCACGATGGATCCGTGTTCGAGCAAATAGGCGCGCGAAGCGACCGATAGCGCCATCGCGGTGTTCTGCTCGACCAGCAGGATCGTCACGCCCGTGGCGCCGATCTCGGCCAGGCGGTCATACACTTCCTCGGCGATCAACGGCGCCAGCCCGAGCGAGGGCTCGTCGAGCAGCAGGGTCTTCGGGCGCGACATCAGCGCCCGGCCCACCGCAAGCATCTGCTGCTCCCCGCCGGAGAGCGACCAGCCGTATTGCGCGGCGCGCTCCCGCAGCCGCGGGAACAGCGTGAACACCCGGTCGAGATCGGCCGCGCTCGACTGCCCCATGCGCTTCCAACTGGCGGTGGCGACCTCGAGGTTCTCGCGCACCGTCAGCCCGGGAAAGATCCGCCGGCGTTCCGGCGCATGCGCCAGCCCGGCCCGCACGCGCTTCTCGGCCGACATCGTGCCCATCACCGCGCCATCGAACCGGATCGCCCCGCCGCGCGGCCGCAGCAGGCCCGACAGCGCGCGCAGCAGCGTCGTCTTGCCGGCGCCGTTGGAGCCGAGCAGCGCCACGCACTCCCCGGCCCCGACCTGAAGATCGACCCCGCGCAACGCCTCGACAGGCCCGTAGGCGACGGACAGGTTCTCACACGCGAGCATAGGCACGCCTCCGTCCCAGGTAAGCCTCGATGACGTGTTCGTCGGTGCGCACCTCGGCCGGCAATCCCTCGGCGATCTTCTGGCCGAAATTGATCACCGTGATGCTGTCGGCCAGCCGCATCACCAGGCCCATATTGTGTTCGATCAACAGCACGCTCAGCCCGCCTGCGCGCAGGCCGTCGACCAGGTCGATCAGCCCTTCCACCTCGCCGGAATTCAGTCCCGCCGCCGGCTCGTCGAGCAGCAGGACCTTCGGGTCGCTGATCAGCGCCCGGGCGATCTCGATCTTGCGCTGCTTGCCATACGGCAGCGACCCCACCGCGCGCGCGCCGGTGTCGCCCATGCCCAGCATGTGCAGCAACTCGTGGGCCCGGTCGCGATGCCGGGCTTCCTCGGCGCGGAAGCCCGGCGTGCGCAGGACCGCCGACGCGAACGACGCCCCGAACCGGCCATCGGCGCCGGTCAGCACGTTCTCCACCACGGTCAGCCGCGGGAACAGGCGTCCGTTCTGGAACGTGCGCACCACCCCGGCCCGCGCGACCATGTGCGCCGGGCGGCCGGCCAATTCGGCGCCGTCCAGGCGAATGCTGCCGGCGGACGGCTTGCTGGCGCCCGACAGCATGTTGACGATGGTGCTCTTGCCGGCGCCGTTGGGGCCGATCAGCGCCCGCACGCCGCCGCGCGGAATGCCGAAATCGACCTGGTCGACCGCCTTCAGCCCGCCGAACGAGCGGGACAGGCCGCGGACGACGAGAATGTCAGGCGCGAGACGGTGCATAGCGACCCCGCAACGAGGAGACCATGCCGGCCAACCCGCCCGGCAGCAGGACCAGCACCACGATGATCGCCAGCCCGAAGATCGTGAGGTAGGCTTCGCCGACGAAGCGCAGCCATTCCGGCGCGAAACTCACCAGGATGCAGCCGGCGATCGCGCCCACGATCGAGGACTCGCCGCCGACGATCAGCATGACCAGCAGGGTGATCGCGCGCACCCCGTCGAAATCGCCGGGCGAGATGTAGCCGGAGAAATGCGCGTAGAGCGTGCCGCTGAGCGCGCCGTAGACGCCGCAGAGCGTGAACGCCAGCAGCTTGACGCGCACCACGTCGACGCTGCTGGCGCGGCAGGCCATCTCGTCGTCGCGCACCGCGATCATGGCGCGGCCGTAGCGCGAATGCCGGATGGCGGTGCCGACCAGCCCGGCCACCAGCAGGAAGGTAGAAGCGAGATAGTAGTAGCCCAGGCCCGACGAGACGGCATACGGCCCGACCGACACGCCGGGAATGCCGCTGATGCCGTCATCGCCGCCGGTCAGGCCGACCCAGTTCTTCGTCACGATCTCCATCGTCACGTTGAACCCGACGGTCGCCAGCGCGAGGTAATGGCCCCGCAGGCGCAGCATCGGCGCGCCGATCAGCAGGCTCATCACCGCGCCCATGATCAGGGCCACCGGCAACGCCGTCCAGAACCCCAGGCCCCAGCGCGTGGTCAGCAGCGCCGTCGTATAGGCGCCGACGCCGACGAACGCCGCCTGCGCCAGATGGATCAGCCCGGCATAGCCGAACGCGAAGCAGAGCCCGACCACGGCGATGGACGCGATGACCGCGAGGTCGAGCACCCGCAGGCTATAGGTCGGCAGCAACGGCGGCAGCGCCACCACCACCACCACCGCTGCGGCCAGCCAGAGAAGATACCGGCTCATCCGCGGTCCCCGATGCGCTCGCCGAACAGGCCCTGTGGCCGGAACAGCAGGAACAGGATCATCAGCGCGAAGACCAGCGCGTCCTTGTAGGCCGACGACACGTAGCTCGCGCCGAAGATCTCGGCCGCGCCCACCAGGATGCCGCCGCAGATCGCCCCGGGGATGCTGCCGAACCCGCCGATCACGGCCGCGGCGAACGCCTTCAACGCCAGGCTGTCGCCCATGGTGACGTCGATGAACCACATCGGCGACAGCAACATGCCGGCGATCCCCGCCAGCCCGGCGACCAGCACCCAGGTGAACCCGTACAGCCACGATACGCGAATGCCCATCAGCTTGGCCGCCTCGCTGTCCTGCGCGACGGCGCGGAACTGCCGGCCGAGGAAGCTGTGGTGCAGCAGCAGGTAGACCCCGACGATCAGCACCGCCGTCACGCCGATGACGAACAGCGCGTGCAGCGGCACCACCGCCCCGAGCACATGCGAGATGCCGCTGCCGGCCGGCGACGGCGTCCGCGCCGGCAACGGTCCCCAGATCAGTTGCGCCATGTTCTGGATCGCGATACCGATCGCCACGGTACCGATCACCACCGTCACCGCCGGCTTGCTGCGCAACGGCTGGAACACCGTGACGAAGAACGCCAGCCCGACCACCGCCATCACCGCCAGCATCCCGACATAGGATGTTGCGAACCCGGCCCCCGCGAAGGCGCCGGACTGCGTCAGC
>CAZZVQ010000215.1:0-5196 GCA_964657565.1 uncultured Acetobacteraceae bacterium
GCCGGCGGCACGCTCGGCATCCTGCTGCCCCCCAGCATCGTCCTCATTCTCTACGCCGTCGCCGCCGAGCAATCGCTCGGCCGCCTGTTCCTGGCCGGCATCGGCCCCGGCATCCTCCTCGTCATCCTGTTCTCCGGCTACGCGATCATCCACTGGCGCCACGAATTCGCCACCGCCACCACCACCGCCGGCGCCGGCGGCATCAGCAGCGAGATCCTGCGCCAGGACCGCTACACCATGCGCGAGCGCTGGGCCGCGCTGCCCCGCGTCCTGCCGTTCCTCGTCCTGCTCACCGGCGTCATGGTCGCCCTATACGGCGGCATTGCCACCCCCAGCGAGACCGCCGGCCTCGGCGCCGTGCTGGCACTGGCCCTGATCGCGCTCGTCTACGGCGCCTACCGCCTCGGCGACCTCAAGCCCATCTTCGCCGGCACCCTCGGCGAGAGCGGCATGCTGCTCATGATCATCGGCATGAGCCTGCTCTACTCCTACGTGATGAGCTACCTGCACATCAGCCAGGACGCCGCCGGCTGGATCGTCGGCCTTCACCTCAGCCGCTGGCTCCTCCTGCTCGCCATCCTCTTATTGGTGGTCGCCCTCGGCTTCTTCCTGCCGCCGGTCTCGATCATCCTCATGACCGCCCCAATCATCCTGCCGCCGCTGAAGGCGGCCGGATTCGACCTCGTCTGGTTCGGCGTCGTCATGGCCGTCGTCATGGAAATGGGCCTGATCCACCCCCCGGTCGGCCTCAACATCTTCGTCATCAACCGCATCGCCCCCGACATCGGCCTCGGCCCGATCATCTGGGGCACCCTGCCCTTCGTCATCCTGATGGCGATCGCCGTCGTCATCCTCTCGGTCGTGCCCGGTATCGCCATGGGATTGCCGAACCTCGTATACGGCTGACCATGGACACCCATGATGTAGATGTCGTCGTCATCGGCGGCGGGATCGCCGGCGCCACCGTCGCCGCCCACCTCGCCCCCGATCACCGGGTCGCGCTGATCGAAGCCGAAGAGCAGGCCGGCTACCACACCACCGGCCGCTCGGCCGCGCTCTGGATCCTCAACTACGGCCCCCCGGACGTGCGGATCCTCACCGGCCTCTCGCGCGCCTTCTTCGAATCGCCGCCCCCCGGCTTCACCGACGTGTCCCTGCTGCGCCGCCGCGCCCAGCTCATGCTGGCCCGGGCCGACCAAGCCGCCGACATGGCGGCCTACCTCGCCGACGCCAAACAGGTCCGCCAGATCGAGCCGCACGAGGCCGAAGCGATGCTCCCCGCGCTGCGCCCCGGCTACGTGGCCCAAGCCGCGACCGAGGACGACGCCTTCGACATGGACGTCGCCGCCCTGCACCAGGGCTTCCTCCGCCAGCTCCGAACCTCCGGCGGGACCATCGCGCTGCGCCACCGCAGCAGCCGCATCGAGCGCCGGAACGGCCAATGGGAGGTCGAGACCAGCGGCACCGGCACCTTCCGCGCCCCCGTCGTCGTCAACGCCGCCGGCGCCTGGGGCGACGAGGTCGCCAGCCAAGCCGGCGTCGACCCGATCGGCCTGGTTCCGAAGCGCCGCACCGGCTGCATCATCGACCCAACACGCGCTAATCAAGAAAGATGGCCCGTCGCGGACTGGCCCTCCGCCTACGACATCGGCGGCGAGTGGTACACCCGGCCCGAGGCCCGCACCCGCCTGATGGTCAGCCCGGTCGACGAGACCCCGATGCACGCCCACGACGTCCAACCCGACGAGCTCGACGTCGCGCTGGCCATCGACCGCATGCAGCGCGCCCTCGACATCGACGTGCGCCGGGTCGAGCGCAGTTGGGCCGGCCTGCGCACCTTCACCCCCGACGGCAGCCTGGCCTTCGGCTGGGCCCCCGACCAACCCGGCTTCTTCTGGTGCGTCGGCCAGGGCGGCTACGGCATCCAAACCTCCCCCGCTGCCGGCCAGCTGATCGCCGACGTCATCGCCGGCCGCGACCCGGGCCCGGCCGGAGCCGCGCTCGCCGCCATCGACCCGGCCCGCTTCGCGCCACCGTTAACCATCACGTAAACTTTACCGCGTAGACTGCCGCAAAACGCCAGGAGAACATGGTGCGCGGCAGACTTATTGGCTCCGAAACATGACGTCGCTCTTCGACGCGCAGGCGGCCTGTGCCCGCCAAGCCGGCCTGGAGCAACGCGCCCGCTTGCTCGACGCGGTTTGGCATGACGTTCAAGGCGGTCAGCCCGCACTTCCCGAACGCCTGCTCATCAACGCCTCGCGGGGCTGCGCGACGTTGGAGCGCTACGCGATCGACCTCTTATGCTGTGATGATGGTGTCTGGCGCGTGTCGCGCGACCATGTCGGCCAGCATCCGGGGGCCTGGCTGCTGCAAGCGCCGGTCCTGGCGGCGTTCCTGCCCGGCCTCTGCCGCCTCCTGCTCGGCGAGTCGCTCCAACTCCCGTCCATGCCGGTCTGGTGGTTCGCCGACCCCGAGATACGGCCTCTCTTGGCCGCCAACAGCCGCCGTTTCTGCATCCGCCACGCCTTCGACCCGGAGCACCAGCCCGTCGCTCTCGCCGGGCTACCAGCCGATCAGCGTCGCCGCTTGCAGGCCACGGTCGACGCCAGTCCCACCGACTTCATCGCCGAGCTCAACACAGGATGGCACTCCCCCATCCAACACGTCAGCTACGATCCGACCCAAGCCTTGTAGCCGCCGCAAGGAGCCGCGACGCCAAATCAATGGCGGCGCTGCGCCAAATCCCACATCGGCCGCCCCGCCTCGTGCAGCGCATCGCCCCGACCCACGCCGATATCGGCCAGCAGGCGATCGTCCATCTCACTCAGCAGGCGCCGTGTCGCCCGCGCCCGCAGCATCGCGCGCAGCGTGAACGCCACATCGGCAATGACGCGGCGTAGCGCCGGACGCTGTGCGCGGCGAAGGCCGACGGTGAAATCAGACATGTCAAACTCCTTGGCTGAAACAACGATGGCGTTATGCGCTGCCTCCCGCTATAAGAGAAACGAATTAGAATGATCCTGCCCATCAGGATAATTGATCATGACGAGCCCCGGCAGCCTCGACCCCGACCTCCTGCGCACCTTCGTCTACATCGCCGAAGAGGGCAGCTTCACCCGCGCCGGACAGCGCGTCGGCCGCACCCAATCCGCGGTCTCGATGCAGCTCCAGCGTCTCGAGACGCTGCTCGGCCAAACCCTCGTCTCGCGCGGCCGCGGCGGCGCCATCCATCTCACGCCACACGGCGAGTTCCTGCTCGAGCGCTCCCGCGAGCTCCTGGCGATGAACGACCGGATATGGGCCAGCTTCCGCACCCCGGAGGTCCACGGCACCGTCCGCCTCGGCAGCCCCGACGACTACGCGCTCCGCTACCTGCCGAGCATCCTCAAGCGCTTCGCCGAGACCCACCCCTCGGTCCAAGTCGACGTCCTCTGCCTCCCCTCGAGCGACCTGGTCGAGCGCCTGCGCGAGGGCGAGTTGGACCTGACGCTCTGCTCGGAAGGCATGGAGCCGCCGGGCTGGCCCGCCGCCGCACTCTGGCGCGCGCCCCTCAGCTGGATCACCTCGACCCGGTATGCGCCGCACCGCCAGGACCCGCTGCCCGTCGCCCTCGCCGCCGAACACTGCAACTGGCGCTCCGCCGCCGTCCGTGCCCTCGAAGGCGCCGGCCGCCGCTACCGCATCGCCTACCGCTCGGCCACCCAGATCGGCACCCAAGCCCCCGTCATCGCCGGCCTCGCCGTGACCGTCGCGACCACCTCCTGGTTGCCCGAAGGCCTCCGCGTCGTCCGTCCCGACGAAGGCCTGCCACCGCTGCCCGAATTCGGCATCATGCTGCTCAAGAGCCCCGATGCCCGCCAACCCGTCACCGACACCCTCGCCCGCTACATTGCCGACACGTTCCGCACCGAAATCGACGCCGCCGCCATCGCCGCCTGAGCTACAACGCCTCCAGAACCGCTTCGGCGCTGCTGACCTCGAAACCGCCGGGCTCCTCGACGTTCAGCAGCGTGACGACCCCGTCCTCGACCACCATCGCGTAGCGCGAACTCCGCACCCCGAGCCCCCGCGCGCTCAGATCGAGCTCGAGCCCCAGCGCCTTGGTGAAACTCGCCATCCCATCCGACAGCATCAGCACCCGGTCCCCGACCGCCTGATCCTTCGCCCACGCATTCATCACGAACGGATCGTTCACCGCCACGCACGCGATCTGGTCCACGCCCTTGGCCTTCAGCGCGTCGATATTGTTCAGGAAGCCCGGCATGTGCTTCGCGCTGCACGTCGGCGTGAATGCGCCGGGGACGGCGAACAGCACCACCTTGCGCCCGCCGAACAGCGCCGCCGTGGTCATCTCCTTCGGACCGTCCGGCGTGGCCGCGACGAGCGTGGCCTCTGGGATGGCATCACCCACTTTGATCATTGGAGTCCTCGTTCAAACCGCAGAGACACCTATCCTCAAGCAAGGTTCCGGGCAAACCCGGGTTGCCCTCTCGCGTGGCAATGCCAACATTGTTCGCGATGACCACGAACGATGACCCATACCTCACGGGCCAGCTCCTGATCGCGATGCCCGGCATGCAGGACGAGCGCTTTCTGCAGAGCGTCATCCTGCTCTGCGCCCACACCGACGAGGGTGCGATGGGCATCGTCCTCAACCGCCCGCTCGCCAAGCCGAGCTTCGAATCCCTGCTCTCCCAGCTCGACGTCGAACCGACCCCGCCCGCCCGCGAGATCCGCCTCTGCCAGGGCGGCCCGGTCGATCACGGCCGCGGCTTCGTGCTCCACACCAACGACTGGACCGGCGACGGCAGCCTCCGCGTCGACGACAACCTAGCCCTGACCGCCAGCCTCGACGTCTTGCAGGAGATCGCCAGCGGCCGCGGCCCGAAGGAGGGCCTGCTCGCCCTCGGCTACGCCAGCTGGGGCCCTGGCCAGCTCGACCAGGAGATGCAAGACAACGTCTGGCTCAACACGCCAGCCCCGGTCGAGCTCCTGTTCGACGCCGACTACGACACCAAATGGCGCCGCGCCCTCGGCATCCTCCGCATCGACCCCCTCCTCCTCTCAGCCGCCGCCGGCCACGCCTAACCCAAACCTTCCTGCTCCCTCTCCCTCCGGGAGAGGGCCGGGGTGAGGGTAACTGGCCCAGCGAATGTGCGACATCGGCGCGCGGCCCTACCCCGACCCAATCCT
>CAZZVQ010000216.1:0-5180 GCA_964657565.1 uncultured Acetobacteraceae bacterium
TCACGGGTGGTGCCGGGGGCGGCGACGGGGGTGAGCGGGGCGGGCGGGGCGGTGACGGGGTGGTGGCAGAAGGCGAAATGGCTGCCCTGGTGCCATTGCGGCGGGTCGACGGTGCGGCAGCGGTCGTCGGCGCGGTCGCAGCGGGGGGCGAAGACGCAGCCGGGGGGGAGGGCGCCGGGGGGTGGGAGGAAGCCGGGGATGGATTCGAGGCGTCCGTCGGTCTTGCGCCGGCCGGCGACGGGGAGGCAGCCGAGCAGGCGGGCGGTGTAGGGGTGGGCGGGCCGGGCGAGCAGGGTGGCGGCGTCGCCCTCCTCCATCAGCTTGCCGGCGTAGAGCACGCCGACGCGGTCGCACATGCGTTCGATGACGCCGAGATTGTGACTGATGAACAGGATCGCGGTGCCCATGGAGCGGCGCAGGGCGGCGATGAGGTCGAGGACTTCGGCTTCGACGGTGGCGTCGAGGCCGGTGGTGGGTTCGTCGAGGACGAGGAGGGCCGGGTCCTTGACGAGGGCCATGGCGATGACGACGCGCTGCTGCATGCCGCCGGAGAGCTGGTGCGGGTAGGCCTGCATGACCCGGTGCGGGGCGGCGATCTGCACGCGCTCGAGGGCGGCTTCGGCGGCGGCGCCGCCTTGGCGGCCGATGGCCTCGAACGCCTCGTCGACCTGGCGGCCGATGGTCAAGGAGGGGTTCAGGGCGCGGCCGGCGTCCTGGTAGACCATCGAGACGGCGCGGGCGCGGAGGCGGCGCAGGCCCTCGCGGTCCAGGGCGGCGACGTCTTGGCCGGCGATGAGGGTTTGGCCGCCGGTGACGATGCCGGTGCGGGGTAGGGCGCGCAGGGCGGCCAGGGCGACGGTGGATTTGCCGCAGCCGGATTCGCCGACGAGGCCGTAGGCCTCGCCGGGCTCGATGCGGAAGGAGACGCCGCGCAGGACCATCTGGTCGCGGCCGCGGGTGCGGTAGGCGACGCGGAGGTCGCGCAGTTCGAGGGCGGGGGTCAGCGGAGAGCTCCCGCTATGCCGTCGGCGACGAGGTTGACGCCGACGACGAGGGAGGCGGTGGCGGCGGCGGCGAAGGCGGCGGTCCACCAGTAGCCGCCGGTGATCATGGCGTAGTTCTCCGCGATGGAGAGGCCCCAATCGGCCGACGGCGGCTGGATGCCGAAGCCGAGGAAGCTGAGCGAGGCGACGGTGAAGATGGCGTAGCCGAGGCGGACGGTGGTCTCGACCATGATGGCGGGGAACACGTTGGGGAGGATCTCGACGAACATGATCTGCAGCGGGCCCTCGCCGCGCAGTTCGGCGGCGGCGACGTAGTCGAGGTTGCGTTCGGACAGGACGGCGGCGCGGACGGTGCGGGCGATCAGGGGGGTGAAGATGAGGCCGATGACGGCGACGACGGTGCCCGAGGAGGGGCCGAGGGCGACGATGATGAGCGGGACCGCCAGCAGGACCTCGATCAGGCGGCCGAGCACGAGGTCGACGATGCCGCCGGCATAGCCGGTCAGCAGGCCGAGCGAGGTGCCGAGGATGGTGGCGATGAGGGTGGCGAGGGGGGCGACGGAGAGGATGGGGCGGGCGCCGACGACGACGCGGGCGAAGATGTCGCGGCCGAGCTGGTCGGTGCCGAACCAGTGGGCGGCGGAGGGGGCGGCCAGGGTGTCCATCATGTTGTCGGCGTAGGGGTCTTGCGGGACGAGGCTGGGGCCGAATAGGGCGCAGGCGACCCAGATCAGCACGATGGCGGCGCCGGCGAGGAAGGCGCCGGAGCGGAGGACGAGCTGCAGGCGGGAGAGGGGGGCGCTCACCGGGCGGCGCCCGCTCGCAGGCGGGGGTCGAGGACGGTGTAGAGGGAGTCGGCGACGATGGTGGCGAGGACGTAGACGGCGCCGACGGTGAGGATGCCGGCTTCGAGCATGGGGAAGTCCTTGCCGCGGGCGGCGTTGAGGATGAGGCTGCCGATGCCCTGGTAGCGGAACAATGCCTCGACCACGACGAGGCCGCCGATCATGCCGCCGAGCTGAGTTGCGACGACGGTGATGGTGGGCAGCAAGGCGTTGCGCAGGACGTGGCGGGTGATGACGATGCGGCGGGGCAGGCCTTTGAGCACGGCGGTGCGGGTGTAGTCGGCGTCGAGCGCCTGGAGGGTTCCGGCGCGGGCCATGCGGGCGATGTAGCCGAACAGGATGATGACCAGCGGGAGCGCGGGCAGGATCAGGTGGCGGAGTTGCTCGATTGCGTCGGTGCCCGGCCGAGTGGTGGCGGAGATCGGCAGCCAGCGGAGCCAGACGCCGATAATCAGGATGAGGAGGATGGAGGAGACGAATTCCGGCACGACGGTGAGCGACAGGCCGGCGACGCTGATGACCCGGTCCTGCCAGCGGCCGGCGCGGCTGGCGGCGTAGACGCCGGCGCCGATGGCGAGCGGCACGACGATGGTGAAGCTGACGGCGGCCAGCTTGATGGAATTGACCAGGGCGTTGCCGATGAAGGGGGCAACCGGGGCGCGGAAGGCGTAGGATTGGCCGAGATCGCCGGTGAGGATGCCGCCGATCCAGCCGGCGTACATCACCAGGGCCGGGCGGTCGGTGCCGAGGGTGTGGTTGAGCGACGCGACGGCCTCGGGGTCGGCCAGCGGGCCGAGGATGGCGCGGCCGACGTCGCCGGGGAGTAGTTCGGCCCCGGCGAAGATGACGATGCTGAGCAGCAGCAGGGTGAGCAGCCCGGCTGCGAGGCGCTGCAGGATGGTTCTGGCCAGCGTCACCCGGCCCCGCTACGCGACCGAGGCGTTCTGGAGGAAGAGCTGGGAGATGGCGGTCTTCTCGATGCCGGAGACCTTGCTGCCGGTGGCGGTGAGGTGGCTGTAGAAATAGGCGAAGATGACCGGGGTCTCGTCGAGGAGCAGGTTGCCGATCTTGCCGGCGGCGGTGCGCTGGATTCCGAGGTCGGTGGCGGCGACGTAGTCGGCGACGAGCTTGTCGTAGGTGGGGTTCTTGAAGCGGGCGGCGTTCCAGCTGCCGGTGCTGACCAAGGGGGCGGCGAGCAGCACGTTGGGGATGCCGCGGTGGCCGTAGTCGGTCATGCCCATCTCGGAATCGAGCCAATCGGAGGTGCCGGGCTTGGCGGAGCCGTAATAGGCGGCCTGGTCCTCGATCTTGAGGTTCAGCTTGATGCCGATGGAGGCGCAGGCGTTCTGGATCAGGACGGCGAAGTCCGGCATCTCCTGCACGCGCATGGTGGTGAAGGTGGCCTCGAAGCCCTGCGGCACGCCGGCCTCGGCGAGCAAAGCGCGGGCGCGGTCGAGGTCCTTCTTGCGCTGCGGCACGGAGGGGTCGGCGGAGGGGTAGACCGGGGCGATCGGGCTGTCGTTGCCGATCTCGGCGTTGCCGCGGAACAGGCCGGCGACCAGGCCGGGGCGGTCCAGCGAGAGCGCGATGGCTTGGCGGACGCGCTTGTCGGCGAACTTGCCGGCGTCGGTCTTCATGTGGACTTCGCGGTGGGAGGAGGAGCGGAGCTTGAGGATCTTCACGTCGGGGTCGTTCATCACGCCCTGGCCGCCCTGGACCGAGATCTGGACGATGATGTCGACCTGGTCGCCCTGCAGCGCCAGGATCTGCGGCTGCAAATCGTTGAAGAAGGTGAACTCGGTGCGGGCGGGCAGGACGGCGCCGCCCCAGTAGTCGGGATTGCGGACGAAGCTGGCGCCGACATTGGGGGTGAATTTCTCGATGCGGAACGGGCCGGTGCCGTTGAAGGTGGTCTGGAAGTCGCCGGCGTAGTTGGCGGGCAGGATAATGGCGTTGTAGTTGCCGGAGGACACGTAATACGGGAAGTTGCCGTTCGGGGCGTCGAGGTGGAACTCGACGGTGAGGTCGTCGACCTTCCTGGTGCCGCCGAGCGACAGGACGCCGCGGAAGGCGGAGAGGGCGTTGGAGCCGTTCTTGGGGTTGGCGAGGCGGTCCATGGTGGCGACGACGTCGTCCGCCTTGAGCGTGCTGCCGTCGTGGAACTTGACGCCGGGGCGCAGCTTGAAGGTCCAGACATCGCCGGCTTCGTTCGGTGCCCAGGACAGCGCCAGCATGGGGCGCAGGGTGAGGTCGGGCAGGTCGCGGACGAGGAACTCGCCCGTCTGCTGCAGCAGGATCAGGCCGCCGGTGTTGGCGACGGTGACGGGCTCGACGATGCCGGAGGGGACCTGCTGGGCGACGCGGATGGTGGTGCCGGCCTTGCCCTGGGCGCGTGCGGCCGGGCTGGGCAGGCCGAGGATGGCGGCCAGGAGCGGGGCGGCGAGGCCGACGCGGGTGCCGTGGCGGAGCAGGCCGCGGCGGTCGAGCCGGCCGGCCAGGAACTCGTCGATGACGTGGTTTTCGAGCGGGCCGGACTGGCGGCGCAGGATATCGAGCAAGGGGATGCGTGGGATCATCGGCGCGCTCCTGGTATTCGATCTATCGCGCCGGAATTGTGCCGGAAGGGCAAGTGAAATCGCGCGTCAGGCGTGCTCGCGGGCGTAACGACCGGCGGTCTGGCAATACCAGTCGACGAAGCGGAGCACGAGGGATTCCGCTTGCTCCGAATAGGGGCCGGGGACGAAGCCCATCGAGTTGACGCCGCGCTGGTTGTTCTCGGCCAGCTCGCGGTCCTGCAGGTTGGTGCGGTCCCACAGCTCGGTCAGGCCCTCGACCGTGTAGTCGACGCCTTCGACGGCATCTTCGGAGACCAGCCATTTGGCGGTGACGATGGTTTCCTCGGGGCCGGTCGGCATGGCGCTGAAGCTGAACACGTAGTCGCCGAGGGCGTGGTTGAAGTTGTGCGGCTCGAGCGCCCAGCGCAGCGAGCCGACGTCGCCGTTGCCGACGTCGCCGATGGTGCGCTGGACGCAGGGTTGGCCGTCCATGGTCAGCGAACTGGTGCCCGGGTTGAGGGCGAAGCGTCCGGCTTGCCACCAGGCGCCCTCGACCGGGCCGCAGGGCAGGTTCTGCTCCGCCATGCGCGCGGCGAACCCGGTGGCGACCGCTTGCTGCTCCTCGTCGGTCAGGGTGCGGCGGCCGACGGGGAAGGTGATCGCCAGCTCGGGATGGTTGGCCGCGCAGTGGTAGCATTCGCGGGCGTTCTCCATGACGAGCTTCCAGTTGGCGCGCTCCACCAGGGTGGCCTGGTGGGCCAGCTTGGTGCGGCCGA
>CAZZVQ010000217.1:0-4998 GCA_964657565.1 uncultured Acetobacteraceae bacterium
CACGACGAGCGGGCTTGCCGTGACGAATGCCGGTGCGCTGACGATCGCGGGTCCCGTGAGCGACGGCCGATCCATCGCCGTCGCCACCTCCGGGCCGATCACCCTGGCCGGCAGCGTGACCGCGCCCACGGTCACGTTGAACGCCACCGCGGTCACCCAGGTCGCCGGATCGCTGACGGCAAACGCCCTGACCGTCTCCACCCAGGGCGCGCTGACGCAGTCCGGCGGCACGCTCTCGGTCGGCACCTTGTCCGGATCGGCGGACAGCATCGATCTGGGCCGGAGTGGGACCGCCACGATCGACCGGATCGCCGGCCTGACCGCGACGGGCCAGTCGCCCGGGACGCTCACGGTGGTCGACGCCGGCCCGCTGCGAGTGTCCGGCACCGTGTCGGCCCGGTATCTGTCGCTCACCGCGACCGGGTCGATGGTGCTCGCCGACGGCGTGGTGATCCGCACCGACGGGCAGCCGCTGGTGACCCAATTGAACGCCACCGGCGCCACTCCGGGCAGCAACCTCGCAGTCCGTTCCGGCCCGGGCGGCACCGCCACGCTCACCCAGGCGGGGACGGCCACGATCGCGCCGCTCGCCGCGCCATACTCGACGGTGCGGATCGATCTGCCGTCAACGGGCGGGACGGTCGCGCTGGGCGACCTGCAAGCCGGCGGCGCCGACCTCGTCCTCAACCTGGGCAGCGGCGTTGCCACCGGCTCCCTGGTGGCACACAGCCTGACGATCCTCGGCGCCCGCGGCCAAGCCGCGCTGACGGGCACCGTGGGTGGCCTGTCCGGCGACGCGGCGGCGCAGCGGTCGGCGCTGCTGCCTGGCCTCGACCTGCGCTACACGCTGAACGGGTGCGCCATCTCGCTGGCGAGCTGCTCGGTGGTCGACGGCGTGGTCGTGCCGGGCGTCCTCGCGCCCGGGGCCGCGGCGGCCGCGATCTCCAGCGTGATCCGCCCGGATATCCTGGCGCTCGACGTGCTGGACCTCTCGGTCACGCGCGACCGCGACGATCCGACGCTGCTGCTGCCGAACATCTCGGACAAGGACTACTGACGCGCATGAAACTGCCCGTCCTCGCGCTGTTCCTGGTTCTGGCGGGCTGCGCGACGCCGCCGCCGGAGGCGTATGTGGGCGGCGTGCCGGGCCGCTCCGGGGGCGTCGGGCTCGGGACCAACGCAGCCGGCGAGGCCTGCACGCAGCAGCCGACGGCCAATGGGGTGGACATCTTCTGCGGCACCTGGGACCAGCCGAGCGGCCACGTCTCGGTGCTGCCCGCCGCGGGCACCGATCTGCGCACGGTCGCCACCGCGAGTCCCTGGCGCACCGCGCTGGACAGCCGGTTCGATTGCAACGCGCCGGAATCGTCGTCCATCCTGTCCGATGTGCCGGCGCTGGTGCTGTCCTGCACGCGCAAGGTGGGCGGATGGCCGCAGGCGGCGCTGGTGGCGCGGGTGGGCGGCCGCGACTACGTGGCCGACGGGATCCTGCCGGCCGCGCCGGTGCTGCAGCGTTCGATCGCCGTATTGTCGGGCCGCGCGGCCGCGAGCGCGGCGCCCAGCCTGCCGCCGGGTCAGGCGCAGTCGCTGCTGGCGTCCCGCCTGGCGGCGCAATCCTTCAGTGCCGGCGATATCGGCCAGTTCCAGCAACTCATGGATGCCGGCACGCGCGCCAACCTGGACGAGAACTACGCCGTGGCCGAGCGGACCTATCGCGCGGCCTACGCGCTGCAGCGCAAGGCGTTGGGCGCCAACGACCCCAATACGGCCTCGCCGCTGATGCTGATCGCGCTGCAATTGTCCGATCAGGGCCGCACCAACGAGGCCGACGCGGTGTTCACGCAGGCGGCGGCGCTGGCCGGCCGTTCGTCGGACCCGCTCGCCCTCCCGCGGCTGCGCCACTACCAAGCCCTGAACGACCTCAACAGCGACAAGCCGGCGGAGTCGCTGCCGCTGCTGCAGGCGGCCGAGGCCGGCTATGCCGCCACGCTGCCGCCCGAGTTGCTGACCATCCGGCCGCCCCGGGTCGCGACCCCGCTCGTCTCCAGCCGGCGCTCCGGCAACGCCGCGTTCGGCGACGACGTGCTGCTCTCGCCCGAACGGCAGGCGGCGCTGATCGGCGTCGTCGAGACACGGCGGTACCAGGCGATCGCGCTGCGCCAACTGAACCGGTCCGCCGAGGCCCGCCAGGCCATCCGCGCCGCGATGGACCTCGCCCGCTCCCGCAGCCTGACCCAGCGCGACCTCTCGGCGCGGCTCTCGCGCACGGCCGCCCTGGTGTTCGACGCGGCCGAATCGGGCAGCGGCCAGGGGTCCATGCAATCGGCCGAGCGCGACTTCACCTTCGCCCAGCCCGGCACCCGCCCGCTGGCGCAGACCCTGCTGCTGCGCGCCGCCCAAGCCGCCCGCAGCTCCACCGCCGACGCGCTCGCCTCGTGCCGCGCCGCCATGGTCCTGCTGCGCGAACTGAAGACCGGCACCGAAAGCTCGTTGATGAGTCCCTGCCTGGCGGCCTTCGCCACCGAGGCGTCCCGGCAACCCCCCGAGAACCGCCAAGCGCTGCTGCGCGAGATGTTCGTCGCCAGCCAGCTCGTGCAGGGCAGCATCACGGCAAGGCAGATCGCCCTGGCGAGCGCCCGCCTGCAGGAGAGCGCCAAGGACAGCCGGGTCGGCGACGCGATCCGCCGGCAGCAGGACACCAGCCTGCTGGTGGCCGGGCTGCAAAGCCGGATCGACACCGCCGGCACCGAGAAGACCGACCGGGACGCGTTGGAGAAGCAGCTCACGGCGGCCCGCGCCACCCTCGCGGATGCGGACGCGACGCTGCAGGCGGCGGCGCCGAACTACGGCCAACTCGTGCAATCCGTGGCCGAGGCGGACGACGTGCTGCGCGCGCTGGCGCCGGGTGAGGCGCTGGTCTCGCTTGTTCTCGAGCGCGACGGCGGCTGGGTGTTCCTGCTCCGCGACGGCGTCGTGACCGTCGCCCCGATGCCGATCGGCACGGACACCGCCACGGCGCTGGTGACCAAGATCCGCTCGACGGTGGAACTGCCGGAGGGCAAGAACACGCCGCCGCCGTTCGCGGCCGACGCGGCCCGGGTGCTGTATGACGGCACGCTCGGCCGGCTGGGTACCGGGCTCGACGGCATCAGGGCGCTCACGGTGGTGCCGGCAGGCCCGCTGCTGGCGCTACCGTTCGAGCTGTTGCTGACCGGCCCCGCCGACCCGGCCAACCTCGCCCGTGCGCCATTCCTGGTGCAGCGCTTCGCCATCACGCACGTGCCGGCCGCGTCCAACTTCGTGTCGCTGCGGCGCCTGGCGGCCACCGCGGCGGCGGCCCAGCCCTGGTACGGCTTCGGCGATTTCCGGCCGGTGACGCTGCAGCAGGCCGCCGGGAGCTTTCCCGCCGGCTCCTGCGAGAACAGCGCCCGGCTGTTCGCCGGCCTGCCGCCGCTGCCCTACGCGATCCGCGAGCTGACGGCGGCGCGGATGCTGATGGGCGCGCCGGCCTCCGACACCCTGCTGGGCGCCGCGTTCACCTCCCCCGGCGTCCTCAGCCTCGATCTGCGCGCCGTGCGCGTGCTGCATTTCGCCACCCACGCGCTGCTGCCGACCGATCTGCGCTGCCAGACCGAGCCCGCCATCGTGACCTCCGACCTGCCGGGGGCGCCCAACGCCAAGGCGGCGCTGCTGACCTCGTCGGACGTGACGGGGATGAAGCTCGACGCCGACGTGGTAATCCTGTCGGCCTGCAATTCCGGCGGCCCGGATGGCGCGACGTCCGGCGAGAGCCTGTCCGGCCTGGCGCGGGCGTTCTTCTATGCCGGCGCGCGGGCCATGATGGTGACCCATTGGTCGATCAACGACCAGGTCACCGCGCTGATCATCGCCGGCACCCTGCAACGGCTGAAGGCTGGCGACCCGCAAGGGCTCGCCGGCGCGTTCCAGGCGACGCAGCTCGCGATCCTGGCCGATGCCGGCACCAAGCTGCCGGTCGAGATCGCGCACCCGTTCTACTGGGCGCCGTTCGCGCTCGTGGGGGAGGGCCAAGGTCGCACGGTTGCCGGACACATGGCCGGGCTGTGAGCGGCCCCCCGATCCCGGCCGCGCTGGGCAAATACGAGATCCGCGGCATGCTCGGCCGCGGCGCCATGGGCGTGGTGTATGAGGGGTGGGACCCGGTCATCGACCGGCGCATCGCCATCAAGACGATCGGCCGGCGCGCGGCGGAGGAGGAAGAGGACGGCGCCGAGAAGCTCGCCCGCTTCCGCCGCGAGGCGCAGGCGGCCGGGCGGCTGCAGCACCCCAACATCGTCTCCGTATTCGATTATGGCGAGTCGGACGACCTGGCCTACATCGTCATGGAGTTCGTCGAGGGCCGCACGCTGAAGGACATGGTGACCGGCAACGAGCGCATGTCCGCGGCCGACGCCATCCGCGTGATGTCCGACATCCTGGCCGGGCTCGACTACAGCCACGAGCGCGGCGTGGTGCATCGCGACATCAAGCCGGCGAACATCATCCTGACCGCCTCGGGCCAAGCCAAGATCGCCGATTTCGGCATCGCCCGCATCGAATCCAGCAGCATGACGCAGGCCGGGACGGTGATGGGCACCCCGGCCTACATGTCGCCCGAGCAGTTCATGGGCCATGTCGTGGACCGCCGGACCGACATCTATTCCTGCGGGGTGATCCTCTACCAGCTCCTGGCCGGGGAGCGGCCGTTCGACGGCAGCATGTCGTCGATCATGCACAAGGTGATGACGACCACGCCGCCACGCCCGTCGGCGCTGTCCGTGACGGCGCCGCGCGCGTTGGATGCCGTGGTGGCCAAGGCGATGGCGGTCCGTCCGGAGGACCGCTATGCGACCGCCCCGGCGTTTGCCGAGGCGATGCGCGCGCCGCCGTTTGCGGCGGACGCCGATGACGATGCGACCGTGGTGGAATCCCCGGCGCCGGCCCCGCCACCGCCGCCGCCCCCCCCGCCGGTCCCGGTCC
>CAZZVQ010000218.1:0-1201 GCA_964657565.1 uncultured Acetobacteraceae bacterium
CGATCTGAAGAGGTTGGGGAAGGCGGTGCCGCTGGGGTCCAGGACGGCGCTGCTGGCGTCGATGGCGAGGCCGCCCTGGGTGTGGAACAGGGCGCCGGTGACGCGGACTGCGCAGTAGGGCGGGGCGAGCGGCGGCGTGTTGCTGAAATCGCGGCCGAACGGGTCGGGGGCGGTGGTGTGGGCCATGGCAGCGGCCAGGGCGGTCGGGGGCACGTTCATGGCGGCGGCGAGGGCTTCGATGGTCTCGGCGGTGAGGATGGCGCCGGCGGCTTCGGCATGGCGGAAGTCTTCGAATTGGCGGGCGGTGGCGGCGATGCGCTGGTCGAAGATGGTCCAGGCGGTGGCGCCGGGTTGGCGTAGGACGAAGGCGGCTTGTTCGGAGTAGCCCTGCATCTCGTTGGAGAAGCGTTCGCCGGCGGTGTTCACCTGGACGCCGCCTTCGGTGATCGTCGCCCAGGTGATGAGGATGCCGATCGGGTGGGCGACGGAGCCGTGGCCCTGGTGGCCGGAGAGGTGGCGGGGTTGGGCGCCGAGGGCTTGGCCCCAGCGGATCGCGTCGCCTTGGTTGCCGGGGTGGCCGAAATAGAGGGCTCCGGCGAGTTCGGGGATGTGTTGGGCGACGAGGGCCGGGTCGCCGCCGTAGCCGTTGCAGGCGAGGATGAGGGCGTCGCAGCTGACGCGTTCGGTGGTGCCGTCGGGGCGGGTGTAGGCGAGGCCGCGGATTTGGCGCGCGTCGGTATAGAGGGTGGTGACGTGGGCGTCGCAGAGGAGGTCGAGGCCGGCGGTCTCGGCGGCGGCGAGGAGGCGGTCGACGAGTTCGGCGCCGGAGCGGGTGGGCAGGCCGTGCATGCGGCGGGCGCGGTGGCCGGGGTAGGTGAAATCGTCGAGGACGGAGAACGGCAGGCCGTGGGCGTCGGCGAGCCATTCCAGGGTGGGGCCGGCGCGCTGGGTGAGAGCGGCGACGATGGCTGGATCGGGTTCGTCGTGGGCCTTGGCCATGATGTCGGCGGCGAACGCGCTGGGGTCGTCGGCGATGCCGGCGGCGCGCTGCCAACGCGTGCCGGCGGCGGGGATGAGGCCGGCGGAGAGGGCGGTGGAGCCGCGCGGGAGGGGGTCGCGCTCCAGGAGGAGGGTTTCGGCACCGTGGCGGTGCGCTTCGAGGCCGGCCACCAGCCCGGCGGCGCCGGCGCCGATAATGACG
>CAZZVQ010000218.1:1211-4885 GCA_964657565.1 uncultured Acetobacteraceae bacterium
TCGAAGGTGATGCCGGCGGCGGGTTCGACGCTCATTGCAGTTCCTCGAGCATCGTCTGGACCGTGGCGACGCGGCAGATGGGGCGGAGCGCATCGATGGCGGTGTCGTGGACGGGCTCGGTGAAGGCGGCGCAGCCGTCTTCGAGCACGGTGACGTCGAAGTCGCGGACATGGGCCTCGCGGACGGTGGAGGCGACGCCGCCGTTGGTGACGATGCCGGCGACGAGGAGGCGGGTGATGCCGCAGCGGCGCAGGACCCATTCGAGGCGCGACATGTAGAAGGCGGAATAGGCGACTTTTTCGACGGAGAGGTCGGCGGGAAGGAGCGCGTCGACGAGTTGGTGGCCCCAGGCGCCGGGGCAGAAATCGCCGCGGCGGAGAAAGGGGCGCAGCGAGAGGAGATGGGGGGAGATCAGCGGCTGGCCGTCGCGGCCGGGGACTAGGGTGAACTGGGTCTGGACGATCCAGCCGCCTTGGGCGCGGAGGTGGTCGGCGAGGGGTTTTACGCGGTTGGGGACGGCGGCGATGGCGGAGGTGCCGAGGCCGGCGCGGCCGTAGGCGCCGTCGGGGTGGATGAAATCGTTCTGCAGGTCGCAGAGGAGGAGGGCGGTGGATTCTAGGGTCATTGCCAGTTGTGTCCGCGTGCCGCGCGTTGGGCGGTCCGTGCCGATGGATCGCCACGACGACGAGAGGCGTCTCGCGATGAGGAGTCGGGATCGATCATTGGGCGTAGGCCCGGCCGAGGGCGAGCATCTCGGGGGTGCCGATCAGGTCGTTCAACTCGGAGAAGTCGAACATGCGGTCGGCGAAGGGGAGGTTGCTGCCGTGCTGGGCGAGGGAGGCGTAGTAGGCCTGGGCGGTGCGGGCCAAGGCGCGGACGATGCCGCCGGGGAAGATGACGAGGCGGAAGCCCAGCCGGTCGAGTTCGGCGCGGGGGAGCGGCGGGGTGTCGCCGCCGTCGACGATGTTGGCCATGAGGGGGCATAGCCCTTTCAAGGCTGAGGTCACCGCTTCGAGCTGCTCGATGTTCTGCGGGGCTTCGACGAACAGAAGATCGGCACCGGCCTCGGCGTAGCGGCGGGCGCGGTCGATGGCGGGGCCGATGCCCTCGACGGCGACGGCGTCGGTGCGGGCGATGATGAGGGTGTCGGCGGAGGCGCGGGCGTCGAGGGCGGCATGGAGCTTGCCGACCATCTCGTCGGCGGAGATGAGGACCTTGTCGCGCAGGTGGCCGCAGCGTTTCGGCATGGTCTGGTCTTCGAGCTGGATCGCCGAGGCGCCGGCGCGCTCGAAGGTGCGGACGGTGCGGAGCACGTTCAGCGCGTTGCCGTAGCCGTTATCGGCGTCGACGATCAGGACGGTGGGGACGCGGTCGCGGATGAGGGCGATGGTGTCGGCGACCTCGTTCATCGAGACCAGGCCGATATCGGGGCGGCCGAGCCGGGTATAGGCGATGGCGGCACCGGAAACGTAAAGCGCCTGGAAGCCGGCCTCGGTGGCGATGGTGGCGGTCAGCGCGTCGTAGATGCCGGGGGCGATGACCAGCCCGGCCTGAAGTTGCTGCTGCAGCGGTGGGATCATGGTCACAATCCGAGATAGGTGCGTTTGAGTTCAGGGTCGGCGCGCAGGATTGCGGCGGGTCCGGAGAGGACGCAAACGCCGTTTTCGAGCACGTAGGCGCGGTCGGCGAGATCGAGCGATTGCATGACGTTCTGCTCGACCAGCATGATGGCGAGGCCGTCGGCGCGCAGGCGGGCGATGAGGGCGAACATCTCCTCGACCAGCAGCGGCGAGAGGCCGAGCGAGGGTTCGTCGAGGATCAGCAGGCGGGGCTCGGCCATCATGCCGCGGCCGATCGCCAGCATCTGCTGCTCGCCGCCGGAGAGGGTGCCGGCGGGTTGGCGGGCGCGTTCCCGCAGGCGGGGGAAGGTCTCGAGGACGCGCTCGAGGTTGGCGGCGCGGCGCGGGCGGCCGCGGCGGTAGCTGCCGAGGACGAGGTTGTCGCGGACCGACATGTCGGCGAACACGCGGCGACCTTCCGGCACATGAATCAGCCCGGCGGCGACGATATGCTGGGGGGTGGCGCGTTCGGTGCTGATGCCATCGAAGCTGATCTGGCCGGCGCGGACGGGGATGACGCCGGAGAGGGCTTTGTTCAGCGTGGTCTTGCCGACGCCGTTGGAGCCGAGCACGGCGACGATCTCGCCGGGCTCGACCGCGAGGTCGATGCCGCGGAGGACCTCGGTGGCGCCGTAGCCGGCGCGCAGCGCGGTGACGCGGAGGAGGTCAGGCATTGGCGATCCGGGCGGCAGCGCCGTGACCGAGATAGGCTTCGATGACGGCCGGGTCGGCGCAAATTTCGCGCGGGGGGCCGGCGGCGATCATGCGGCCTTGGGCCAGGACGTGCACTTTGGTGCAGAGCTGCATGACGGCCTGCATGACGTGCTCGATCATCAGGATGGTGACGCCGGTGGCCACGAGGTCGCGCAGGATGGGCAGCATGGCCTCGATCTCGGTGGGGTTGAGGCCGGCGAGGACTTCGTCGAGCAGCAGCAGGGTCGGCTCGGTGGCCAGGGCGCGGGCGAGTTCGAGGCGCTTGCGGCCGGCGATGGTCAGCGAGGCGGCGGATTTGTCGAGCTCGGCGGCGAGGCCGACGCGGCTGCCGACGGCGGTGGCGCGGTCGAGGGCGTCGGCGCGGGTGGCGTGGCGGAGGTGGGCGCCGACGGCGATGTTCTCGCGCACGGTCAGGCCGGCGAAGGGCTGGACGATCTGGAAGGTGCGGACGATGCCGCTCTGGGCGCGGCGATGCGCCGGGTCGGCGGTGATGTCGCGGTCGCGGAACAGGACGCGGCCGGCGGTGGGCGGGGTGAAGCCGGCGATGATGGTGAAGAGGGTGGTCTTGCCGGCGCCGTTGGGGCCGATCAGCCCGGTGATGACGCCTTCGGGGACGGTGAGCGAGGCGTCGTCGACGGCGAGGAGGCCGCCGAAGCGCTTGCTGATGTTGGTGACGGTGAGCATCAGCGCGTCGCCTTGCGGGTGCCGGCGAGGCCGCCCGGGAGGAAGGCGATGGCGGCGATGAGGAGGATGCCGAACAGGACCTGGTCGATGCCGGGGACGGCGCCGGCGGCGAGGCGGGTGAGTTCGCCGAGGCAGTGCAGCGCGACGGCGCCGAGGACCGGGCCAAGGACGGTGCCGATGCCGCCGACGACGGGGGCGAGCAGGGCGGCGACGGACACGCCGGTGCCGTAGGCGAGGCCGGCGTCGATGTAGAGGTAGTATTGCAGGTACAGCACGCCGGCGGCAGCGGTGATGGCGGCCGAGAGCGTCATCGCGCGCAGCTTGGTGGCGAAGGTGTCGATGCCGAGGGCGCGGGCGGCTTCCTCGTTCTCGCGGACCGCGGCGAGTTGGGCGCCGAAGCGGGCGTTCACGATCCAGGCGGTGAGCAGCAGGGTGGCGGCGACACAGGCGAGGACGACGTAGAAGAAGGTGGCGCGGCTGGCGAACTGGAAGTTCTCGGGCCGGGCATCGAGGCGGAGCAGCAGGCCTGCGGCGGCGCCGGTGATGGGGATGGCGTTGGCCAGGATGCGGAGGACTTCGGCGAAGGCGAGCGTGACGAGGGCGAAGTAGGAGCCGCGGAGCCCGGCGCGGAAGACGAGGGCGCCGATCGCGGCCCCG
>CAZZVQ010000219.1:0-4726 GCA_964657565.1 uncultured Acetobacteraceae bacterium
CGCCGCCGGAGATGAGGATCTTCTCGCCGGGCTGGCGGGCGTGGTCGAGTACGATGACGCGGCGGCCGCGGCGGCCGGCGGTGAAGGCGCACATCAGCCCGGCGGCGCCGGCGCCGAGGATGACGATATCAGCGTCGAGCAGGGGGAAACCTATTGAGCAGGCTGACCATCAGCAGCATGGCGGGCAGCGCGGCGAAGATGGTCAGGGCGTAGAAGCGCTCCCAGCCGAGGGTGGCGGCGAGGATGCCGGAGAGGCCGCCGATGGTGCGCAGGCCGACGGCGGCCAGCGAGGAGAGCAGGGCGTATTGGGTGGCGGTGAAGGCGACCGAGCAGAGGGAAGAGAGATAGGTCAGGAAGGCGGCGTCGGCCATGGCTTCGGCGAAGCTTTCGAGGACGATCTTGGCCAGCAGGATGCGGGTGTCGCCGCCCGAGACGGCGAGGGCGAAATAGAGGGTCATGGAGGCCATCTGGACGAAGCCGGTGGAGATCAGGGCGCGGCCGGTGCCGATGCGGATGACGAGCCAGCCGCCGGCCAGGGCGCCGGCGAGGCTGGCGGCGAGGCTGGGGAGGCCGGTAGCCAGCGCGATCTGGGCGCGGTCGAAGCCGAGGCTGTTGTAGAACGGGACGGCCATGGTGTGGGCGAGGGCTTCGCCGAGCTTGAAGAGGAGGACGAAGGCGAGGATGTGGGCGGCGCCGGGTCGCTGCCAGAAATCGGTGAAGGGGTCGATGATTGCGGCGCGGAAGCGGGCGGCGAGGCGGGTGGTGGTGGCGATGGCGGCTTGGATGGGCTCTTGGGCGAGCAGGGTGGCGATGGTGCTGCTGAGGACCAGGGCGGCCATGGTGAGGAGGGAGCCGCGCCAGCCGAGGGGGCCGACGAGGCCGATGGCGCCGGCGCCGGCGATGAGGAGGGCGAGCCGGTAGCCCCAGACATAGCTGGCCAGAGCGATGCCCTGGGCGCGTTCGGGGAAGGTCTCGATGCGCCAGGCGTCGATGACGATGTCCTGGCTGGCGGAGAGGAAGGCGATGGCGATTGCGGCGACGAGGAGTTGGGTGGGGGCCTGGTGCGGGTCGGCGGTGGCGAGGAGGACGCAGGCGAGGGCGAGCAGGGGCTGGATGGTCATGAGCCAGCCGCGGCGGCGGCCGAGGTGCGCCAGGGGACCCGGCGGGCGGGTTTGGTCGAGGATGGGGGACCAGAGGAATTTCAGGGTGTAGGCGAGGCCGATATTGGCGGTCAGCCCAATGGCGGCGAGGGAGGTGCCGCCTTCGGTGAGCCACTGGCGGAGGGTGAAGCCGGAGAGGGGCAGGGGGAGGCCGGCGAAGAAGCCGAAGGCGCCCATGAGGAGGAGGCGGGGATCGCGCCAGTGTGGGGCGGGCGATCGGGTCGGCGCTCGAGTCACTATGCTTTGGGAGTCACTGGGCGTTGGGCACCGTGGGCCCCGGGTCAAGCCCGGGGGTGACGGCGTTCTGCGTCGCTTATTGCGGGGTGGTGGTCGTGGTGGTGGTGTGCCTGGCGTGGTGACGGCGGCGACGGTGGGTGCGGTGGGGCGCCGGCGCGGTGGTGGTCGGGCCGACCTGGGTGCTGCTGACGACGCCGGTGCCGCCGGCCGGGGTGCCCTGCGAGTTGCTGGGGGCGGTGTTGCTGGGGATCGCGCCGGCGGGCGTCTGGGCGTGGGCGGCCGTTACGGCAACGATCGGGGCAGCGAGTGCGGCCGCGAAGACGGCGAAGGCGGAACGGCGGGTGATCATTTTGATGGACTCCGGAAGGGTCGGTCGATTCGGGCTCATGGAAACGGAAACATGAGCAGCTTTTGATCGCAAGGGATGTTCGTGCGGGTACGTGTCCAACCGTTGGTCTTGTTGGACCAACCACCCTCACCCCGGCCCTCTCCCGCCAGCGGGAGAGGGGGAAGGACAGTGCGGGAGGGGGGTTAGGCGGCGTCGCTCTCGGACTTGCGCTCGAAGCGCTTGCGCTCGTTGGGGTCGAGGTAGCGCTTGCGCAGACGGACGGCGCTGGGGGTGACCTCGACCAACTCGTCGTCCTCGATGTAGGCGATGGCCTGTTCGAGGCTCATGCGGCGCGGCGGGATCAGGAGCATGGCGTCATCCTTGCCGGCGGCGCGGATGTTGGTCAGCTTCTTTTCCTTGATCGGGTTGATCTCGAGGTCGGAGCCGCGGCTGTGCTCGCCGAGGATCATTCCGACATAGACCTTCTCGCCGGGGTCGACGAACATGGTGCCGCGCTCTTGCAGGTAGAACAGCGCGTAATGGACGGCTTCGCCGCCCTCGCTGCTGATCAGGCTGCCGTTGCGGCGGCCCTCGATCGGGCCGGCCCAGGGCTGATAGCCGAGGAAGATGCGGTTCATGATGCCGGAGCCGCGCGTGTCGGTGAGGAACTCGCCGTGGTAGCCGATGAGGCCGCGGCTGGGCATGTGGAAGGTCAGGCGGACCTTGCCGCCGCCGGAGGGCCGCATGTCCTGCATGACGCCCTTGCGCTTGCTCATCTTCTCGACGACGACGCCGGAGTAGGGCTCGTCGACGTCGACCAGGACTTCCTCGAACGGCTCCATGCGCTCGCCGTCGACCGTCTGCGTCAGGACGCGGGGGCGGCCGATGGTGAGCTCGAAGCCTTCGCGGCGCATCTGCTCGATCAGGACGCCGAGTTGGAGTTCGCCGCGGCCGGCGACCTCGAAGGCGTCGGATTCGTTGCTCTCGGTGACGCGGATGGCGACGTTGCCCTGGGTCTCGCGCATCAGGCGGTCGCGGATCTGGCGGGAGGTGACCTTCTTGCCTTCCTTGCCGCCGAGCGGGCCGTCGTTGACGCGGAAGGTCATGGCCAGGGTCGGCGGGTCGACGGGGATGGCTTCCAGCGGCGCGGCGACTTCGGGCGAGCCGACGGTGTCCGGCACGGTGGCGTCGGCGAGGCCGGCCACGGCGATGATGTCGCCGGCTTCGACCTCTTCGACCTGGACCCGGTCGAGGCCGCGATAGCCCATGAGCTTGGTCAGGCGCCCGGTCTCGACGACGGTGCCGTCGATCCGGAGCACCTTGACCGGCATGTTCAGGCGGGCGCGGCCCTGCTCGACGCGGCCGGTGAGCACGCGGCCGAGGAAGTTGTCGTAGTCGAGGATGGAGGCGACCATGGCGAAGGGCGCTTCCTTGTCGAGCTTGGTCGGCGGGACGTGGGTCATCACCAGCTCGAAGAGGGGGCTCAGGTCCTTGCGGGGGCCGTCCATGGTGGTGTCGGCCCAGCCCTGGCGGCCGGAGGCGTAGAGCATGGGGAAGTCGAGCTGCTCGTCATTCGCGCCGAGGGCGGCGAACAGGTCGAACATCTCGGTGTGGACCTCGTCGGCGCGGGCGTCGCCGCGGTCGACCTTGTTGACGACGACGATGGGCTTGATGCCGCGGGCGAGCGCCTTGGTGAGGACGAACTTGGTCTGCGGGAGCACGCCCTCGGCGGCGTCGACGAGGACGATGGCGCCGTCGACCATGCCGAGGATGCGCTCGACCTCGCCGCCGAAATCGGCGTGGCCGGGGGTGTCGACGATGTTGAGGCGGGTGTCCTCGCCGTTCACGGGCCAGACCACGCTGGTGCATTTGGCGAGGATGGTGATGCCGCGCTCGCGCTCGAGGTCGTTGCGGTCGAGCGCGCGCTCGGCGACCTGCTGGTTGTCGCGGAAGGCGCCGGACTGGCGCAGAAGCTGGTCGACGAGCGTGGTCTTGCCGTGGTCGACGTGGGCGATGATGGCGATATTGCGGATGTCCATGGCTCGGCTCGCTCGACGCAAATGAGCATCGGGGCGGCCCTGAATGGAGCCACCCCGCGTGCTACTGTTGAATGCTGCAGCGCGGTAAATACGCCAGACAGGGCGAATTTGCGAGGTTATTTTACGCCGGGCAGCCCGGCTTTCGCGCGGGCTGGGACGGTGGTGGGCTGAAGCCCACCCTACTTCATGGGCCCCCGGGTCAAGCCCGGGGGTGACGAGTTCCCAGGGCCCGCGACGTTAATCAGGCGACGGCGTGGGTCAGGGCTTTCAGGTCGCCGTGGGGGCGGGCGCCGAATTGGGCGATGACGGCGGCGGCGGCGAGGCTGCCGAGGCGGCCGGCGGCGCCGAGGCTGCGGCCGGCGACATAGGCGGTGAGGAAGCCGGCGGCGTAGGCGTCGCCGGCGCCGGTGGTGTCGACCAGCGTGGCCGGGGCGGCGGCGATGTCGACGCGCTCGGTGCCGCGCAGGATGGTGCTGCCGTCGGCGCCCTTGGTCAGGGCGGCGAGGGGGATGTCGACGCGGGCGCGGGCGGCGGCGGCTTCGAAGTCGTTCTCCTCATAGAGGCTGCAGATCTCGGTCTCGTTGGCGAGCAAGATGTCGACGTGGTCGCGGATCAGGGCGCGGAAGGCGTCGCGGTGGCGGCCGACGCAGAAGGCGTCGGAGAGGGAGAGCGCGACCTGGCGGCCGGCGGCGTGGGCGATGGTGGCGGCGCGGGCGAAGGCCTGCTGCGCTTCGGGCGGGTCGAACAGGTAGCCCTCGAGATAGGTGACGGCGCTGTCGCGGATGGTGGCTTCGTCGAGGTCGCCGGCATCGAAGCCGACGCAGGCGCCGAGATAGGTGTTCATGGTGCGCTGGGCGTCGGGGGTGACGAGGATGAGGCAGCGGGCGGTGGGGGCGGCACCGTGGAGCGGGGCGGTGGGGTAGTGGACGCCGGCGGCGGTGATGTCGTGGCGGAAGGCGCGG
>CAZZVQ010000220.1:0-4675 GCA_964657565.1 uncultured Acetobacteraceae bacterium
GAGGCGCATGCGACGGAGGTGCAGGCGGCGGCGCAGGCGCATGCGACGGAGCTGACGGCGCGGGCCAATGCGGACGCGATCCGGTTGGCGGGCGAGGCGGAGGGCGCGGCGCTGACGGCGAAGGTGGCGGCGTTCGGAGGTGGCGCGCTGTATAATGCCAGCCTGGCGGCGGCGGCGCTGGGCAAGTGGAACGGCAGCGTGCCGCAGATGGTGTTGGGCGGCGACAAGGGCGGGCCGACGACGTTCCTGCCGTTGCCGATGCCGCTGGCGGCGAAGTAGCGTCGTCCCACGAATAAGTCGTCATGCCCGGGCTTGACCCGGGCATCCACGCCCCGGGACGTCAGCCTCGGTCTGGCGGAACGATGGGTCCCCGGGTCAAGCCCGGGGATGACGGGCGTTGCGGATCACGCGGGTGAGGTGATCACGGGGGAGCCCGGCAGGCTGGAGCGGCAAACGGACAGGACAACGTGTCGCAGCCACGTATGGGCCGGGTCCGCATCCACGCGGGGGTGCCACATCTGCGACACGGTGATCGCGGGCGTCTCTACCGGCAGCGGGAAAGAATGCACTTGCAGTCCAGGCCCCGCCCTGACGAAGGACCGCGTCACGAGACCGACGAGGTCCGACGTGGCGGCGATGGCCAACGCCGCCGGAAAGCTCGGAACCACCACCACGACCCGGCGCTGCCAACCGAGCGCCTCCAACGTCGCATCCACCGGCCCACGCGTCAGCCCCCGGCGGGACGCCACCACGTGGCCGAACGCGGCATACCGTTCGGCCGTGATCTCGCCCTCGGCGAGCGCATGTCCCTGCCGGACCACGCCGACGAACCGGTCCTGGAACAAGGCCTGCACCTTGATCTCCGGCCCGGACTCGCCGAGCACGCCGATCTCGAGGTCGACCAAGCCCTCCCGCAGCGACTGCACCCCCTTGTCGGGCTTGGGCGCGAACCGAAGCCGCACGCCCGGCGCCGCGTCGGCGACGGCCGTCACGAGCCGGGCTGCGAAGGCCTCGACGAAGCCCTCGTTGGCGCGGATGGTGAACAGCCGCTCGAGACACGCCAAGTCGAGATCCCGGGTGGGCGGATGCAGCACCGATCGCACCTCGTCGGTGAGCGTCTTGACGCGCTCGCGCAGCGCAGCGGCGTGCGGCGTCGGCACCAACCGGCGCCCGGCGCGGACCAGCAACGGATCGCCGGTCGCGACGCGCAGCCGCAGCAAGGTCCGGCTCATGGCCGAGTCGCTCAAGCCGAGGACCTTCGCGGCGCCCGCCACGCTGCCCTCCGCGAGCAACACGTCGAGCGCTGCGAGAAGATTGAAGTCGGGATCGGGCATGCGATGACCTGGCGTCTGGTGCAGCTATACACTGTATCGGCTGCGCCTTCCGCCTTGTAGCGCTGCCGCTATCGTTTGCCGACCGACAAAGGGCAAACGACATCATGGAACAAGACGGCCTGCCGATACCGCGGCGCCACTACGCGACGCTGGCCATCATGGCCACGCTGGTGCTCGTCGTGCTCGATGGCGCGATCGCCAACGTGGCGTTGCCGACCATCGTCACCGCGCTCGACGTGTCGCCCGCTGCGTCCGTCTGGATCGTCAATGGCTACCAGCTCGCCTTGGTCATGGCCCTGCTGCCGTGCGCGGCGCTCGGGGAGAGCCTGGGGCTGCGCCGTGTGTTCGTCGGCGGGATCGCCCTGTTCACCGCGGCGTCGCTGCTGTGCACGCTATCGCCGTCGCTGCCATGGCTGGTGGCGGCGCGCTTCCTGCAGGGGCTCGGCGGCGCGGCGGTGGTCTCGCTGGGCATCGGGCTGATGCGCTTCACCTACCCGCATCGCCTGCTCGGCACGGTGATCGGCTGGAACGCCACCGTCATCGCCCTGTCGGCGGCAGCGGGGCCCACGATCGGCGCGGCGATCCTGACGGCCGCGAGCTGGCCTTGGCTGTTCGCCGTCAATCTCCCGGTCGGCGTGATCGTGCTCGTCGCCGCCCTGGCGCTGCCGGAGCCGCCCGGGACCGGCCGCAAGATCGATCTGCCGAGCGCCGCGCTCAACGCGGTGGCCTTCGCGTGCCTCATCTTGGGCGTGGACCGCTCGACCCATGCGCCGATGCTCGCAGCCGGGCTGCTGGTGGTCTCGGCCGTGAGTTTCGTGGTCCTGGTGCGCCGGGAAATACCCCGCGCCGTGCCGCTCGTCCCGATCGATCTGCTACGGAGCCGCCCCTTCCGCATCTCGGTCATCGCGTCCGTGTGCTGCTTTGCCGGTCAGATGGCGAGCTACATCGCCCTGCCGTTCTATCTGGAGCACAATCTCGGCCAGGACCCCTTCACCACGGGAGTCTACATGACGCCCTGGCCGCTCGTGGTGGCGATCGCCGGTCCGATCTCGGGCCGGTTAGCCGACCGGATGTCCAATGGTCTGCTCTGCGCGCTCGGCGGCGCGCTCCTCGCCCTCGGCCTCGCGCTCGCCGCGACCTGGCCGGCCCACGGCGCGCTCTGGCCCTTGTTGCTGTTCACGATGGTGAGCGGATTGGGCTTCGGCATCTTCCAGACGCCGAACAACCGCAACATGCTGCTCTCCGCCCCGCGTGAGCGCAGCGGCGCGACCGGCGGCATGCAGGGCACGGCCCGGCTGCTCGGTCAGACGATCGGCTCGGTGATCATGGCCTTGCTGTTCACCCTCACCTCGTCCGAAGCGGCCCCACGCATCGGTCTGGCCGTCGCCGCCATTCTGGCACTCGCGAGCAGTCTCGTCAGCGCGACCCGGATCGACCGGACTTGATAAGATGGATCAACAGGTCTTGCCCCCATCGATGACCACGGTCTGCCCCGTCATGAACCGGCCCGACGCGGCGGCCAGGAACACGGCGGCCCCGGCGATCTCGTCGGGCTCGCCGATGCGCCGGAGCGGCGTGTCGGCCATCCGGCGCTCCAGGTTCTCCGGGTCCTCCCACAGCGCGCGGGCGAAATCGGTGCGCACCAGGCCGGGCGCGATGCAGTTCGCCCGGATGCCGCGCGGCCCCCACTCGACGGCGAGATTGCGCGCCAGCTGCATGTCGGCCGCCTTCGACACGCCATACGCGCCCAGCGTGGCCGTCCCGCGCAGCCCGGCGATCGAGGACACGATAATCACCGATCCCCCGCCCCGTTCGGCCATGCCGGGCAGCACCATCGTGCACAACCAGTGATTGCTGCGGATGTTGCTGCCCATGATGCGGTCCCACGCGTCGTCCGGGATGCTGGCGCTGGGCCCGTAATATGGGTTAACCGCGGCGTTGCAGACCAGCGTGTCGATGCGGCCCCATTCGGCCATCGTCCGACGGACCAGCGCCTGTAGCTCGTCCTTGCGGCCGATGTTGCAGCCAACCGCGATCGCCTCGCCGCCCGCGTCCCGGATCCCGGCGGCAACCACCTCGCAGGCATCCTGCTTGCGGCTGCTGATCACCACGCGGGCCCCGTGCTCGGCCATGCGTTCGGCGATGGCGCGGCCGATGCCCTTGCTCGACCCGGTGATGACGGCGACCTGCCCCGTCAGGTCGAACAGCGCAGACATGGCGACGCTCCTTCTCAGATGGTTTCGGCGTAGTGGCAGGCGACGAGCTGGGCGTCGATCCGCCGCAGTTCCGGCCGCTCGGCGGTGCAGCGCGGTTGCGCGTGCGGGCAGCGGGTGGCGAACACGCAGCCGGGCGGCGGGTTGAGCGGGGAGGGCAGCTCGCCCTTCACCATGGCCGCGGCGTGCCGGTCGGATGGGGCCACCGACGGCGTCGCGGCGAGCAGAACGCGCGTGTAGGGGTGGCGCGGGTTGGCGAACAGGTCGGCCTTGCTGGCCTGTTCCATCGGCCGGCCGAGATACATCACCAGCACCTCGCCGGCGATGTGGCGCACCACAGAGAGGTCGTGGCTGATGAACAGGTAGGCGAGGCCGAACTCGTCCTGCAAATCCATCAGCAGGTTGAGCACCTGGGCCTGGATCGACACGTCGAGCGCGGAGACGGGCTCGTCGGCGACCACGACGCGCGGGTTGAGCATGAGCGCGCGGGCGATGGCGACGCGCTGGCGCTGGCCGCCGGAGAACATGTGCGGATAGCGGCCGTATTGGTCGGGTCGCAGGCCGACCTTCTGCATCATCGCCCGGGCGGCGGCCTGCCGCTCGCTGCCGGTGCCGCGGCCGTTGATGGCGAGCGGTTCCTCCAGGATCGCGCCGATGGTCTTGCGTGGGTTCAGCGATCCGTAAGGATTTTGGAACACCATCTGCACGCCGAGACGCTGGCGGCGCGTGTTGGCCGGGTCGTCGGTGGCCTGGCCGTCGAGCAGCAACGTGCCCTCGCTGGGCGGCTCGAGCAGGGTCGCCATGCGGGCGAGGGTGGACTTGCCGCAGCCGGATTCGCCGACCACGGCGAGCGTCTGGCCGGCGGCGAGCTGGAACGACACGCCGTCGACGGCGCGGACGGTGCCGTTGGTGCCGAACAGGCCGCCGCGCACGGCGTAGAAACGGCGGAGGTCGCGGGCCTCCATGACGATGTCGCTCATGCGGCCTGCCGGGCGGGATGGTTGGTGGGCTGGCCGGCGTCGTCGAGCGGGTAGTGGCAGCGGGCGGCGCCGCCTGGGGCCGGGTCGAGGCCGGGTCGCACGCGGACGCAAAGATCCGTGGCGAACCGGCAGCGCGGCGCGAACAGGC
>CAZZVQ010000221.1:0-4615 GCA_964657565.1 uncultured Acetobacteraceae bacterium
GCACCGGGCGGCCGTTATGGGACACCGGAGCGCGCCGCCCGGGCGCCGCCAGCGCCGCCACGAAACCGGCCCCCACCACCACCGGGTCGTCAGGCGAGCCGGGCAAGGACCCGGCCAGCGCGGCGCCCGCGCCACCGAGTACGATCCCCGCGCCCGTCCGCGACCGCCCGCTCTGGGCCGAAAGTGGCCTCAGCTTCCCGCTTGCCCCCGCCGCTGCTGCTCCTGGCCCTGGCTCCGACTCAGCTCCGGCTTCGAGCGCGAGCGCAGCGGGCGGGATCGCGGCGGCACCGTGCACGGCTGCCGCGCCCCGATGACCGGGTGACGATCCCGCCCTGGCACCCGGACAGCCTCGCCGCCCGCCTCCCGTTCCTGCAGCGCCGCACGCTGCTCACCCAGGCCACCCGGGCTTTCTTCACCGCGCGCCACTACACCGAGGTGGAAACCGCCTACGCCGTGCCAGTGCCCGGCGAGGAGGTGCATCTGCGCGCCTGGCGCACCCGCCAACATGCGCCGGACGGGACCGCGCGCGAGCTGTGGCTGCACACCAGCCCGGAATTCGCCATGAAGCGGCTGCTCGTTGCCGGGGCCGGGCCGATCTTCCAGCTCGCCCGCGTCTGGCGCGACGGGGAGGGCAGCCGGCGGCATCTCGGCGAGTTCACCATGCTGGAATGGTATCGGCCCGGGCTGGACCTGGCCGGGCTGATGGACGAGACCGAGGAGTTGCTGCGCGCCACGCTGCCGCCGCCGCTGTGGGGCTCCGGGTTCGAGCGGATCACCGTCGCCGACGCGTTCGGCCGCTGGGCGGGCGCGGACGTGCTGGGCACCGCCGACGACGCCCCGGCGCTCGCTGCCTCCGCGGCCGCCGAGCTTCGGGACGGGGAGGGCTGGGAGGACCTGTTCTTCCGCCTGCTGCTGGAGCGGATCGAACCCCAGCTCGGCCGCGCCGGGCCGACCTTCCTCACGCATTGGCCCGCCGCGCAGGCGGCGCTGGCCAAGCGCGACCCGGCCGATCCGCGCGTCGCGCTCCGGTTCGAGCTGTTCCTGCACGGCGTCGAACTCGCCAACGCATTCGAGGAGCTGACCGATGCGGACGAACAGGCGGAGCGGTTTCGCGCCGACCGCGTCCGCCGCGAGGCGCTGTATGGGCCCGGCTGGCCCACCGACGACGACTTCATCCAGGCGCTGCGGTTCGGCATGCCGCCCGCGTCGGGGATCGCGCTCGGCTTCGACCGGCTCGCCATGCTGGCCTCGGGCGCCGACCGGATCGAGCAGGTGCTCTGGTTGCCGGGCGGTTAGGGAACTCAGGGGCACTCGGCTGCTTATACAAGCATGCGAAGGATCGTTTTCGGACTGCTGGGCTTGGCTGCTGCAACCCTGGGCGGTTGCGAGACCGGGCCGTCGCGTCAGGAATTCCTCGCCTCCCTCGTGGGCCGGCCCGAGAGCGACGCCTTGCGCATCCTCGGTGCCCCGACGCATTTGATCGAATCCGACGGGCACCGTTTCCTCGCCTACCAGGATTCCGGCGTCGGCTATGTGCCGGCGGCGCCGTTCGGCCCGTTCGGCTATGGTTATTTCTATCCCGGCGGCATCCCGTTCGCGCGCACCTGCGAGACCACCATCGAGGTGGTCGGAGGCCGGGTCGCGTCCTGGACGTTGCGCGGCAATTCGTGTGGCTGACGCGTTCCCCATCGTTCCTCAGGAGATGACATCATGAACAGCACCCTCGTGCGCAGCATTTCGGCCGGCCTTCTGGTCCTCGCGGTGGCCGCCTGTTCCAACACGTCGCCGCGGGCGACCCCGGCGCCCGGTGCCGCACCGTCCACCGACGTCAACCCGATCACCGGCAGCCGCGGCGGCAGCAGCGGAAAATAGCGTAGCCATCCGCGGCGACGGCCTCCGGACGGGATGGGCACGCCTGAACGTGTAATGAAGCAGGTTCTGACCGGTACCCTGGAGATTGCCTACGAGGAGCACGGCCCCGCCGATGGGCCGCCGGCGGTCCTGCTGCATGGCTTTCCCTACGCGCCCCGTGCCTACGACGCCGTCGCCCCGGTGCTCGCCGGGCAGGGCTGGCGCGTCATCGTCCCCTATCTCCGCGGCTACGGCCCGACCCGGTTCCTCAGTGCCGACACGCCCCGCTCGGGCCAGCAGGCCGCCCTCGGCGCCGACCTGCGCGACCTGATCGACGCGCTGCAGCTCGAGCGTCCCGTGGTCGGCGGCTACGATTGGGGCGGTCGCGCCGCCTGCATCGTCGCCGCGCTGTGGCCCGGGCGGGTCCGCGGCCTCGTCAGCGTCACCGGCTACAACATCCAGAACATCCCCGCCTCGACGCGCCCGGCCAGGGCGGAGACCGAGCACCGATACTGGTACCAATATTATCTGCACACGCCGCGCGGCGTCGCTGGCCTGACGGCGGACCGGCGCGGCATCGCCCGCCTGCTCTGGCGCCTATGGTCGCCCAACTGGCGCTTCGACGACGCCACCTTCGAGGCCAGCGCCGTCGCCTTCGACACCCCCGACTTCGTCGACGTGGTGGTGCAATCCTACCGCCACCGCTTCGGCTACGCCCCGGGCGACCCGGCCCTCGAACCCATCGAGACGGCGCTCGCGCGCCAACCGGACATCACCGTGCCGACCATCGTGCTGCATGGCGGCGATGACGGCGTCGACCCGCCGTCGCCCCAGGCAGACCTGTCGCACTTCACCGGGCCCTGCCGACGCGAGATCGTCCCCGGCGCCGGCCACAACCTGCCGCAGGAAACGCCCGAGCCGTTCATCCGCGCCGTGCTGGAGCTCTCACGGAAATAGCCCGCGCGTCCGCTTGGCATCGCGCACCCGCTCGACCCCGATCGCCATCGCCGCGGTCCGCTCGTAGACCTTGTCCCGCGCCACCCGCGTGGTGACCCGGTCGTAGGCGCGGTCCAGCACGCTGCGCAGCTTCTGGTTGACCTCGTCTTCCTCCCAGAAGAATTGCTGCAGGTCCTGCACCCACTCGAAATAGCTGACGATGACGCCGCCGGCGTTGCACAGGATGTCCGGCACGAGAACGATGTCGCGCTGCTCCAGCACCGCATCCGCGTCCGGCGTCGTCGGCCCGTTGGCCCCCTCGGCCAGCACGCGGCATTGCAGCTGTTCGGCCGTCGGCCCATCGATCACCCGCTCCATCGCCGCCGGCACCAGGATGTCGCATTTCTGCGTCAGCAGCGCGGCCGGGTCGAACAGGGCCTCGGCCGAGTAGCCGGCCAGCCCGCGGTGGGCGGCGGCGTGCGCGATCATCGCCGCCACGTCGAGCCCGCGCTCGTCATAGTAGCAGGCGGTATGATCGCTCACGCCGATGATCTTCACCCCGCGGAGGAACAGCTCCTGCGCCGCCACCGAGCCGACATTGCCGAAGCCCTGGATGATCGCGGTCGCGCCCGTCGCCGGCACCCCGGCCCGCTCCGCCGCGCGCATCGCCAGGTGCACGACGCCGCGCCCGGTCGCCTCGCGCCGCCCGACCGTTCCGCCGGAGGCGACCGGCTTGCCGGTGACGATCTCGGTGACGGTGTGGCCCTGATACATGGAATAGGTGTCCATGAACCACGCCATCACCTGCTCGTTCGTGCCCATGTCCGGCGCCATCACGTCGGTATGCGGCCCGACGAACGGGATCATCTCCTGCATGTAGCGCCGCGATAGCGCCTCCAGCTCGCGCCCGCTCAGCGCGGCCGGGTCGACCGTGATGCCGCCCTTCGCGCCGCCATAGGGCAGCCCGGCCAGCGCGCATTTCCAACTCATCCAGATCGCCAGCGCCCCGACCTCGCCGAGGTCCACGCTGGCGGCGAACCGCGTGCCGCCCTTGGTCGGCCCGAGCGTGAGGTGGTGCTGCACGCGGTAGCCGTGGAACACCGCGATGCTGCCGTCGTCGCGATGGATCGGGCAGGCCACCGTCACGGCACGCTTCGGATACAGCAGGCGCGGGCGCTCATCGGCGGGGATGTCGATATAATCGGCGATCGTCTCGAATTGCTGGGCGGCCATCTCGAAGACCGGTCCGGTATAGACGCTCATTGCCCCACTCCGCTTGTGCCGGCGCCATCCTGACAGCCTACTCCCGCAACGACCATCCGCCGCCTTCTTGACGTGGGTGGCCGCTTCCCGGAAACAGCCCGGGACGGCAACACTGAGGGTCATGCCAGCGACACAAAGAATTTGGGTCGATGTGGAGGACCTGCTCGACTATTTCCGCTTCAACCCGCACCCGAGCGGCATCCAGCGCGTGGCGCTCGACATCATCCGCGCGTTGCGCGATGCGGCGCCCGAGCGCGTCCGGCTGGCCCGCCGCGGCCCGTCCGGCGGCCTGACCCCGATCGAGTGGGCCGCGCTCGAGGCGATGATGGCCACCCCGCCGCTGCCGGAGCCGCCGCCGGAGCCGGAGGACGACCAGATCCGCCGCTCACGCGTGCAGCGCGCGATCCTGCGCCTGCCGCCCGAGCTGCGTGACCCGCTGTTTCGCACGGCCGTGCTGCAGAGCCAGGTGCTGCGCAACGTCCGTGCGCTGCTGCATCTCGTGCGCCCGCCGCCCCCGCGCCCGCTCCGCCCGATGCCGCCGCCCGAGCCGGCGTCCGAGCCGGCG
>CAZZVQ010000222.1:0-4614 GCA_964657565.1 uncultured Acetobacteraceae bacterium
GAGAAGATCTTGATGCCGGTCGGCACCGCGATGATCATCGTGGCGGCCATGAAGTAGGCGCGCGTATCGACGCTGATGCCGGAGACGAACATGTGGTGCGCCCACACGACGAAGCCGACGACGCCGATCGCGATCATGGCGTAGGCCATGCCGAGATAGCCGAAAATCGGCTTGCGGCTGAAGGTCGAGATCACGTGGCTGACCATGCCGAAGCCCGGCAGGATCATGATGTAGACCTCGGGGTGGCCGAAGAACCAGAACAGATGCTGGAACAAGACCGGGTCGCCGCCGCCCTGCGGGTCGAAGAAGGCGGTGCCGAAGTTGCGGTCGGTGATCAGCATGGTGATCGCGCCGGCCAGAACGGGGATGGAGAGCAGCAGCAAGAACGCGGTCACCAGCATCGACCAGACGAACAGCGGCATCTTGTGCAGGGTCATGCCCGGCGCGCGCATGTTGAAGATCGTGGTGATGAAGTTGATGGCGCCCAGCAGGGACGACACACCGGCGAGGTGGAGCGCGAACAGGGTGTAATCCATCGCCGGACCCGACTGATAGGTCGCCGAGGAGAGCGGCGGATAGAGCGTCCAGCCCGGGCCGGCGCCGTCACCGGTGAACAGCCCGGCCATGATCAGCAGGAAGGCCGGAACCAGTAGCCAGAAGCTGATGTTGTTGAGGCGGGGAAAGGCCATGTCGGGGGCGCCGATCATGATCGGGACGAACCAGTTGCCGAAGCCGCCGATCATCGCCGGCATCACCATGAAGAAGATCATGATCAGGCCGTGCGCGGTCACGGTGGCGTTCCAGGCCTGCCCGTCCTTGAAATACTGCATGCCCGGGTTCATCAGCTCCATGCGCATCCAGACGGACAGTGCCACGCCGATGATTCCCGCGCACACCGCGAAGATCAGGTAGAGCGAACCGATATCCTTATGGTTCGTGCTGAACAGCCAGCGCTTGACGAAGCCCGGGTAATGCCCGTGGTCGCCACTGTGATCTGGGCCATGCGCTTGGACATCTTTCGTCGTCGCGGACATCTATTCTCTCCTGTCGCGCTCGATGTGGGTCAGCGCAGCGTCTCTGCAACCGATGCGATTTCCCGCTCGCCACCCTCAGGTGTCCGGGCCGGAACGCTGGCGAACTTCGTCTTGGCCTGCTCCGCCCACTTGGTGAAGTCGTCGGGGCTGAGCGCCTCGACGGCGATGGGCATCACCGCATGATTGGTGCCACAAATCTGATTACACTCGCCATAGTAAACGCCAGGTTTATCGACCCGCACCCAGGTTTCGATGGTCCGGCCCGGGATAGCGTAACGCTGCACGCCCAAAGAGGGGATGAAGAAGCTGTGGATCACGTCCGAGCTGGTGGTCAGGATGCGGACGTTCTTGCCGGCCGGCAGCACCAGATGGTTATCGACCGACAGATGGCGAAGGTCGCCCGGCTTGAGTTCGTCATCGGGAACCATGTTGCTGATGAAGGTGAAGCCGCCATTGTCCGGGTAGCCGTATTCCCAGTTCCACTGGTGACCGGTGACCTTGATGGTCAGGGCCGGGTCGTCGGTCCGGTCCTCGTAGTAGACCAGGCGGAAGGACGGGATGGCGATGAGCACCAGGATCAGCACCGGCAGCAGCGTCCAGGCGACTTCCAGCGCGGTGTGGTGGCTGATGCGGCTCGGGGTCGGGTTCCGTGACGCGCGGTAGCGCCACATCACGAACGCCAGCAGGGCGGCGACGAAGATGGTCACCATCGTCATCAGCCACAGCACCAGGGCGTGCAGCCCCTCGATTCCGTACATCACCGAACTTGCCGGCGGCTGGAAGCCCAACTGCCAGGGTTGTGGTGCTTGCGCCATTGCGGGCCCGGCTAGCACAACTCCGACGCCGCCAATCATAGCGGCCCTAAGCCGCTGGTTAACCTGCATCCCGCCAATCCTATCGTTCGCGTCCGGCTCACGCCGCGTCTCAGGGTGTCGTCGGCAGGGAGTATCGAACCCCCCTCACCAGATCAAGTAGAGCAGCGCAACGGCTGCTCTGGTTAGTTGGGGAGGGACACCAAAGTGAATAGCCCCAGCGGACGCACCGGCAAAAATTGAGCCCGGGCGTGGTCTTCCGGGCTCAGGAGGGCGTCGAAGGCGAAATCCGGGTGCCAGCCGAGCTTGCGCGAGGCGGGCGCCAGGGCCCGCTCGATCCACCAACGCGGGCCGCGTTCGGCCGCGAAGTGGTTGACGAACAGCATGTAGCCGCCGGGTCGGACGACGCGGCGCATCTCGGCGAACAGCAGGCGCGGGTTGGGCACCACCGAGGCGACGAACATGGCGACCGCGATATCGAACCGTCCGTCCTCGAACTCGGTCTTCTCGGCGTCCATCTCATGCAGCGCCTCGACATTGTCGAGCTGGGCTTCGGACACCTTCTTGCGCGCCAGGGCGAGCATGTCGGCCGACAGGTCGATCCCGGTGATCCGCTTGGACGGCAGATAATGCGGCAGGGCCAGCCCGGTGCCGACGCCGACCTCGAGCACATGTCGCCCGGGCAGCGCGTTGACGGCCGCGACGGCCTGACGCCGGCCTGCGGCGGAGACGCCGCCGAACACGACGTCATACACGCCCGCCCAGCGGCGGTAGGCAGCACGAACCGCATCGGCATCGAGCGAATGCTGCGGTTCACGAATGACGGCGTTACGCGTGGAAGACATGACCGACAGCAACTAGCCCCGGCAACCTATGCGCGCAAGGCATGTACGATCAAGCCGCGTCCTCACGGCGATCACGGACCTTCACGTAGGCGAGTGCCGCATGCTCGTCGCAATACGGCTTGGCCGGCATTGTCGGATCGCCGCAGAAATGAAATTCCGGCGTCCCGGGCTCGCCGAGCGGCCAGCAGCAGGACGAGATCCGCCCGGATGGCCGAGGCTGCGCGGGAACCGTGCGCAGCACGACCGGCACCTTCGCCGCGGGCGTAAACCCAGCCGGAGCAGGCTGCGGCGCGGCCTGGGCAGGACGCGCGACCGATTGCAGCGCCGGCAAGGTCGGACCGGTCACGCGGCGGATTGCCGGCCGGGTGGTCGCCGGCCGCTCGCCGGTCCCGCGGCGGATCGGTGACGGCCGGGCCGGCAGACTCAGGCGGTGCGCCTTGCCGACGACGGCGTTCTTGCTGATCCCCATGCGGCGGCCGATCTCGGCGGTCGAATGACCCTCACTCCACAATGCGCGGATGCGGGCGATCGTTTCGTCGTTCCACTCCATGGCGGGCCTCCTGACTACAAGAAGACCCTACTCACGAGCATGACGCTAGGGCTAGCGCGATTCGCGACTCGAACCACAGAATGTTGTGGACAACTCGGATCGCTGTCTAGCCCCGCTGACTTCGTCGCAGCCGATGGGATGTTTTTCAGTTACCGCTCGCTCTCGGGTGTGGCATCTGCGCGCCACTGCAGAATTTTCCACACGCCGTCGGCCGTGGCGATCATCCGGCCGTTCGCGACCATGACGCCGCGGAGGAACACCAGGCTCCGAGTCGCCCGCACCACCTCGACGGTGATCTCGGCGAACTCGTGCAGCTGCAGCGCACCAACATACTGGATGGTGAGCTGGATGGTGGCGCAGCGCTGTCCCTGCGCCGCGCTCCAGGCGGCGTTGCCGAGGGCGACGTCGAACGAGGTGGCGATCATGCCGCCATGCGTGACGCCGCGTTTGTTGCCGTGCCGCTCGTCGGTCAGGAAGCCGGCGTGCAGCGAGTCGCTGTTCTCACGCTCGTAGAACGGACCCACGAACGTGTTGAAGTTCTTACCCGGCCGGACTTTCCAGCCCGGCGGCACCAAACTCTCGCCCAAGTCGAACCCCCTCGATGTCGCCTATAATTGCTCGCCCAACGCGCGCCGCTGGAGATCGCGCAGGCGCGTCTGGCCGCCTGGGCTCTGCGGATCCAGTTCCAGCAGTTTTTGCCACGCGACGAGCGCGCCGCGCCAATCGCCACGCGCCTCGGCGAGGCGGGAGAGGTCCTGGAATGCGATGAAGCTGTTGGGTTCGCGCTTGAGTAGCTCCTGCAGGTCTCGGACGGCGCCGGTGTAGTCGCCCAGCGCGCGCCGGGCGACGGCACGGCTGCGCCAGCCATCGAGCAGGTCGGGCGCGAGGTCGAGCGCGGCGTCGAAACTGTCCAGCGCGTCGCCCGGCGCGCCGGCCGACAACTCGCGTGCCCCGCGCGCGAGCAGGAGGCGCACCGCCGGGCTAGCAGCGCGGACCCATGATTCGCGGATTTGGGCTTCGAGCGCGACGGCGGCCGCTTCGTTGGGCGCCGCCCTCAGCGCCGCCGTGAGATTATCCGACGGGGTCGCTGCCGTCTGCGCGGCCGCCGGACCCGCCAGCAGCAGCAGGACGAGGAAACGCTTCAAGCGAGCGCGGGCGGCTTCGGACCGCCGGTCATCCAATCGAGCAACTGCACCGTGTGCACGACCGGCACGCCGCCCGAGAGCTGGGTGATGCAGCCGATATTCCCTGCCGCGATCACATCCGGGGCCGTGCGGGCGATGTTGCCGAGCTTGCGTTCGCGCAGCCTGGTCGCGATCTCCGGCTGCAACAGGTTGTACGTGCCGGCGGAGCCGCAGCACAGATGCGGCTCC
>CAZZVQ010000223.1:0-4560 GCA_964657565.1 uncultured Acetobacteraceae bacterium
ACGATTGGCCCGCCTGCGCGCCAACACCTGTGCTCAGCCGGGCCGACGACCCGGGCCAGCTCTCCCCATCGATCCCGTTCGACGTCGCCCCGGTCAGCGCGTTCGATGGCCGCGAACGCAGCTATCGGGCCGGCGACGTCGCGGTCAGGGTGCTGCACGGCACGGTGCGCGGCGTCGTCGAGAGCCGGCCGGCCTGCCGCCTGGCGCTGACCGGGACGGCCCCCGCCCTGGCCGGCCTGCTGCCGGGGTTGGGTCCGCTCGGCCTGTCGATCCCGCGGGCCAGCCTGGCAGTAGAGGCGATCGCGGCCGCGCGCAACGCGCTCCCGCCGGCACGCCACCTCGGCGCCCCCTCGGTCGCCGGGACCGTCTCGGTCAGCGATGGCCTGACCGCCATCATCAGCCACCTGCTCGACGTCCTGTTGTTCTGGACCGACAGCTTCCGCCGCCAACGCGACCCCGAGGCCATCCATCAAGCCCGGGTCGCGACCCGGCGGCTGCGGTCGGCCTTGTCGATCTATGCGCGCGCCGCGCCCTGCGCCGACCTCGCCGACGCGGTGAGGCACTGCGCCGCGATCCTTGGCGCCGCGCGCGATTGGGACGTGTTTCTCGCCGGCACCGGCGCGAGCCTGGCGGCGGCGAGCGGCGGCGACCCCCGGATCGTGCTCCTCCTGCGCGCCGCCTCGCGCCGCCGCGACGACGCCTATGCCAAGCTGATGGACTACCTCGGCGGCCCGCATTTCCGGCACCTCGAACTGTCCCTCGGCGCCGCCACGGTGCTCCGGCCGTGGGACCGGCCCCCTCCGGCCGCGGCGGATTCCGGCTTGCACATGCCGACCACCCCGTTCGCCATCGGCGTGTTGACCCGGCGCCTGAAGCGCGTCCGCAGGCGCGGCCGAGCGATCGAGACGCTTCCCGTCGCGGAGCTGCACGAACTGCGCAAGGATTGTAAGCGCCTCCGCTACGCCGCTGAATTCTTTGCACCGGCCTTCCCGGCCAAGCGCACCAAGCCGTTCCTGCGCCGGCTCGGCGCGCTGCAGGAGGAGCTGGGCGCGCTGAACGACACCGCTGCCGGGGGCATCCTGCTGGCGCAATTGGGGCGTGCGGGGCGCGGCTACGCTGGCGGAATGGCCGACGGCATGGCGGCGGCGGCGGCCCTGCCGGCCCGGGCAAGGATCATCGGACGCTGGAAGCGGTTCAAGCAAGCCGACCCGTTCTGGCGGTAGGCCGGGCGCCTTTTGGTTGCGTCCGGCAGGAGCACAAGCTAGGCAGCAGCATGCGCAACACACCGGCACGCCGATGAAGCCGCCCCGCCGCATCTTCCGCGGCTCGGCCTCGCGCCGTTCGCCCGTTTCCGCCGCGCTGGTCGCGGCCAGCGTCGGCGTGGTGGGCAGCGCCGCCGTCGTGCTGACCGCGATGTCGTCGGACCTGTTCGGCCGCTCGCCGCCGCCGCCGTCGCACATCATGGCGGACTCGCAGAACATCGCGGTGATCGATGGCGACACCCTGCGCCTCGGCGGCCAGGTGGTGCGGTTGCGGGGGGTTGAAGCGCCCGACCGCGGCGATCGCTGCCGTGGCGACCTGGATTGCGGCGGCGCGGCGACGACGGCGCTGGCGGGCCTGGTGCGCGGCCGCCGGGTCGAATGCGCGCTGGACGACCACGATGCGGCCGGGCGTCCGTATGCCCACTGCAACGCCGACGGCACCGACCTGTCGCGCGCCATCGTGGCCAGCGGCTGGGCGCGGGCGCAACCCGGCGTGCCGGAACTCGCCAACCTCGAACTGCGGGCCCGGCTGCAGGGTGCCGGGTTGTGGGCCGACGCCGCCGCACACTGAGATGTTGCAGGCGCGAAGGTTGCTAGTCGTGGGTGTCGGCCTTAATTTAGCCCCAACTCACACAGGGACCCTCCCATGGACATACCAGCGAATAGCAACGTCACGCTGACGATGGACGGCACCAACCGGTCCCTATCGCTGCCGATGCGCCACGGAACCATCGGTCCGTCGGTGGCCGATATCAGCAAGCTGTATGCCCAACTCGGCATCTTCACCTACGACCCGGGCTACGGCATGACCGCGGCCTGCGACAGCAAGATCACCTATATCGACGGCGACATCGGCGTGTTGCTGTATCGCGGCTACCCGATCGAGCAACTGGCGGAGCAGTCGAGCTTTCTCGAGGTCGCCTACCTGCTGCTGAACGGCGAGCTGCCGAACCGCGCGCAGAAGGCCGAGTTCGAGGACGGCGTGATGCGCCACACGATGCTGCACGAGCAGTTGCGCAGCTTCTACAACGGGTTCCGGCGCGATGCGCACCCGATGGCGGTGATCTGCGGCGTCGTCGGCGCGCTGTCGGCGTTCTATCACGACAGCCTCGACATCAATAATCCGCAGCACCGTTCGATCAGCGCGTTCCGCCTGATCGCCAAGCTGCCGACCATCGCCGCCTGGGCGTACAAATACTCGGTCGGCCAGCCGTTCGTCTATCCGCGCAACGACCTCAGCTACGCCGCCAATTTCCTGCACATGATGCATGCCGTTCCGGCTGAACACTACGAGGTCAGCCCGGTGCTCGAGCGCGCCATGGACCGTATCTTCACGCTCCATGCGGATCACGAGCAGAACGCCAGCACGTCGACGGTCCGTCTGGCCGGGTCGACCGGCGCGAACCCGTTCGCCTGCATCGCGGCCGGGATCGCGAGCCTGTGGGGTCCCGCCCATGGTGGTGCGAACGAGGCGGTGCTGAAGATGCTCGACGAGATCGGGGACGTGAGCCACATCCCGGCCTTCATGGAGAAGGTCAAGGACAAGAACAGCAAAGTGAAGCTGATGGGTTTCGGCCACCGGGTGTACAAGAACTACGACCCGCGCGCCAAGATCATGCAGCAGACCTGTCACGAGGTGCTCAAGGAACTCGGGATCAAGGACGACAAGACGCTCGACCTGGCCGTGGAACTCGAGCGCATCGCGTTGCATGACGAGTATTTCATCAGCAAGAAGCTGTATCCGAACGTCGATTTCTATTCGGGCATCATCCTCAAGGCGATGGGGTTCCCGACGTCGATGTTCACGGTGCTGTTCGCCGTCGCGCGCACCGTCGGCTGGATCAGCCAGTGGAAGGAGATGATCGAGGACCCGAGCCAGCGCATCGGCCGTCCGCGCCAACTCTACACCGGCCCGGTCCAGCGGGACTATGTCTCGATGGACAAGCGCTAGGCAACCTCAGCGCGCGGAACCTCGCGCTTGTGGACCCCTCCTCTCCCGCCAGCGGGAGAGGGGTGGACCTTCGCGTTCTTGCTTGTCCGGCCCTTGACCGTAATGCCAAAAATGCGTGATAGATACGTGCTGAGAACGTAATGGGCAAAGCGTATATGAAACGGTTTCTTGCAGGCTCGACTGTTTTTTGCATGTTGGCTGCTGCGACGCCCGCGATGGCGACCTCGATATCCCTGCCCGGCACGGTTCAGGATTATCGGGCGGCGGACGGCTCGCGAAACTATAACGAAGCGTCGGTGTATGGATCGCTTGCCGTCATTGGTGTTTCGACAGGTAGCGGTCCGGGCTTTCTGCAATACGATGGAAGATTCGCTGGAACGATCGAGTTCGATATCAGCGCGCTACCATCAAATGCGGTTATAACAAATGCTACACTAACGCTAACCTCATTCTTCAGAGATGACAGCATTGCTACCATCAGTAGCTATGTCGCTTCCTCGTTCGCCGTCGATCCCGCACGTGCGCGCAGCGGCTCGCTTATCACGGCGTTCGACGTGCTGGATACTCCGGCCAATCTCAACATCCAGTTCGACGTGACAAATACGTTGAAGACCGACTTGAGCAAAGTGGCGGTTGATCCGATTGTGGGGTTTTCATTCGAGCAGGTTGTAGATCGGTGCGCGAGCACGAGGGATAACGGCTGCATCAGCTCGCTCGGCCGAAATGACACTACGACGCTGAGCATCAGCTATGACATCCCCACGACCACGCCGCCCTCACCGCCTTCAGCAGTGCCTGAGCCCGCGACCTGGGCCATGTTCATCAGCGGCCTTGGGCTCATGGGGATGATGCGTCTGCGCCGCAGCGGCGTTGCATAAGATTTTCTCTGACGACGTGCTACGTGCCGCGTAACTGTAGCATGTAGCCGTCGTTCCAGGCTGTGACCCCTGTTTTGTGCAGTGCAGCAATTCGGTGCTTGTTTCCGGTGCCGTGAGTGTCATCTTAAGCGCGTGGGAGACGTCCTCCAGTGTCAGCTCGACATCGAGCGAAACTTCAGGAGGTTTTAAGATGGCTTTTTCGACGACGACGGACCGGTTTCTTCCCGCACCCGCTCCGATTTTTTCCTTCTTCTGGCGCATCATCGCAGCCCTGGAGCACAACCAGGAGCAGGCGCGCATCCGTGACGAATTGTCGCTGATGAACTCGCGCGAGCTGGCCGATCTCGGCCTGGTGCGGTCCGACATCGACGACGTCGCGACCGGCGCCTACCGTCGGGGCTAAGACGGGCTAGAAGTCCAGGTTGGCGTAATGAGCCGGGGGCGTGACCCCCGGTACCTGGTCGGCCAA
>CAZZVQ010000224.1:0-4493 GCA_964657565.1 uncultured Acetobacteraceae bacterium
CCCCGAAGCCTTCGCCGCCGTCCAACTCGCCGCCAAAGCCCTCGGCGCCACCCAGACCGTCGAGCTCCCCGAAGCGGCCCGCGCCCGCGCCGCCGCCTACCTCATCACCGCCGCCGAAGGCGCCGCCCTGCACGCCGACCGCCTCCGCACCAGGCCCGCCGATTTCGACCCCGACGTCCGCGATCGCCTCATCGCCGGCCTCGCCATCCCCGCCGCCTGGGTCGCCCGCGCCCAGCGCTTCCGCCGCTGGTACCGCGACCAGGTCCAAACCCTCTTCCAGAGCGTCGACCTGATCCTGGCCCCCGCCACCCCCGTCCGCGCGCCCCTCCTCGGCCAAAAGACCATCGAGCTCGACGGCGTCACCATGAAGCTGCGCCCCAATATCGGCATCTTCACCCAGCCGATCTCCTTCATCGGCCTCCCCGTCGCCGCCGTGCCGATCTGGCCCGACGACGGGCTGCCCATCGGCGTGCAACTGATCGCCGCCCCGTGGCGGGAAGACATCGCCCTGCGCGCGGCCCACCGCCTCGAAACCCTCGGCCTCGCCCGCACCCGACTCTGAGAGTCGTCATGCCCGGGCTTGACCCGGGCATCCAGGCCCAAAGCACCCAGCGCCGGTCCCGCGGACCTGGATTACCGGGTCAAGCCCGGTAATGACGACGGCGCCTGAGCCCACATCACATGACGGTGCCCAGCCCTTCTCCCCATGCTGCCAGTCGCAACATGACGAACGAGTGCCTGGAGCCAAAGATGAACGACACGCCCGAGATCGACGTTACCAGACGCACCGTCTTGACCGCCGGCACCGCCGCGATTGCCCTCACCACCCTGCCGGCCCCCGGCGAAACCGCCCGGGCCGCCCCGGTCCTCGACCCGGCCACCGTCCCCGTCCTGATGCCCGTCTCCTTCGACGTGAACGGCAAGACGGTCAGCCTCTCGCTCGACACCCGCACCACCCTGCTCGACGCGCTGCGCGAACACCTGCAGCTCACCGGCTCCAAGAAAGGCTGCGACCACGGCCAGTGCGGCGCCTGCACCGTCATCCTCGACGGCCAGCGCATCAACGCTTGCCTGACCCTCGCCGTGATGCACCAGGGCAGCACGGTCACCACCATCGAGGGCCTCGGCACCCCCGCCGCCCTGCACCCCATGCAGGCCGCCTTCGTCAAGCATGACGGCTACCAGTGCGGCTACTGCACCCCCGGCCAGATCTGCTCCGCCGTCAGCGTCCTGGCCGAGATCAAGGCCGGCATCCCCAGCCACGTCACCGCCGACCTTATGGCGCCCATGCAGGCCACCAACGACGAGATGCGCGAGCGCATGAGCGGCAACATCTGCCGCTGCGGCGCCTACTCCAACATCCTGGACGCCATGACCGAAGTGAAGGGAGAACTCGCATGAAGCCCTTCACCTACGAGCGCGCCGCCAGCCCCGCTGCCGCGGCCGCCGCGGCCGAGCGCACTCCCAACGCCAAGTTCATCGCCGGCGGCACCAACCTGCTCGACCTGATGAAGCTGCAGATCGAGACGCCCACCCACCTGATCGACGTCAACGGCCTCGCCCTCGACAAGATCGAGCCGACCGCCCAGGGCGGCCTCCGCGTCGGCGCCCTCGTTCGCAACACCGCGCTGGCCAGCGACCCCCGCGTGCGCCGCGACTACGCCGTGCTCTCCCGCGCCATCGTCGCCGGGGCCTCCGGCCAGTTGCGCAACAAGGCCACCACCGCCGGCAACCTGCTGCAGCGCACCCGCTGCCCGTATTTCTACGACACCGCCCAAGCCTGCAACAAACGCGCCCCCGGCAGCGGCTGCTCCGCGCTCGACGGCGTCAGCCGCCAGCTTGCCGTCATCGGCAGCAGCGACCACTGCATCGCCACCTACCCGGGCGACATGGCGGTCGCCATGCGCGTGCTCGACGCCACTGTGGAGACCGTGAAGGGCGACGGCACCACCCGCCAGATTGCGCTCGGCGACTTCCACCGCCTCCCCGGCGACGCGCCGCAGCAGGACACGATCCTCGAAAAGGGCGAGCTGATCACCGCCGTCACCCTGCCGCCACCGGCCGGCGGCAGGCAGGTCTACCGCAAGGTCCGCGACCGCGCCTCCTACGCCTACGCGCTGGTCTCGGTCGCCGCCATCGTGCAGCCCGACGGCTCCGGCCGGGTCGCCATCGGCGGCGTGGCCCCGCGCCCCTGGCGGGTTGCCGCCGCGGAAGCCGAGCTGCCGCGCGGCGCCAAACCCGTCGCCGCTCGGCTGATGGACGGCGCCCGCCCTACCCCCGACAACGCCTACAAGGTGCAGCTGGTCGAGCGCACGCTCGCCGCCGCGCTCGCCGACGCGAGGGCCTGAGCCATGAAGTTCGACACCCCGGCCACCACCAACCCGATCGACCAGCTCAAGGTCGTCGGCCAGCCGCACGACCGCGTCGACGGCCCGAAGAAGACCACCGGCACCGCCCCCTACGCCTACGAGCGCCACGACGTCGCGCCGAACCAGGCCTACGGCTACGTCATCGGCTCGGCCATCGCCAAGGGCCGCATCGACGCCATGCGCATCGACGAGGCCAAGGCCGCCCCCGGCGTGCTGGCGGTCGTCACGACGCTCGCGGTCCCGCCGCTCCCGCTCAGCCAGATGAACGTCGCCCGCCTGTTCGGCGGCGCCGAGATCGCGCACTACCACCAGGCCATCGCCGTCGTGGTCGCCGAGACCTTCGAGCAGGCCCGCGCCGCCGCCATGCTGGTGCGGGTCGACTACACGCCGGCCGAGGGTCGCTACGACCTCGCCAAGCAGGCGTCGGATGCCCCGGTCGTGGGCGGCGCCGGCGGCATCGACCGGGTCGGCGACTTCGAGACCGCGTTCGCAGCCGCGCCGGTGACGCTGGACGCCGCCTACACGACGCCCGACGAGAGCCACTCCATGATGGAACCGTTCGCGACCATCGCCGCATGGGAGGGCGACAAGCTCACCGTCTGGACGTCGAACCAGATGATCGCCTGGGGCAAGCGCGACCTCGCCAAGAGCTTGGACATCCCCGCCGAGAACGTCCACCTCATGTCGCCTTATGTCGGCGGCGGCTTCGGCGGCAAGCTGTTCGTGCGCGCCGACGTCGTGCTCGCCGCCATCGGCGCCCGCGCCGCCAAGCGCCCCGTCAAGCTGGCCCTGACCCGGCCGCTGATGGCCAACAACGCCACCCACCGCCCCGCCACCATCCAGCGCATCCGCCTCGGCGCCGAACGCGACGGCACCATCACGGCCATCGCGCATGAGAGCGTTTCGGGCAACCTCCCCAAGGGCAAGCCCGAGACCGCGGTCGCGCAGACCAAGCTGCTCTACGCCGGCGCCAACCGCCTGACCGCGATGCGCCTGGCCACGCTGGACCTCCCGGAAGGCAACTCCATGCGCGCTCCCGGCGAGGCCCCGGGCCTGATGGCGCTCGAGATCGCCATGGACGAGATGGCGGAGAAGCTCGCGATGGACCCCGTCGCCTTCCGCATCAAGAACGACACCCTGGTCGACCCGGAGAAGCCCGGCCGGCCGTTCTCCCAGCGCCAGCTCGTGCAATGCCTGCAGCAGGGCGCCGCCACCTTCGGCTGGGAGCGCCGCAAGCCAACCCCCGCCTCGACGCAGGACGGTCGTTGGCTGGTCGGCATGGGCATGGCCACCGGCTTCCGCAACAACCAGCTCGTCAAATCCGGCGCCCGCGTCCGGCTCGAGCCGGACGGCATCGTCACCGTCGAGACCGACATGACCGACATCGGCACCGGCAGCTACACCATCATCGCGCAGACTGCCGCCGAGATGATGGGCGTGCCCATGGACCGCGTCGTGGTGAAGCTCGGCGACTCCGACTTCCCGGTCTCGTCGGGCTCGGGCGGCCAGTTCGGCGCCATGAACTCGACGTCGGGCGTCTATGCCGCCTGCCTCAAGCTGCGCGACGCCGTCGCCGCCAAGCTGGGCTTCAACTCCGCCGACATCGCGTTCGCCAAAGGCCGGGTCGTCGCCGGCAGCCGCGACGTCGCGCTCGCCGACGCCGCACGCGACGGTGCGCTGACCGGCGAGGATTCGATCGAATACGGCGATCTCGGCAAGAAGTATCAGCAATCGACCTTCGCCGGCCATTTCGTCGAGGTCGGCGTCGACCGATTCACCGGGGAAACGCGGGTGCGCCGCATGTTGGCCGTCTGCGCCGCCGGCCGCATCCTCAACCCGAAATCCGCCCGCAGCCAGGTGATCGGCGCCATGACGATGGGGGTTGGCGCCGCCCTGACGGAAGCGCTCGAGGTCGACACCAAGCGCGGCTTCTTCGTCAACCACGACCTCGCCGGCTACGAGGTCCCGGTCCATGCCGACATCCCGCACCAGGAGGTGGTGTTCCTTGACGAGACCGACCCGATCTCGTCGCCGATGAAGGCCAAGGGCGTCGGCGAACTCGGCATCTGCGGCGTCGCCGCCGCCGTGGCCAACGCGATCTACAACGCCACCGGCATCCGCGTC
>CAZZVQ010000225.1:0-4474 GCA_964657565.1 uncultured Acetobacteraceae bacterium
CCAAGCGCGACCCAAGGCCCTGCGATGGCGGAGCATTTCGCCAACGCCGGCCGCCCGACCACGCCCGAGGGCGACGCGACCACCTACAACAACTACTACGAATTCGGCACCGACAAATCGATCTCGCGCGCCGCGCAGCGCCTGCCGATCGCCCCGTGGTCGATCAAGATCGACGGCATGGTCGACAAGCCGATGACGCTCGGTCTGGACGATTTGCTCAAGAAGGTGAAGCTCGAGCAGCGTGTCTACCGCCACCGCTGCGTCGAGGCCTGGGCCATGACGGTGCCCTGGACCGGCTTCCAGATGAGCGACCTGATCCGTATCGCCGCCCCGACCTCGGCCGCCCAATACGTCGAGATGGAGACGCTCGCCGACCCCAAGACCATGCCCGGCCTCCGCCTCTCGATCATCGACTGGCCCTATCGCGAAGGCCTGCGCCTGGACGAGGCGAACAATCCCCTGGCCTTCATCGCCACCGGCATGTACGGCAAGGAGTTGCCCAAGCAGGACGGCGCCCCCATCCGCCTCGTCGTGCCGTGGAAATACGGCTTCAAATCCATCAAATCGATCATCCGCCTCACCTTCACGGACAAGCAGCCGGTCAATTCGTGGCAGGCGACCCAGCCCAGCGAATACGGATTCTGGGCCAACGTGAACCCCAACGTCGCGCATCCACGCTGGAGCCAGGCCACCGAACGCCTGCTCGGCAGCGGCGACCGCGTCCCGACCCAGATGTACAACGGCTACGGCGCCGAAGTCGCGAGCCTGTATGCCGGCATGCCGACCGATCGGCTGTTCATGTGATGGCGGCTCGCATCTTCGCCGTCTTCGCGGCCATTTTCCTCGTCGCCTCCGTCGCCATCGGCGCCTTGACCCCGCCCGGCCTCACCTTGGGCCAAGGCCTCGCCATGTACGACCACGACGGCCTCACCTGGCTCCGGGAACACAGCCTGACCTGGCTGTGGAACTGGGTCGAGATGCCCTTCATGGTGCGTCCGCTCTGGCTGATCCCCGCCTGCCTCGGCCTCATCTGCGTCGGCATGGCCACCACCCTCAACATCGGCGACGCCTCCCCCCGGCGCCGCCGAAGCTGACCTACCCCCGGGCGGCGTAGATCCCGCCCTGGTAGCGCTCCGCCACCGGGCTCCCGCTCAGCTTGCCCATCACCTTGTTCTCGAACACGTCGGCGCTATCCTGCGGCGCCCACCCGATCGCCTCCCGGTCGTCGGTGCCCCAGAAGCTGCGCGCGTTGTTCGACGCCCCCCACAGCAGCGAATACCCCACCGCCGGCGCCGTCCCGCACGCGATCATCATCCGCCCGAGATCCGGATACGACAGCCACGTCGACAACATGCGCTGATCGATCGGCTCCGGAAGGCACGACCCGATGCGCACGAACACGGTCTCCACCTGGTGCTTCTGCCAATACAGCGTGCCCAGCAATTCGCCATACGCCTTGGACAGGCCATACAGGCTGTCCGGCATCAGCGAGCAATCGCGATCCAGCCGTTCCGTCCGCTCGTGGAACCCGATCGCATGGTTGGAACTCGCGAACACCACCCGCGCCTTCGCCAGCCGCGCACCTTCGTACAGATGGTACATCCCCCGGATGTTCGCATCGACGATGGACTCGAACGCCCACTCGTCCGTCGACGCCCCGCCGAAATGCAGCACGAGCCCACATCCCTCGACCAGCCGGATCACCTCCAACCCGTCCGCCAGATCGACCCGGCGGAAGCTGGCCCCCGCCGGCAGCTCGTCCGGAAATGGCGCCATGTCGGTCAGCCGCAGCGTCCAGCCCTCGGCCGCCAGGGTCTTGGCCAGGAACCGGCCGAGAGTGCCGGAAGCCCCGGTGATCAATACGGGTTTGTCAGGCTTGCTTGGCATCGTGCCCCCTCAAAGTTGCAAAATCGTGCGTGCGACGGCGATCACCCGATGCGCCTCGCTCCAAAGTCGGTACGGCCCGAGCCCATCGAGCGGCGCGAACACCGCCTCCGACACGTCGGTGCCGGCCACCGGCTCACCCCCCACCCACGCGCCGGCGAAATCGAGGATCGTGTAGTGGAATTGCACGCGGCCCACCTCGTCGCGATGGATGCTGTCCACATTTGCCGCCAGATGCAACGCCCCGGCCTCGAGCCCGGCCTCCTCGCGCAACTCGCGCCGGGCCGCGTCCTCCGCGGTCTCGCCGAGCTCCTGCGCGCCGCCCGGCAGCGCCCACTGCCCCAGCGACGGCGCCTTGGCCCGCCGCACCAGCAGCACCTCCCCCGGCCTGAGCAGCACGATCCCGATCCCGACCATCGGCCAGGCCGGATACTCCCGATCACCCACGTGCTTGTTGTCGCTTCATGCTGCACTCATAATGCTGCCAAGCCTCGGCCGAGAAGCGCCGACGACTTTCTGGGAGCACGACATGTCCGTTACCCGCCGCGTTCTGATGGGCTCGATGCTTGCAGCCCCCGCCCTCCTACGCGCCGGCCCGGCCGCGGCCGACACCCGCACCCTCAAGATTAGCCACCAATTCCCCGGCGGCACGCTCGAGACCGGCGACTTCCGCGACCGCCTGACCCGCAAATTCGCCGAGGAGGTCACCAAGCAGACCAACGGCGAGCTGAAATTCGAGATCTACCCGGGCTCCTCGCTGATGAAGACGGTCGCCCAGTTCTCCGCGCTGCGCCGCGGCGCGCTCGACATGACGGTCTATCCGCTCGCCTATGCCGGCGGCGAGGTGCCCGAGGTCAATATCGGCCTCATGCCCTGCCTGGTCACCACCTACGAGCAGGGGATGGCCTGGAAGACCGCCAAGATCGGCGAGGAACTGACCGCCCTGCTCGACAAGCGCGGCGTGAAGATCCTGACTTGGGTCTGGCAGGCCGGCGGCATCGCCTCGCGCTCCACCCCGGTCGTCGTGCCGGACGACACCAAGGGCATGAAGATCCGCGGCGGCTCGCGTGAATTCGACCTCATGCTCAAGCAGGCCGGCGGCATCATCAGCTCGGTGCCTTCGAACGAGATCTACGCTGCCATGCAGACCGGCTCGCTCGACGCCGCCGTCACCTCGTCCACCAGCCTGATCTCCTTCCGCCTGGAGGAGATCAGCAAGGCCGTCACCTCCGGCGCCAAGGGCAGCTTCTGGTTCATGTTCGAGCCGCTGCTGATGTCCAAGCAGATCTTCGACAGTCTCACGCCGGACCAGCAGAAGGTGATGACATCGGTCGGCACCTCCATGGAGCCGTTCGCCTTGGCCGCCGCCAAGGCCGACGACGAGGAGCTGGCCAAGGTCTACAGCAAGGCCGGCGCCACCGTGCGCGACATGGACCCGGCCGCCATCGCCAAATGGCGCCCGCTGGCCGAGAGCTCCGCCTGGAAGGACTACGCCGACAAGAGCGCCGCCAACGCCGCGCTGCTCAAGGCCGCCGAGGCCGTCATCGCGTGAGCACCAACGGGATCGACGCGGCGGCCGGGTCGATCCCCGCGGCCGACGTGCCGCGCTTCGGCGCCCTCGGCGCGGTGCAGACGGCGCTGGACGCGGTCAACAGCCTGCTGGCCGTACTGTCGGCCATCGCCATCGCCGCGGCCGGCGCGGTGCTGACCTGGGAGGTCATGGGCCGCTACTTCTTCGCCATCCCGAGCGACTGGCAGGACGAGCTGAGCACCTTCCTGCTCATCGGCGCCACCTTCGGGGCCGCCGGCTGGATCCAGGCCCGGCGCGGCCACGTCGCCATCGACGCCCTGACCCACATCCTTCCGCATGGCATCGACCAGGTCCGCAAGATCTTGGCCGACCTGCTGAGCTTCCTGTTCGTCACCTTCTTCGCCTGGAAGAGCTGGGCCCTGTTCTACGAAGCCTGGGACGAAGGCCAGACCACGCCCTCCGCCTGGGGCCCGCCGCTCTGGATCCCCTATGTCTGCATGGCGCTCGGCATGAGCCTGCTCTCGCTGCAGCTCCTGCTCCAGGTGATCGGCAGCCAGCATCGCAAGAGCCAGCCGGCCCATCTGGCCCCCTCCGCCAGATGAGCACGCTGCAGATCGGCCTCATGTACGGCGGCGCCACGCTGCTCGCGCTCTTCTCCGGCATGCCGATCGCCTTCGCCCTCGGCGGCGTCGCCACGCTGTTCATGCTCGGCTTCATGCCCGCCGCCTCGCTCGATACCGTCGCGCAGAACGTCTACGAGGAACTCGCCAGCATCACGCTGCTGACCATCCCGCTCTTCATCCTCAAGGGCGCCGCGATCGGCAAGTCGCGCGCCGGCAAGGACCTCTACGACGCGCTGCACACCTGGCTCGGCCGGGTCCCCGGCGGGCTCGGCGTCGCCGTCGTCATCGCCTGCAGTCTGTTCGCCGCCATGGCCGGCTCCAGCCCGGCGACCTGCAGCGCCATCGGCAGCTCCGGCATCCCCGAGATGCGCCGCCGCGGCTACTCCCCCGGCTTCGCCGCCGGCCTCGTCGCCGCCGGCGGCACGCTCGGCATCCT
>CAZZVQ010000226.1:0-4437 GCA_964657565.1 uncultured Acetobacteraceae bacterium
CCCCCGCGTCACCCGCGCCCGCCCGTTCCGCAAGATCAAGGCCCTGCTCGGCCCGGACGGGGAGGCCTGGTTGCCGCTGCACGGCGTCTTCGCGCCCGGCGACGCCCAAACCGGGCTGCGCGCGGCTCAAGCGGCGCTGGACGCCGCCAAGCCCGAGATTGCCCGCCACGGCATCCGCGCCGTGCTCCTGGCCGTGCTGATGGGGCAGCGCGTGGTGATCGAACCGCAGCTCTTCTGGCCCGACGAACTCGGCCCGGCCGTCCGCCGCAAGGCCCTGCCGCAGCAGATCGCCGCCTACGCCGACCGTCCGCCCAACCCGTCCGCCCGCACCGCCGCGCTCGCGCTCCGCCAACGCCTCACGGACGCCCTGGCCGGCGCGGGAGCGACCCACTTCCAGATCGGCCGCAGCTACGCCCTGCCACCCGGCACGCGCGACGCGCTCCTGGCCTTGAAGCACCGTTTCGACCCCGACCAGATCATCAACCCCGGCGTGCTCGGACTGTAAGGAGAACACCATGGACATCGGCGTCTTCATTCCCATCGGCAGCAATGGCTGGCTCATCTCCACCACCTCGCCCCGCTACAAACCCAGCTGGGAACTGAACCGCGACGTTGTCCTGAAAGCTGAACAATACGGCATGGAGTTCGCGCTCAGCATGGTCAAGCTGCGCGGCTTCGGCGGCGAGAGCGAGTTCTGGGACCATTGCATGGAGAGCTTCACCCTGATGGCCGCCCTGGCCGCCGTCACCAAGCGCATCCGCCTGTTCGCCTCCACCGCCGTGCTGACCCTGCCCCCCGCGCTGGCGGCGCGCATGGCCTCGACCGTCGACGCCGTCGCCCCCGGCCGTTTCGGCATCAACATCGTTTCCGGCTGGCAGGAGGCCGAATACAGCCAGATGGGCATGTGGCCCGGCAACGAGCACTTCACCCGCCGCTACCAGTATTGCGGCGAATACGTGCAAGTCATGAACGACCTCTGGCAGACCGGCAAATCCGACTTCAAGGGCGAGTTCTTCCAGATGACGGACTGCAAGCTCAGCCCCCAGCCGACCGGCAAGATCGAGATCGTGGCCGCCGGGCAGAGCAATGTCGGCATGGAGTTCGCGGCGACCTACGCCGATTACAGCTTCTGCATGGGCGAGGGCGTCAACACGCCCACGAAGATGGCCGCGAGCGTCGGCCGCCTCGTCGCCGCGGCCGAGAAGACCGGCCGCAAGGTCGGCGCCTACGCCCTGTTCATGGTGATCGCCGACGAGACGGACGAAGCAGCCCAGGCGAAGTGGGACCTCTACAAGGACGGCGCCGACACCGTCGCGCTCGGCTGGATGGGCGTCCAGGCCGCCGCCGACAAGAAGGCCGACGCCAGCTCGACCGCCAAATCCATGACCAACCCGGTCTCCGCCGTGAACTTCAACATGGGCACCCTCGTCGGCTCCTACGCCACCGTCGCCGCTTTGCTCGACGAGTTGGCCACCGTGCCCGGCATCGCCGGCATCATGCTGACCTTCGACGACTTCCTGGCCGGAATGGACCAGTTCGGCACCCGGATCCAGCCGCTGATGGCATCCCGGGCGCACGTCGCGGCCAAAGCCGCCTGATGCAGTATTCGCGCCATTTCGTCTCCGTCGGCACGGGTGCGGCGCAGCGTTGGGTCCACTACACGCGGGCGGGCGACGGCCCGCCGGTGCTGCTGCTGCACGCCTCGGCCACCTCGTCGGGCGAGATGGCGCTGGCGCAGTCGGTCTTCGCCCGCGACTTCACCGCCATCGCCTTCGACACGCCGGGCTATGGCTTGTCGGAGCCGTTGCGGCTGGACCGGGCGCCGGAGCTGGAGGACTACGCCGACGCGCTGACCGAGGCGCTGGACATGCTCGGGATCGCCGCCGCCGCCGCCTATGGCCGCCACACCGGCGCCTCCATCGCCGTCGAGTTCGGCCGGCGGCACCCGTCCCGCTGCACGATGGTGCTGACCGACGGCTACCCGATCTGGACCGAGCAGGAACGCGAGCGGATGCTCGGTGGCTACCTGCCGGCGCTGGCGCCGAGCTGGGACGGCGCGCATCTGCTGTGGTCCTGGTTCCGCTACCGCGATCAGCACGTGTTCTGGCCCTGGTTCGACTGGCGCGCCGAGAAACGGGCGACGCGCGACGTGCCGCCGCTCGAGTTCATCCAACGCGGCGCGCTGGAATTCCTGCTGGCCGGCGACGGCTACCGGGTCGGCTACTCCGCCGCCTTCCGGCACGATGGCGGCCGCGCGCTCGACGGCATCACGGTCCCGGTCTGCCTCGGCACCCGCCCGAGCGACCTGATCCACCCCATGCGCGACCGCGCCCCGCCCGGATCCTGGCGCATCGAAGCCCCGGCCGAGCCCCGCGCCGCTGCCGTGATGGAGCGCGGTCTACTCCACCAGCATCCCGCGCCGGTCCGGCCGTTCACGGCGCCGCCTTGCGGCCCCGTTCCCGGGCGCGCCTCCCCCGACTTCCTCGCCGTCGGCGACAGCCGGCTCCTGATGCGGCGGGTGTTCGGTACCGGTGAGACGACGCTCGTGATCCCGGAAACCCCGGGCTCGACCGCCTGGATGGTTCCGCTGCTCGACGCCCTGCCCGGACCCGCCATCGCGTTCGACCTGCCGGGCCTCGGCGACTCCGACGTCGAGGGCCCGTTCGTGCCGTCGGTCGAGGACTGGGCCCATCGACTGCTCGCCGCGCTCGACGCCGCAGGGATCGATCGGCTCCGCATCTACGCCCATCGCGGCGGCTGCGCGGTCGCCGTGGCGATGGCGCTGGCCGCGCCCGACCGGGTCGGCGCCCTGCTGCTCGACGCGCCGCTCTGCGCATCGGATGCCGTCCGCGCCGGGCTCGTCGACAGCTACGCGCCGGAGGTGGCGCTCGCGTGGGACGGCAGCCACATGAACGCCGTGTGGCACCATCTGCGCGACCAGGAATTCTGGTGGCCCTGGTTCGACCGCCGCCAGGCCACCGCCCTCTCCACCGACCCGGCCATCGATCCCACCATCCTGACCATCCGCGCCGCCGCCTGCCTCCGCCAGCCGCAGCACTACCGCGCCGCCTGGCAGGCCATCTGGCGCTACGACCTGCTCGCCGCCTTGGCGCGGGTCGTCCCGCCCGTCACCATCGCCGCCGCGCCCGGCGACGCCTTCGGGCACCTCGCGAGCCCGGCCGCCGCCCTGACCGGCCGCCCCGTCACCGTGCTGCCCGACGATCTCCGAGCCAAGGCGGCCGCCATCACTACCGCGATGCCCTAGTGGTCCGAACCTAACGCTTGGATCCCAAGCGTTAGAGTCTGACTCGGAACTTATCATTCCGTATCAAACTCGTGCCAGCCGCCGGGTGAGCAGACGGATGTGACGAGACGTGATGCTGCCGGAGGTTTGGTGGACCGCGTCCTCAACTGCGGCCGGCGGGCGGCTGTCGTGGCACGATGACCGGGCGGACCCTATCCGCCTCCGGCCCGGCAGCATCCACCGGGTCGATGCAGAACGCCGGATTGCTTCTGAACCCCTCATTGGCCAATTCGCCCCCCGCCCGGAAAGCAAGGGCAGCCTTGCCGTTCGGCTCCCACTCCGGCTGGTCCGGCGTCATCAAGCCGCCACCCGCATACAGCGCGGCATAATCGGCGTCCCAGCGCGGACAGAGCCGCCGGACGATCAGCGCGTAGCCGGCCGTCCAAGCGACAGAGGCGTCAGGCACCGGATACTGACCGGCCCAGCCGATCGAGGGCGTTAAAAGCCCGCACACGAGCAGCGCCGCGATACGCCGAACCATCATCGGGGCCCCTCGCTTCGAAGACGGCGGATGCGTATCCGGACCGCCCCATACGCCACCAAGCCAATCATGTACATGACAAGCACAATAAGGGCGGCAATCGGGATACTGAAGAACTCCGGTAGGAACCGGGGCGCTATCAACCGGTCCACGAAGACCAGGCAAGGCACGAACAAGATCGCGGAAAGAACATCGCGCCATGTCATACCTACTTGACGGGAAACAGGTATCGGGACGGGATCGGCGTGTCGGACCCGAACGCGCGCTGATAAAGCGCCGCGATAAGCCTGCCTTCCTGGAAGCGCCGGGTGATTTCCTGCTTCATCTTGGTTTGTTCCTTCGCAAGCGACATGTAGACGCCCTCGCCGACAACCCACAGCATGATCCCGCTGCGCGACACGTACCCGCCCGTGGCAATCTTGCCGACCGCACCGGCCCCGCCCTGAAACGCGCCTCGCGCCGCCCCGCCCAGGGTGGCGCCCTGCTTCAAGGCATTCGTCAGGCCGCTGCCTGCGCCGGACATTGCCTTGCCGCCAGCCCCCGCAAAGCCCGTGTATCCCACCCACTTCATCGCATCCAGGATCCGGGTCACCGTCACATAAGTCTCGACGAGTTGCTCGTTGTCCGATGAAAGATAGCTGTAATTCCCGGG
>CAZZVQ010000227.1:0-4387 GCA_964657565.1 uncultured Acetobacteraceae bacterium
CCCGCATCGATCAGCTTCGTCGGCGGGATGATGATGCCTTCCTGGAAGATGTCCGTCGCATCCGGGCTGATCGACCCGGGCCGCAGCCCGCCGACATCCGAGAAATGCGCCCACCCCATCACGAACGCGCACCGCTGCCCCTGATGGAACACCGGCGCCAGGAACACCTGGTCGTTGGAATGCGACACCGCCCCGCGGCTGCCATAGCAGTCGCTGTACCAGAACAGGTCGCCCTCCCGGATCGTCTCGATCGGGAAGCGTTCGAACACCGGCCCGCAGATATCGCCGAAGATCGGCACGTTCGACCCCACCGCCATCACGCCCTCGGCGTCGAACAGCGCGGTATAGAAATCCTTCTTCTCGCGAATGAACGCCGAGATCGCCGTCCGCTCCAGCAGCGCCTCCATCTCCGCCTGCGCCGCCCGGATCGCCCCCCGGATTATCTCCAACGTCACGGGATCGCAGCTCATGATCTATCCTCCGAGATGGCAGGCGACGGTGCGCCCAGGATCGGTCGCCCGCAACACGGGCGTCTCTGCCTCACACCGCGCGAACGCCGCCGGACAGCGGTTGCGAAACCCGCATCCACCCTCGCTCGGCGGCGCATCCGACAGCGAGCCGCGAATCGGCAGCGCCGCCCGGTCCTGATCGACCCGCGGCACCGGCACCGCCGCGATCAGCGCCTTCGTGTACGGATGGTGCGGCGCCCCGATCAGCGCCGCGGTCGGCCCCGTCTCCACGACCCGGCCCCGATACATCACCGCCGTCCGCTCGCACACCGTCCGGATCAGCGCCAGGTCATGGCTGATGTAGATCGCCGCCAACCCCAACTCGTCCCGCGCCCGCCGCAGCAGGTTCAGGATCCCCGCCCGCACCGACACGTCCAGCATCGACACCGGCTCGTCCGCCACCAGCAGCTTCGGCGCCGGGATCAGCGCCCGCGCCATCACCACACGCTGCAACTGCCCGCCCGACAGCTCATGCGGCCGCCGGTCCAACCATTGCGCCGACGGCTGCAGCAGCACCCGTGCCATCACCGCCTCGACCCGCTCACCCCATGCCGCGCGCGGCACCGCGAAATTCTGCAACGGCTCCTGCAACGACCGCCGGATCGTGAAGCGCGGGTTCAGCGCGTCGAACGGGTTCTGGAACACCAACTGCGCCTGCGCCCGGAACCGCCGGAGTGGCTCCCCGCGCAGATGCGTCACATCCGCCCCGTCGAACAGCAGCGTCCCCGCGCTCGGCTCTTCCAGCCGCAGCATCGTCCGCGCCGTCGTCGTCTTGCCGCAGCCGCTCTCGCCCACGATCCCCAGCGCCTCGCCCTCGCGCACTGCCAGCGACACATCCACCATCGCCCGCACCGCCCGCGACCCGGCTCCGTAGGTCTTCGAGACGCCGAGTGCCTCGATCATCCTTCGTCACCCCCGGGCTTGACCCGGGGGCCCACGGAGCCGCAAGCGCAGTCCTTAACGGCCTGGATTGCCGGGTCAGCGCCCGGCAATGACGGGGTTGTGGTGGCGGTCATACTGCCGCCATCGCCGCCCACACCGCCGGCCGCGCCGCCAACCCCCGCAGAGCGGCCGCCTCATCCGCCCGCCAGCACGCGACCGCATGCCCCTCGTGCTCCACCAACGGCGGGGGCGTCTCCCGGCAACGCGCCTCCGCAAACGGGCACCGCGGCGCGAACCGGCAGCCCGGCGGCGGAGCCAGCAGCGACGGCGGCGACCCCTCGATCGGCACCAGCGCCGCCTCGCTACCCTCCAGATCCGGAAACGCGTGCGTCAGCCCCATGCTGTAAGGGTGCAGCGGCCGCTCCAGCACCGCCCGCACGCTCCCCGCCTCGACCACCTGGCCGGCATACATCACCGCGACCCGGTCGCACGTATAGGCCACCACTGCCATGTCATGCGTCACCAGAACCATCGACAGAGACAGCCGCGCCTGCAGCGCCCGCAACACGTCCAGCACCTGCCGCTGTACGATCACGTCGAGCGCCGTCACCGGCTCGTCGGCGATCACCAGCGCCGGGTCGAGCGCCAGGGCCAGCGCGATCGAAGCCCGCTGCCGCATGCCGCCGCTGAACTGGTGCGGGTAGTCCGCCAACCGCTCCGGCGGCAGCCCGACCAGATCGAACAGCTCCGCCGCCCGGGTCAGCGCCGCCTTGCGCGAGAACCCGCCGCGCTCGCACAAGACCTCGGTGAAGTGCCCGCGCAGGCGCTGCACCGGGTCAAGCGCGCTCATCGCGGTCTGCGGCACGAACGCCATCCGCCGCCAGCGCAACTGCTTGCGGGTGCGCTCGGGCAGGGGGACGAGGTCCCGCCCCTCGAACATCAGCCGCCCCCCGGCCACCAGCGCCGCGTCCGGGAGCACGCCCATGATCGCCCGCGCCAGCGTCGACTTGCCGCACCCGCTTTCGCCCACCAGCCCGGTGATGCTGCCCGCCGGCACCGACAGCACGGCGCCATCGACCGCCCGCACCGGCCCGCTCCGGGTCCGGTAGTGCACCGAGAAATCCTCGATCGAGAGCAAACTCATTGCTCGGCCAGCTTCGGAAACAACAGCTTCTCCGACCCCCGCGAGATCAGGAACCCGGCCAGCACCATCAGCACGATCGCGATCCCCGGCGGCACGAACCAGTTCCACGCCCCGCGCGACAGCGCCTGGTTGGCATACGCCTCCTGCAGCATCACGCCCCAACTGACCGTGGCCGGGTCGCCGAACCCCAGGAACGACGCCGACGCCTCCGCCAGGATCGCCCACCCGATCGCCACCGACCCATACAGCGCCGCCAGCGGCAACACCTGCGGCAACACGTGCACGAACATGATCCGACCCGGCGTGCACCCCGTCATCCGCGCCGCATCCACCCAGGCCCGCTCCCGCAAGCTCAGCACCTGCGCCCGGATCACCCGCGCCGTATTCGGCCATAGCAACATCGCCACGCTCGCGATGATGACGGTCGTCCCCGGCCGCGTCAGCGCCGCCAGCACCAGCATCGACGGCAGGAACGGCAGCCCCAACACCACATCCGCCAGCCGCGTCACCACCCGGTCGACCCAGCCCCCGAGATATCCCGACAGCAGCCCCAACACCGTCCCGATCGCCACCACCGCGACCGCCGCCGTCAGCCCCACCAACAGTGCCGCTCGCGTCCCGTAGATCACCTGGCTCAACACGTCCCGCCCGCTCGACGTCGTGCCCAGCCAGAACTCCGGCGACACCGGCATATACCGCGCGACCCGGCGCCCCGTCCGCAGGATCTCCTGCGGATCATGCGGCGCCAACACCGGCGCCAACGCCGCGACCAGCGCAATCACCGCATAGATCGCCACGCCCACCGCCGCAAACGGCTCGCTCCGCAGCAGATCGAAGAGGGCCTTAACGCCGCGCACCAACCGACACCCTCGGATCCAGCGCCGCGTAGGCCAGATCGGCCAACGTATTCATCAACACCAGCGCGGCCGCGATCACCACGAACGCCCCCTCCGCCAGCGGATAATCCGCCCCCTGCACCGCGTTCACCAGCAGCCGCCCGATCCCCGGCCAGCCGAACACCGTCTCGACCACCACGTTGCCGCCGATACTCGCCCCGAGCCCCAGCGCGAACGCCGTTGCCACCGGCAGCAGCGCATTCCGCGCCGCATGCCGCATCACGATCGACCAGCGCGACAACCCCTTCATCCGCGCCATCACGATGAACTCGTCCGACAGCACCTCGAGCATCGTCGCCCGCATCATCAGCAGCGGCAGGCCCAGCAGATACAGCGCCAACGTCAACGCCGGCAACGCCAGGTGCCACCAGAAATCAGCCGAAACGAGCCGCTGCAACAGCCCCAAATCCGCCGCCCCGGGGCTCGACGCACCCCCCGTCGGAAACCATCCGGTCTGAAACGCCAACCCGGTCAGCAGCAGCATCCCCAGCCAAAACTCCGGCGCCGACCGCGTCGCCAGTGCGGCCGGAATGGTCACCGCCTCCACCAAGCCCCCGCGCCGAAACGCCAGGAAGGCTCCCGCCACGATCCCGGCCGCATAGGCCGCCCCGAGCGACACGACCGTCAGCACGATCGTATTCGGCAGCGCCTCCCACAGCAGCGCCATCACCGGCCGCCCCTGCAGAAACGACACGCCCAGATCACCCCGGACCAGGTTGGCCAAGTAGTAGAAATACTGCTCCCACAGCGGCCGATCCAACCCGAACGAATGCAGCAACGCCGTCCGCGTCTCTTCCGTAAACGTCGGCGTGATGAAATTAAGCGTCGGATCCCCCGGCGCCAACCGGAACAGCAGAAACGCCAGCGTCGCCACTGCCCACAACACGAACAGCAGGTGGCGGAAGCGCTCGAACAGCAGGCGGCGCAACGCCCTACGCCCGCCCTAAACCGTCATT
>CAZZVQ010000228.1:0-4320 GCA_964657565.1 uncultured Acetobacteraceae bacterium
CCAACCTCCGCGGCATCAACCTCCGCGGCGCCGATCTCAGCCGCGCCACCCTCGACGATGCCGACCTCTCCGACGCCGAACTCGTCCAGGCCAACCTCCTCACCTGCAACCTCCGCCACGTCCGCGTCGCCGGCGCATGGATGGAGCGCACCCGCCTGCGCATCGACCAGTTCGGCGGCGCCATCGGCGAGGAGGTCCTGTGCGAATGGACCGCCGCCCGCCAGGGCTACCTCGACCTGGAGCAGAACTTCCGCGGCCTCGGCGACGCGGAATCGGCCAGCTGGTGCTACCGCCGCGCCCGCCGCATGGGCAAATGGGCGCATGCCGAGACCGCCCGCCGCGCCGCCGCCGCCCGCAACTGGCGCACCACGCTGCGACATGGCGCAAGCTGGGCCAGCGACACCTTCGTCGAGTGGCTCTGCAACTACGGCGACTCCATCCCCCGCGTCGTCCGCGCCTACGCCATCACCCTGCTCGCCTTCGCCACCTATTATCTCGTCACCGGCAGCCTGCTCCGCCCCGTCCAGTCCGGCAATGAGACGCTCTGGCTGCCCAGCCACGAGCTGATCGACGTGCTGTCGTTCAGCTTCCTCAACCAGATCACCTCCGTCACGCCCGACCTCGGCCTCAAACTCGCCAGCAAGGCCGTCTACGTCGTCGGCAGCATGCAATACGTGGTCGGCGTGGTCCTCATCGGCCTGTTCGGCTTCGTCCTCGGCAACCGCATCCGCCGCTAACTTGTTGCAGGTACGACCCTGTTAAGCCAGACTGCACCGGGCTGTGCACCAGGGGTGGCAATGGCGACAGGCGATCAAAACCGGTGGATCGCGAAAGTGCTGCGCGTCGAACTGCCAGGCGCCGGCACTGCGGCTCGAGAGGCGGACCCGGCCGCAACGGCGTCCGGCCGTCTCGCCGCCGCCGCCTCGGCCCTGGCCGCATTGAAGGCGGAGGGGGTTCCGGAGCTGCCCCAGCTCCTGGCCGCGGCAAAGGCCGCCCAGTCCGGCTTGGCCGGACCGGACGCGCCCGCACTGCTCGACGCGTTGGAGGCGATGATCGCCACCACGCAATCGGCCGCAAGAGGCCGCGTCGCCGCATCCTCGAACAAGCGTGGCCTGGCCTATCCCAAGCTGCTGCTGGTCTGGCGCACGGCGCAGACGCAGGCCGAGGCGGCGGTCACCGCGCTCGGCAAGACCATCCTGGCGCGGCCGGACGTCCAGGCCGACCCGCGGCTGGACCGGGCCAAGCAGGCCGTCGCGCTGCTGCCCGGCCTCATCCCCAAACTGGGCGACGAACTCGCCGACCTGCTCGACAAGGGCATCAACGCCGGCAACGACGCCGCCGTGGCCACCGACGCGCTCGCCACCGTCCGCGCCTATCGCAACAGCCTCGCCGCCGCGGCCCCGCTGGCCCGCCTGGAGGCGTTCGCGGCCGCCCACGCCGGCGGGCTCGGCGTGCTGAAGACGCTCGATGGCGCCCTCGCCGGCATCGCCGACAGCCTCGCCGCATCCTCCTGAGCATCGGGGAGCCCGCATGTCCGACGTCACGCAAACAACGACATCCAAGCTGGTCGACGAGCTGCTGCAACTGGTCGGTCTCGAGGCCGACGATGTGCCGGACCTGGTCGAGAAAGCCCCCCCGGTGGCGACCGGCCCCGAGTCCGAACCGCATCGCCTCCAGCTCGTCAAGGAATACGAGGCCAAATACGAGCTCGGACCGCCGGGCGCCACGCCCGAGCAACTGGCCCCGTTGATCAAGGCCCGCTTCGAATTCAACAATCTGACCGCCAAGCGCCAGATCGAGCCCCAATATCTGTCCAGCGCCTTCGACGCCGTCGCCGCGGCGTTCACTCAAGTCAAGAACGACATCAAGAAGGTCGAGAAGTCGCGCGCCACGGCGGCCAGCAAGCTGGAGGCGGCGCTGCCGGCGGCCGACCGGCCGCACGTGGTGGCCGGGGCCACGGCCGCAGAAGCCAAGCCGTTCGCCGATGAATATGCCCGCCTCGCCAAGGCGTTGGCGCCACCCCAGCCAGGCGCGGCGCCCACGCTGCAGACCCTCAAGACCGCTCTCACCGACCTCAACACCTTCGCCGAGAAGGTCGCGGCCTTCAAACAGGAGGTGCAGCAGCGCGAGGAGGCCCGCAAGCGTCTGACGGAAGAGCTGGCCGCGATCCTCGAGCCGGACGTCACCGACCCCGACGCGATCGTCCCAGGCGCCACCGCCGAAGACGTGGCCCCGCTCGTCAAGGCCCGCGACGCGATCCTGAAGATACTCGCCGACCCGGCGGCAACCGTGGCGTCGGTCAACGAGCAGGCCGCCGAGATCGGCGACCTCGGTATCAAGAAGGGCCAAGTCGCCGACCTCGTCACCGGTCGCGCCCAGCAGATCCAGCAGATCGTCGCGGCGGCGGAGACGGAGTGGAGCAGCCTGCTCGAGGGCGCCAATCCGGCGCCGGCGACCGTGTTCCGCGATAAGATCACCGCCATCGCGGCCGGGCGGCTCGACGACTCCTCCGTCGTGACGGCGGGCGACGCGCTCGACAGCCTGCGCGACGCCATCACCACCGACAATGAGCAGGTCGCGGAGGACCAGGCGTCCCACAAGAGGCTGACCGCAAGAGTGGACGGCCTGCGCATCCTGATGCAACAGACCTGCACGGGCTACACGGTCGACGACGTGGAGGAGCAGCTCGACGCGATCGAGAGCGAACTCGGCGGACCACTGTACGAGATCGACTTCGACACGCTCGACGCAAACATTCAGGAAGTCCGCCAGGGCCTGGACGCGATCGTCGACTCTGTGGTCGGCCAGGGCAAGAAGCGCACCGCGCCGGCACCCACGCAATATCTGGCCCATGCCGCGGCGACGGCGGCCAAGGAAGGGGCGCGGCTGCTCCCCTTTGCCGGCCAGTCCAAGGCGGATCTCGAAAAGCTGCCGGATCAGCTCGAGGCGGTGAGAGACCTGCTCGGCATCGTGGCGACGCCCGAACCGGAGCCGGAACCCAAGGGCAAGCAGCGGGGCCGCGGCAACAAGAATGCCGCCGCCAAGACCACCACCAAGCCTGCCGCCCGCACGCCCTCCGTCGAGGCGCTGAATGAGGCCATGGCGATCGTGACCGAGATGCGGAACGCCGTGGACGAGGCGACCGCGATTGCCGGCGACGCCATCGAGAAGCTCACCGATCAGCGCGAAGCCTTGCTCCACCGGGTGAGCCCGACCAACCCCCCAGGCCTGCCGCCCGGCTTTGCCGCCACCCTCGATGAGGACCGCGAGGCCGTGACCGATGCGCTGGGCGACGAGATGTCCCCGGCGGTCACTCAGGCCGTCGTCAAGCAGGCCATCAAAGACGCCGGCATCTTCGAGCGCGACCGGGGCGACGCCACCACCCTGGCCGGGCTGTGGGACGACAAGGTGTTCGACGCGGTCCGCAAGACCGCCCGCACGCCGTTGCTGCCGGAATTGGATGCGGCACGGGCGGCCGTGCTCGCCTCCACCACCGAGATCGGCAAGGCGGTCACGCTAGCGCAGGCGCTCGCAGCGCTGGTGGCCCGGGCGCAAGCTGAAACCGGCAAGGCGGCCGGGGCGAAGCAGGCGATCGCCACGGCAGCCAAGGGCGCAGACGCCCTGGACGCACCGGCCGCGGCGCTGATGTACGACCTGGTCGGCCCCGACGCGCTGACCGACCCGGCCCTCGAGCCGAAGGGCCTGGCCACCTTGTGCGCCTGCTTCAAGCAGGCCAACCCCACGGAGCAGGAGAACCTCCGCGAGCTGGTCAACGGCGGCTTCGGCGCCGACGGCAAGCTGCTCGCCGGCCTCGTGCGCAGCAACGACGCCGCAGGCATCCTGGCCCTCGCCCGGGCCTTCGGCGGCACCGCCAACGCCGACGACCGCAAACGGCTCGGTGACCTCGTCGCCAAGGGCGGCCTCGGCCAGGCCCCCAAGGTGCTGGACGACCTGCTCGGCTACGGCGTGGCCGGCGCCGACGACCCCGCCACGCGCCGCGACACCAACATCGCGCAGATGAAGGCGCTCGGGGTCAAGTTCGGCGACGCGGACGGGCCGGCGCGCATGAAGACGCTGGTGACCGATTGCGGCCTCGGCCAGGCGCGGCCGACCCCGCCGGACGGCCCCGGCATCATGGCCGAGACGCTGCAGAGCCCCGACGGCTTGGCCGGCGACGTCGACGCGTTGCGTAAGCTGGCCGACGGCTACGCCGGCACCACGCCGACCGACGCCACCAACCGTGACCGGTTGAAGGGATTGGTGCAGGCAGGCGGCTTCGGCGACCGGCCCAAGGCCTTCGCCCCGCTGCTCAAGCGCTTG
>CAZZVQ010000229.1:0-4223 GCA_964657565.1 uncultured Acetobacteraceae bacterium
CGCCGGCACCTTCACCCCGCGCAGCATCGCCTCCGCTGCCATCGGCCCGCGACCCGGCCGTTGCACCCGCACCAGCCGCAGCGCCCCCTCGCCACACGCGACCAGCAACCCATCGTCGAGCGTCACCCCGGCCGGCCCAGCACCCGGCTCCGGCCGCGCCTCGAGCACCTTGAGCGTCTCGCCGCGCAGCTCTGTGAACGCCCCCGGCCAGGGGATCAGCCCGCGCACCTGCCGATCGAGCTCCGCCGCCGAGCGCGACCAATCGAGCCGACCATCCGCCCGCGTGAGCTTGGGCGCATACGTCACCCCGGTCTCCGGCTGCGGCTCCGGTACCGGATCCTCTGCGAGCACCCGCAGCACCAGACGGCCCCCAAGCTCGGCCAGCGCGTCGTGCAGCGTAGCCCCGGTGGTCGCCGCGTCGATCGGCACGACGCCGCGCAACAGCATCGGCCCGGTATCGAGCCCGGCCTCCATTTGCATGATCGTGACCCCGCTCTCCGTATCGCCGGCAAGAATGGCCGCCTGAATCGGCCCGGCGCCGCGCCAGCGCGGCAGCAGGCTCGCATGGATGTTGAGGCACCCGCGCGCCGGCGCGCCGAGCATCGCCTGCGGCAGGATCAGCCCATAAGCGGCCACCACGCAGGCGTCGAGCCGCAGCGCGGCAAATGCCTCCTGCTCGTCGATCTCGCGGCGCAACCGAGCCGGCGTGCGGATATCGAGCCCAAGCCGCAGCGCCTCGGTGTGGACAGGGCAGGGGGTTAGCGTATGGCCCCGCCCCGCCGGCCGCGGCGGCTGGCTATAGACGGCGACGATCTCATGCGCGTCGTTCAGCGCCCGCAGGGCGGGCAGCGCGAAGGCCGGGCTGCCCATGAACGCCAGTTTCACGGCTGCGACTTCTGCCGCTGTTCCTTGGCCAGGCGCCGCATGATCATGTTGCGCTTCAGCGCCGACAGGTAGTCGACGAACAGCACCCCATCGAGATGGTCGATCTCATGCTGCAGGCACGCGGACAGCAGCCCATCGGCCTCGATCTCCCGTTTGCTGCCCTCCAGATCGAGATACCGCACCTTCACCCGCGCAGGCCGGGTCACGTCGGCGTATTGACCCGGCAGCGACAGGCAGCCCTCCTCGCGCAGCGCCGTCTCCTCGCTCAGCCCGATGATCTCCGGGTTGATCAGATGCAGCGGCGCCGGCTTATCGTCCGGCTGCAGATCGACCACCGCAAGCCGCAAGCCCTGACCGACCTGCGGCGCCGCCAGCCCGATGCCGGGGGCCGCATACATGGCGGCCAGCATCTGCGGCACGAGCGCGCGGACGAGATCGTCGTCGCCGGGCCGCACGGGGCGGGCCTTCGCGCGAAGGATCGCCTGCGGCGCGATCAGAATCGGCAGCGTTGGTAAGGTGGGAGGCGTCGCTTGATCATCCATCTCGCGCCCGATGTAGCGGGCGGGGGTAGCGGCTTCAATCCACGGGCGGGTCTTGCAACGCACAAGCACCTTTCCAACATCTACTTCCGTAGGTGGTGCCAAGAATGGGCCGCCGACGCTTCGCTCTGAAGAGGGGGCCCCAAAAAAGCGATGACAACGCGAGTTTTCACGTCGCCGATGTTTCTCGGCTTCGACCATCTCGAGCAGGTGCTCGAACGGGCGGCAAAATCGTCATCCGATGGTTACCCGCCCTATAATATAGAGCAGACCGGCCCGAGCGGTTTGCGCATCACCCTGGCGGTGGCCGGGTTCACCATGAACGACCTGCAGATCACGCAGGAAGACAACCAGCTCGTGATCCGAGGCCGGCAGACCGACGACGGATCGGACCGGGTGTATCTCCATCGCGGGATCGCGGCCCGGCAATTCCAGCGCGCGTTCGTGCTCGCCGAGGGCATCGAGGTCAAGGGCGCCTGGCTCGACAATGGGTTGTTGCACATCGATTTGGCGCGGCCGCAACCGGAAGTGCGCGTGCGCACGATCCAGATCGGCACGCCCGGTGGCGGTCCCGTCGTGGATGGTTCGCCTGACCACGATTGAAGCACGGATTCTACTTTCCTGAAGCGACGTCGCCGATAGGGACGCCGAGGAGGCTTACGATGAAATCAGACACCGCCCCATCATCCGTCGAAATCGTGTTCGATCTCCGCAAGATGACCCAGGACCAGTTGGCCCAGCTCGGCGTGCCGAACCTGGCCTACATCAAGCCCGTCATGATGAACGGCACCGCCGCCTTCGCCATCCATGCCGCAGACGGCTCACCGATGGCCGTCGCGACCGAGCGCGACATGGCGATCGCCGCCGTGGTCCAGCACGAGATGCTGCCGGCGCTCGTGCACTAAAGTCCGCCCAAACTCGTCAACGAGCCTTCACGGATCGGCGCACCCAAGCGCCGTCCTTAACCTGCGTCACCCGCGGACTTGATCCGCGGGTCCACGGTGCCGAGGGACTCCGTTTGATCGGAGCGCAAGCTCCAAACCCTCGCCACGTCCTTGTCTCGACGACTAGGCGCCGGGGGCGGCGCCCCCAGCGAACCTAGCGTCAAACCACGGCGATACGCTCGCGCCGCAGCTGAACCGCCAACTCGTCGAGCGCGGTGCCGACCCGGTCGAACATCGCGCTGACGTCCTCCTGCGTCATGATCAGCGGCGGGCTGAACGCGAGCGTGTCGTTCGGCAGCGACCGCGCGATCACCCCATGCGCCTCGCACAGCTTGGTCAGCCGCGCGCCGATCTTCGCCGAGGGCTCGAAGTTCTGCCGCGCATCCTTGTTCGCCACCAGTTCGAGGGCGCCGATCATGGCGACGCCGCGCACTTCGCCGACCAACTCATGGTCGTCGAAGCGCCGGTGCAGTTCGCTTTGCATGAACGCACCCACCGTCGCGGCCTGCTCGACGATGTTGATCTCGTCGTAGATCTTCAGCGTCTCGATCGCGACCGCCGCCGGCACCGGGTGGCCCGAATACGTGAACCCGTGCCCGAACGTGCCGATCTTGTGGCTCTCCTCGGCGAGCACCGAGAACACCTTCTCGCTCACCATCACGGCCGAGATCGGCAGGTAGGCCGACGACAGCGCCTTGGCGCAGGTGATGATGTCCGGCTCCATGCCGAACGTCTGCGTGCCCCAGTAATTGCCGGTGCGCCCGAACCCGCAGATGACCTCGTCGGCCACCAGCAGCACGTCGTGCTTCTTCAGCACCGCCTGTATCTTCTCGAAATACCCGCGCGGCGGAACGATGACCCCGCCCGCGCCCATGATCGGCTCGGCGAACATCGCCGCCACCGTGTCGGGCCCCTCGGCCACGATCAGCTTGTCCAGTTCCTCGGCGCATCTTGTGGCGAACGCCTCCTCGCTCTCGCCCTCTTGCGCACCGTGGTAGTAATGCGGCGTCATCGTGTGGATGAAGCCCGGCAGCGGCAGGTCGAAGCTGCGATGGTTGTTCGGCAACCCGGTCAGCGACGCCGCCACGATGGTGATGCCGTGATAGCCCTTGATGCGGCCGATGATCTTCTTCTTGGCCGTCCGTCCGAGCGCGTTGTTGTAGTACCAGACCATCTTGACGGCGCTGTCATTGGCCTCGGACCCGGAGTTGGCGAAGAACGCCTTGCTCATCGGCACCGGCGCGCGCGCGATCAGCATCTCCGCCAGGTCGATCATCGGCTCGTGCGATTTGGCCGTGAACCCGTGATAGAACGGCAGCTTGATCATCTGATCGTAGGCCGCCTTGGCCAGGCGCTCGTTGCTGAAGCCCAAGCTGGCGCACCACAGCCCGGCGACGCTCTCGATGTAATCCTTGCCGCTATCGTCGAACACGCGGACGCCGTCGCCGCGGCTGATGATCATCGGCCCGACCTCCGGATGCGCTTTCAGGTCCGTGTAGGGATGGAAGACGTTGGCGACGTCGCGGGCCGCGGCGGAATTGGCGCGAGGAGGGCTCATTCGAGGCGCTTTCAATCTGCTGATACTGGACCCTACGCCCGATCCCGTCGCAATTGAACCCTGATCAGGCCGTGATACCGTCGCCGGATGACGCGTCTGACGCTGCGAATCGATTTCGACGAGGACCGGGCGCTCGGCCCGGGCAAGGTGCGCCTGCTCGAGCTGATCGGTGAGACCGGTTCGATCTCCGCCGCCGGCCGGGCCATGGGGATGAGCTACCGGCGCGCCTGGCTGCTGGTCGACGCGCTGAACAAGACCTTCCGCACCGCCGTGGTGACGACGCGCGGTGGCGGCGCC
>CAZZVQ010000230.1:0-4218 GCA_964657565.1 uncultured Acetobacteraceae bacterium
TCGTGATCGGCAACACTGCTGCAATCTGCGACGCGGTCGCCGCGTTCGAGCTGGGCCGGCAGCATCTGCCGCCCTGGCTCGGGGCGGCGTTCGAGGCTCTTAGGGTCCCGCCCACACGAGTGCTGCAGGCGATGCAGAGTGGGCTGGTGACGGACTACGTCACCTGGCTCGCCGTCGGGCTGGCGGTGCTGTCGACGGCGTTCGTGTTCGCCGTCTGATCAAGCGCGGCGGAACAGGGCGATCGTTTCGACCTGCGACGACCAGAGGAATTGGTCGACGGCCTCCGCGGCGATCAGCCGGTAGCCCGCCCCGAGCAGGATTCGGGAGTCGCGGGTCAGGGCGCCCGGGTTGCAGCTGACATAGACGATCGGCACGCCGGAGGCGGCGAGCGCGGGCATTTGCGCGGCGGCGCCGTTGTAGGGCGGGTCCAGCACGATCGCGCCGGCGCCCTTCAGTTCGGCGGCCACCAGCGGTTGCCGGGCCAAGTCCCGCACCGAGATCGTGACCCGGCCGTTGCGGGCGCCCCGCACCGCGGCGACCGCAGCGGCATCGCCCTCATAGGCGATGACCCGGGCGCGCGTGCCGATGGCATGCGTCAGGCTGCCGCTGCCGGCATAGAGTTCGATGATCGGACCCTTCACTGTCTCGGGCAGCAGGCGCAGGACGGCGGCGACGATGGCGTGCTCGCCCTCGCGCGACGCCTGCAGGAAGGTGCCGGCGGGGATGGCGGTCGGATGGCCGGTGAAGGTCAGCATCGGGCGGCTGATTGCGGCGGCGGGTTCGGTCTCGATACTGCCGATCCGCGTGGCGCTGATGCGGGGGACGCCGTTCGCCTGCGCGAAGGCCGCCAGCGCGGTGCGGTCGCGGGCGGTGAGGTCGGCGTCGGTCCGCAGCAGGAGGTCGGGGCCGTTATCGACCAGGTTGACGCTGGCTTCGCCGCGGCTTCTCAGCCCTTCGAGCCGCAGCAGCACGGGGCGGAGCGCCTGCACGAGGGCGAACAGGGTGGGGTGCAGGATCGGGCAGGCGTGCATGTCGACCACATCGGTCGAGCGGCGGCGGTGCAGGCCGATCTGGATGCCCGGACCCATGCGGCGGATCGCGAGATCCATGCGGCGCCGGGTCGCGGGTGGGGTGCGGGCGAGGGGGATGGTGGGCAGCCCGAGCGCGGCGGCGGCGCGGCCGGCTTTCCAGGCGGCATAGGGCGCGTCGGCCCAATGCTGCAGGGTGCAGCCGCCGCAGGGACCGAAATGCGGGCAGGGCGCGACGACGCGGTCGGGGGAGGGCTCGAGGATGGCGGCGTCGGCCGCCAAGCCGTCGCCGCGCTTGATCGGTGGCCCCGGCTGGACCAACTCGCCGGGGAGGGTGCAGGCCAGGAACAACGACTTGCCGCTCTCGGTCGCGGCCACCCCGTCTCCGTCCGCGCCGATCTTCTCGACACGGACGGGGCCGGAGAGTTCAGCCGCCGAAGGCGGAGAGGCCCGTCTGTGCCCGGCCAAGAATCAATGCGTGCACGTCGTGCGTGCCCTCGTAGGTGTTGACCGCCTCGAGGTTCATGACGTGGCGGATGACGTGGTACTCGTCGGCGATGCCGTTGCCGCCGTGCATGTCGCGGGCGACCCGGGCGATGTCGAGAGACTTGCCGCAATTGTTGCGCTTCATCAGGCTGATCATCTCGGGAGCCGCGCGGCCCTCTTCCATCAGCCGGCCGAGGCGGAGCGCGCCATGCAGGCCGAGGGTGATCTCGGTCTGCATGTCGGCCAGCTTCTTCTGGATCAGCTGGGTGGCGGCCAATGGGCGGCCGAACATCTGGCGCTGCATGGTGTAGTCGCGGGCGGCGTGCCAGCAGAACTCGGCCGCGCCGAGCGAGCCCCAGGCGATGCCGTAGCGCGCGTTGTTCAGGCAGGAGAACGGGCCGCGCAGTCCCTTGACGTGCGGCAACTCGTTGCCGGCGGGGACGAACACGTCCTGCATCATGATCATGCCGGTGGTCGACGCGCGGAGCGAGAACTTGCCCTCGATCTTCGGCGCGGTCAGGCCCTGCATCCCCTTTTCGAGGATATAGCCCTTGATGTCGCCGGCATCGTTCTTGGCCCAGACGACGAAGACGTCGGCGAGCGGCGAGTTGGTGATCCAGGTCTTGGAGCCGTTCAGCACGAAGCCGCCATCGACGGCCTTGGCGCGGGTACGCATGCTGGCCGGGTCGGATCCGGCGTCGGGTTCGGTCAGGCCGAAGCAGCCGACGAACTCGCCGCTGCGCAGCTTCGGCAGGAAGCGGTCCTTCTGATCGTCGGAGCCGAACGCCCAGATCGGATACATGACGAGCGAGGATTGGACCGAGAAGGCGCTGCGGTAACCGCTATCGACGCGCTCGACCTCGCGGGCGATCAACCCGTAGGCGACGTAGCCGACATCGGCGCAGCCATGGCTGTCGAGCGTGGCGCCGAGGAAGCCCATCTCGCCCATCTCGTTCATGATCTCGCGATCGAACCGCTCATGGCGATTGGCCAGCAGGACGCGGGGGAACAGCTTGTCCTGGCAATACGCGTGGGCGGCGTCGCGGATGGCGCGCTCGTCCTCGGTCAGCACGTCATCGAGGAGGAGCGCGTCGTCCCATTTGAACGGACCCAGCTTGCGCGCCTTGGCGGGCTTGTCCTGGGTCGCGTAGGCCTCGGCATCTTCCGGACGTTGGACCGGTGTGACGACGTTCATCGGCGCTCTCCCTCGTACAATCTCTCTAACCGGATGTCGTCTTACTCCGCTTCGGCGCTGGCGTTCACCGTATTCCGGCTCTGGGGCGCACGGGCGCGGAGCAGCATGAACGCGGGCACGTCGCCGCCGAAGCCCATCACGGCCGGGCCGAGATCGTCGTCACGGCGGTAGCGGTCGCGGCGGGCATCGCGGTCGCGGGGCTGCCTCTCGCCGGCGTAGGCGTCGCGGCTGCTGCGGTCACGGTTGTCACGGCTCTCGCGATCCCGAGTGTCACGCTCGCGGGGTTCACGGTCCTTGGGGCGCTCGCGCGGCTCCGGCTCGGGCGCGCGCGCCTCGACGATCTCGGGCTGCGGTGCGTCGACCGGCATCGGCTCGGCCGGGGCCTTCTTGCTGCGGCTGCGACGCTTGGGCACCGGGATCGCGATGGCCGTGGCATCCTCGAGCGTCTCGGCCTTGGCTTTCGGCTTGACCGGCTTGGCCGCGGTGCGGGCGCGGCCCCGCTTGCGCTTGCCGTCGTCTTCGGCGAACTCGACCGGGTCGAAACCCGCGACGGCGATGCGCGGGATGGGGGCGCCAACCAGCTTCTCGATCGCCTCGACGAAGCCGCGATCATACGGCGTCGCAAGCGAATATGCATGTCCGGTCAACCCGGCGCGGCCGGTGCGGCCGATCCGATGGACATAGTCCTCGGCGTGGATCGGCACGTCGAAGTTGAACACGTGGCTGAGGCCGCCGATGTCGATGCCGCGCGCGGCGACGTCGCTGCAGACCAGCAGGCGCAGTTCGTTCGCCTTGAACTTGGCCAGCGTCGCGAAGCGCTCCGGCTGGCTCATGTCGCCATGCAGCGAGCCGACGCTGAAGCCATGGCGCTTGAGCGACTTATAAAGAATGTCCACATCGCGCTTGCGATTGCAGAAGATCAGCGCGTTCTGCACGTCCTCGCTCTTGATCAGCCGGCGGAGGGCTTCGCGCTTGTCGAGGTCGTCAACCACGGCCAAACCGGCCACGATCGTGGTCGCCACGCTCGAGGGGCGGCTGACGGCGATCTCTTTCGGCTCGCGCAGGAAGGCGTCGGCGAGGCGGCGGATCTCCGGCGCCATGGTCGCGCTGAAGAACAGGGTCTGGCGACGCTCCGGCAGGAAGCCGACGATCTTCTCGACGTCCGGGATGAAGCCCATGTCGAGCATGCGGTCCGCCTCGTCGATGACCAGCAAGCTGGTGTCGTTCAGCATCAAGCCGCCGCGCTCGAACAGGTCCATCAGGCGGCCCGGCGTGGCGATCAGCACGTCGACGCCGCGCATCAACGCCTCTTTCTGATCGGACATGCTCTCGCCGCCGATCAGCAGCGCGTGGGTCAACTTCAGATACTTGCCGTATTGGACGAAGTTCTCGGCGACCTGCAGCGCGAGTTCGCGGGTCGGCTCGAGGATTAGGCTGCGTGGCATCCGGGCGCGGGAGCGGGCGCCGGACAGGATGTCGAGCATGGGAAGCACGAAGCTGCCGGTCTTG
>CAZZVQ010000231.1:0-4215 GCA_964657565.1 uncultured Acetobacteraceae bacterium
GGCAGTGTCCCATGCACGCATACCCGGCGGTAGGCGGCCTACAGACTACGCTTACTTCTCCGTAGATATCGTGGCATGCTCGTCGTCTAGCGCGGTACCCTGGAAACGTCCCTTGAGGGTCATCACACCTGCCAAGTGATAGATGCCCTCGCCATCGGGCATGCCATTACGCATGTCTCCGGCGTATGAAAACGCTTCCTGGTCGCCACGCACTCCGCGCAGGGTGCCCGAACCAGACACACGGCCCTCGACACAAGCACCTGACCAGCTGACGGTTACTGCGTCCAGGTTAACGCCCATTGCAGGTATTCCGAAACGGCAGTCTGACGAGGTATTTCCAAACAGTGTCGCCGAGAACAGGAACTGCATTGTCGTGTCGGTCGGGGGCGGAGCGGCGCTCGCCTCACGCGACACGCCAATCAGCATCGCGGACCCGATCAGTGTCAGCAACGCCGAATTACCAAGCGTTATCCACCAAGGCTTGCCGCTCCTCCTCATCGAACACACGCACTGCTCGGCCAACGTGTCTTGCCCCCGGCATTCGCCGATAGCTTACGCCAGCGAAGTTAACGAACACCTTCGCCAGCGCCGTGGTCGCAGTCGAGGCAACCCCGCCGGGAGTGGCCGCCTTCGCGCCGTCGTCGATCCACCTGCCGGTGGAGCCGTCAGCAACGCCCCGCCAGAAAGCCGCGCCGAGCTTATCTCTCAGCAGATCGTATTGACCGTTATAGTGTGGAGGCGCGCCATGTCGCCCCGGACTTGCGTCCAGTCATGTCGGTCCATGCGGCATTTTACTTGCGTTAACGGTTGATAGTTCCTCCACCCGTATGGGAACCCGTGTTGTGGCAGAGGCGATCTCAGGTCGATCGGGCCAACTGCCCCAAACAACCTTTGCTTCGAATTGTCGTCCTCGACATACAACTATAGACTATCGCCCACCACTGGGACTGGACCGTCGAAGCAGTTCTCGTCGCTACGAAGCTCTCGTTCAGTTACGAGTTCACCTGATTCCAAGAGGATGCGCTTAACCCAGTATGGCATTTGAGCAGGATAGCGTAGCAACGATTGATTCGCGAGAATTCATCCGACTTTCTACGTAGCGCCGACGCCAGCGCCGTCGTCGAGACAATCACCTACCGTCACCAGAACGCCGCCAGCGAGCCGCGCCGGGGATCGTCCGGCCCGTTGCACCGGCTGGCGGCGACACCAGCCGGGCGGTTTGTGGGGGGCTGTTGCACCCGATCGCCATGGGCCTGGTCGGGTTACGACCGATTGCTTGAACGCCGCCAGTCATCCCGTGTTGAGTTTCAAGTTCTTGCAGCTTCCAGCATTTTCCTCGTGGGGCTGGGCTGAAACCTGACCGACTGGTTAGCCCAATATCTCAGCCGATTGATCATCAGTTCGTTGCATTCGAAAGCCCACGTTTTCACCTCCGAAGATTGACCTCGCCACCACATCCCGAAGAAACCATTACGGCCATCAATTTCCGCCATTGTGAATTCGGCTACCACCTGCAACGGAAACCTTCGTGTGCCGAAGTGTGCGGCAATCACGGTCTCTGCCCACTCGTCTACGAAGCTGACAGCAGCCAAGCGGGCATCGTTCTCGATACCAAGCCGAATGACATCCTTGATCTTTTTGTGGGTGAAAAGGAAGTTACGTAGCGGCAGTAATGATAGTGGTCGCATTACGCCAACGTAGCTCCACTACCCATTGTCCACCCGTTTTCACCCGCGCATCGGAGATGACGCATCCAGCCACGCCTGGTCGATTTCCTGCCAGCCTAACCGACGAGAGTTAACGAACATCTGCGCATCGGGATCGTCGAGCGCCATCGTCGAGACAATCTCGCCCCGACCGTCCAAGACGCCGCCCAGGAAGCCTGACGAGTCTGTCCGATCCGTTCACCTGTTGGTGACGATACCCCGCCTGGCAGCTTGCCGTGGGGCTACGCAGACCCACTCGCATCGGCATCGCCGGGCCAACCTTCGCCCCGATGCTCGTGCTGTCGTCGAGACAACCAGCCCGGACCGTCCAGGACGCCGCCGGGAGCCGTCCAGCGCCCCGCCTGACCATCGCCGATTGGCCCGAACATCGGTCTGGCGGCTCGTGTGGGACGCTCAGACTATCCTGTAGTCCGAGCGATCGTTCGTGTTTTCGATGATTACTTTACGTCCCTGATCAAATACAAAGTTGACCTGGACAGTGCTTTCTTTGGCAATCATCTCATAGTGGTCCAGGCGCCGGCCTATAATTCCAGTCGAAAATCCGACATCAACGTGAGGATATTGCCATCCCTCGTCTGGTACACCCCACGGCGCAGGCTCATGGTCCTGCTCCTTCCAGAATATAACTCCGCCATCAATACACAGCCTATGCCATATGCCCCGAAACCGAAGATATACGACGTTCGCGGATGCCAATAAATCGCCATCTGCCGAGACTCCTTGGCAGAGAAGACCCTCGCAGACTTCGCCCGCAAGTGCTGGCGGTTGACCAATCACCTGATCTGAGCGAAACATCGGGAAGTATCGGCGTTCCATGGTCAATGCCCAACCTTCGGGCGGCACGCGTGGCGACGCAAGCACACTCTCGGCTAGGCGGTGTCGCCGATCTCGATCGTCGCGCGCGCGCCGTTCGGGGAACGCCGCCCAGGAATCACGTGGAGACGCTCTGCCAAAATGACTTGCGGACTATAACGGTAGTGACCTCCGGGGCCTGATGATGAGGCTTTCCCGCCGTGCCTCAATCACCGCCACTGCTTCACGAATCGACAATGTTTGCGCTAGTTCACCTGCAAACCCCATTTGCTCCAAGACCCGATCGGCTTCGAAAGCCCAGTATTGTGTCATGAGAGGGTTGATGAAAAGCTCCGTGCCGCCCGTGTGGTTGGTAGCATGGTAGTCTCCGAACTCGCCTCGCAACGCGCTTGCGATAGAGTTGCACACGATACTGCGATCATGCGGCTGCCGTTGGTTCGCATGATCCACAAGCTCAAGAAAGGCGTCCGCCTCCGGCGTGCCTTGAACCAGCGGTATGCCCCCCAAGTAGCCGCCGCTCCGGCTCAACCGGGCCACATTCTCCAAGAACGCGTAATGGGAAACGCCATGGAAGTGGTCGATGCCAAAGCCGATGACGGCCAGCATGGTGCGCCCCTGCCCGGCTGCGCCGCACGCGGCCACAACCGAAACGGCATCCTCCGCGACAGTGCCCAGACCTGGCTCGTCTCCGAAAATCAAGCTGTCAGTGCCGCCGTCCACAAGAATAACGAGGTCGGTCGGGTGGCGATCTAGTATAACCTTGTATGCAGCACGGAGCGGCTTCGCCCCGGTCCTGGTGAGCGCGTACACTGGCGCGGGAAGCGAGCGCTGGGCCAGCCATTCCGCTAGCCACTTCTCGGGGAAGTATGGCGTCTCGCGCGCGGAAGCTTCAACACGCCATGTATTCGGAGCGATGCGCTCGCAGCCTCCGAACGCGGGTTGCGAAAAGGAAAAGTTGGCAAAGACGACCGAACACTCCCGCCGCATGAGGTATACTCCAATCGGAACGCCGGAATAAACGTCGAAGCCGCCCCCGCATCCTGCAATCAGGACACTCCGCGCGGCATGCAGGCGGTCCAGAAAGGGACTCATAGCCCGCCACCGCTGCTATCGGGTCGAAAGTGGTGGTCCCCTGCGCACCTAACGTATTGGCTTGCCATACGGAGCCCAAATACCTGGATAAGTGATACTCGTTGCCACAACAATGCCATCACATACCAACAACTTTCCATCGTACGGGTTGCCGGGCCACGGTGCCCGCAGCCGGAGTGACAGCATAGCCTACGCGAGTTAACGAACGCCTTCGGACCGAACGCCAGCGCCGTCACCGTCATCGAGACAACCGCCCTGCACCGCCCAGGACGCCGCCAGGAGCCTCGCAACACCCTGGCTCGACAATCGGCACCGGCTATCGGTGAAGCCCAGCTAGGCGGCTTCTGTGTGGGCCTCGATACCAATCAGCACCGGCATGGCCGGATCATGCAGCCGCCCGTAACGCCCGCAATGCCGCTTCTGGCTCGCGCCAGATGATCGCCAGCAGCGTCTTGGCTGCCGCATCAGGCACCACTCGACCCTGTTCCCAATTCCTGATCGTGGCGACCGGAACGTTGATCAGGGTGGCGAACTGCGGTTGGCTCATGGACAGCTTGGCCCGAACAGCACCTGGTGAAACGAC
>CAZZVQ010000232.1:0-4187 GCA_964657565.1 uncultured Acetobacteraceae bacterium
CAACCCTGCGCGACGCCGCCCTGGCCAACCTGACCGCCGCCCGCGCCGCCAAGCTGCCGCGCACCGCCATCGCCGCCGCCCTGCCCGCCGTGTTCGCCGCCCGCGACCTCAAACGCGAACGGCCAGTCCGCCACCGAGCCCTCGGTGACAAACTGGCCGTGACCGCCGCGGCCCTGACGGGCCGTATCTAATGCGCGCTGGCGCCCGTCGCCCCGATCCCGGTCTGTGACCGGATATACTGCGCGTCGAACCCCTCCGCTTCGGTCTTGGCCTTCTGCGAAGTGTCCATCTTCGACACCAGCCAGCACCCCAGGAACGCCAGCGGCATGGAGAACAGCGCCGGATTGTCGTACGGGAACATCGCCGCCGGATGGCCCAGCACCGTCACCCAGATCGCCTTGCTCATCACGGTCAGCGCTACCGCCGTGATCAGCCCGAGCCAGCCACCCACCGCCGCCCCGGTCGTCGTCAGCCCGCGCCAATACATTGAGAGGATCAGCACCGGAAAGTTCGAACTCGCCGCCACCGCGAACGCCAAGCCCACCATGAACGCGATGTTCTGCTTCTCGAACGCCACGCCCAGGAAGATCGCCAGGATGCCCAGCGCCACCGTGGCGATTTTAGACACCCGGATCTCCGCCTGCTCGTTCGAGCGCCCGCGCCGGAACACGCTCGCATACAGGTCATGGCTGACCGCGCTGGCCCCAGAGAGGGTCAGCCCCGACACCACCGCCAGGATGGTCGCGAACGCCACCGCGCAGATGAAGCCGAAGAACACGTCCCCGCCCACCGCGCGCGCCAGATGCACCGCCGCCATGTTGGCGCCGCCCTTCAACCCGCCGCCCGCGACCAGATACGTCGGATCCGTGCTGACCAGCACGATCGCGCCGAAGCCGATGATGAACGTCAGGATGTAGAAATAGCCGATGAACGTCGTCGCCCAGAACACCGACTTGCGCGCCTCCTTGGCGTCGCTGACCGTGAAGAAGCGCATCAGGATGTGCGGCAACCCGGCCGTCCCGAACATCAGCGCGATGCCCAGCGAGATGGTCGAGACCGGGTCGGCGACGAAGCTGCCGGGCGCCATGATCGCCTGCTTCTTCGGCGAGACCTCGACCGCCTTGACGAACAGCGCCTGCAGGCTCCAGCCCATCGTGTGCAGCACCATCAGCGCCATGAAGCTGGCGCCGCCGAGCAGCAGCACCGCCTTGATGATCTGCACCCAGGTCGTGGCCAACATGCCGCCGAACGTCACGTAGCAGATCATCAGCACGCCAACGATGATCACCGCGTAGAGATACGGCAGCCCGAACAGCAACTGGATGAGCTGCCCCGCGCCGACCATCTGCGCGATGAGATAGAACGCCACCACGATCAGCGTGCCCGACGCCGAAAGGATCCGCATCGGCGTCGGCGCCATCCGGAACGACACCACGTCCGCAAACGTGAAGCGCCCCAGGTTGCGCAGCCGCTCGGCCATCAGGAACATGATGATCGGCCAGCCGACCAGGAACCCGATCGAGTAGATCAGCCCATCATAGCCGTTCGAATACACCAGCGCCGAGATGCCGAGGAACGACGCCGCCGACATGTAGTCGCCCGCGATCGCCAAGCCGTTCTGGAACCCGGTGATCCCACCGCCCGCCGTGTAGAAATCGGCCGCCGACCGCGTCCGCTGCGACGCCCAGTAGGTGATGCCCAGCGTCAGGATCACGAACCCGACGAACATGATGATCGCCGTCGTATTCACTTCCTGCTGCTGCACCGTCCCTTCGAGCGCGCCCGCGGCATAGGCCGCTCCGGCCCCGACCGTCATCGCGCCGATGCCGGCCACGATCCGCCTGATCAACACGGCATTCATGGAACGGTCCTCCGCCCGGCTATGCCGGACACCAGCTGGCGCGTGAGCTCGTCATACTCGCCGTTGGCCTTGAGCACGTAGAGCCCGGTCAGCACGATCGCCAGCGCGATGACCCCCAGCCCGAGCGGGAATGCGAGTGTCACGACACCCCACACCGGGGTCGCGACCAACTTGCCGCCGAAGGCGACGAGAAAGATGAACGTAAAATAGGCAACCAACATGATGATGCAGAGCGTCCAGCTGAACACGTTTCGCTTCTGCTCGAGCTCACGAAAGCGCGGATCTGCTTTGATGCGCGCAATTTCTGCCGCGGTCATATTTCCTCCAATGTCCGAATTGAGCGCGCGGGCCGTTTCTTTATGCCTCACTTGTTCACGTTGTTGCACGTTTCATCAACTTGTCGCAAGCAGGTGCGGGAGGCGACCATGACCCAAAGCGGGATCCAAAACGCATACGGCACCGAATATGCCGCCTGGCAAAACGACCCGGTCGGCTGGTGGGAGCGGCAGGCCGACGCGCTGCTCTGGCGCCAGCGCTGGACCAGCGGCTTCGACCCCTCGCTCGGCGCCTTCGGCCAATACTTCGCCGGCGGCACGCTCAACATCAGCGAGAACTGCCTCGACCGCCATGTCGATGCCGGCCGCGGCGAGCAGGTCGCCCTGATCTGGGACAGCGCCATGGAAGGAGCGGTGGAGCGCTTCACCTACCGCGACCTGCGCGACCGCGTGGCCCGCCTCGCCGGCGCCATGGCGGTCCGCGGCGTCGAATACGGCGACCGTGTCGTGATCTACATGCCGATGGTCCCGTCCGCCCTCGTCGCCATGCTGGCCTGCGCCCGCCTCGGCGCCATCCACTCGGTCGTGTTCGGAGGCTTCGCCGCCGCCGAACTCGCCAAGCGCATCGAGGATGCCACCCCCAAGGCCATCCTCTCCGCCTCCTGCGGCCTCGAGCCCGGCCGCGTCGTCCCCTACAAACCCCTGCTCGACGCCGCCATCGAGCAGAGCGCGCACAAACCCGAGTTCTGCCTGATTCTCCAGCGCAGCGCGCTCGCCGCCGCCCTCCTCCCCGGCCGCGACGAAGACCTGCTCGAGGCCGAAGCCGCCTCCGCCCCGCACGACCCGGTCCCGGTCGCCGCCACCGACCCGCTCTATATACTCTACACCTCCGGCACCACCGGTAAGCCCAAGGGCGTCGTCCGCGACACCGCCGGCTACGCCGTCGCGCTGCACCGGACCATGGACATGATCTACGGCATCCAGCCCGGCGAGGTGTTCTGGTGCGCCAGCGACGTCGGCTGGGTCGTCGGCCACTCCTACATCATCTACGCCCCGCTCCTCGTCGGCGCGACGACCGTCATGTATGAAGGCAAGCCCGTCGGCACCCCCGATGCCGGCGCCTTCTGGCGCGTCTGCGCCGAACACGGCGTCAAGGCCCTGTTCACCGCCCCCACCGCGCTCCGCGCCATCAAGCAGCGCGACCCGGCCGGCGCTCTCACCCGCGAGTACGACCTCTCCAAACTCGAGACGCTTTTCCTCGCCGGCGAACGCTGCGACCCGCCCACCGCGCTCTGGGCCGCCGAGACGCTCGGCATCCCGGTCGTCGATCACTGGTGGCAGACCGAGACCGGCTGGCCGATCACCGCCGGGTTCCGCGGCTTCGGCCTGTTCCCGTTCAAGCCGGGCTCCGGCGGCCGCCCCTGCCCCGGCTACGCGCTGGAGGCGCTCGACGACAACGGCGCCGTCCTCCCCCGCGGCACCTCCGGCAACCTGGCGCTCCGCCTCCCGCTGCCCCCGGGCTGCGGCCCGACCCTGTGGCACAACGAAGCCGGCTACCGCGCCGCCTATCTGTCCGACTTCCCCGGCTGGTACCGCACCGGCGACGCCGGCCAGATCGACCCCGACGGCGACGTCTGGGTCATGGGCCGCACCGACGACATCATCAACGTCGCCGGCCACCGCCTCAGCACCGGCGCGATGGAAGAGGTGCTCGCGAGCCACCCCGACGTGGCCGAATGCGCTGTCGTCGGCGCCGTGGACGCGCTGAAGGGTCAGACGCCGCTCGGGCTGGTGGTGCTGAAGGCGGGCGTGGTTCGGCCGGACGCTGATATCGCGGCCGAACTCGTGGCCCTGGTGCGGGAGCGGATCGGCCCAGTGGCGGCGTTCCGTGACGCCCGGATTGTGGCGCGGCTGCCGAAGACGCGCTCCGGGAAAATCCTGCGCGGCAGCATCCGCAAGATCGCGGATGGCGAGGAGGCCGCCGTGCCCCCAACCATCGACGATCCGGCAGCGCTCGACGAAATCCGGGCGGCCCTTTCTCCCTCTCCCGC
>CAZZVQ010000233.1:0-4134 GCA_964657565.1 uncultured Acetobacteraceae bacterium
CGACGCTGGCGAGCAAGCGGGCGATCTCGTCCTCCGCCGGAGGGTGGAGGAAGACGGGTAGCGCGAAGGTTGCTTCGGTGATGAAGACGTCGCAGGGAATGGGGTCAAACGACCGGCAGGTTGGATCGGACTGGCGCTTGTAGTCGCCGCTGGCGACGACCCGGCTGCCGCGCCACTCCATGGCGATCTGCGCGCTGCCGAGGACGTGGCCGGCGGGCTCGAGCCAGACCTGGACACCGTTGATCTTCAACGGTTCGCCGTAGTCGAGTTTCTGCTGGGTGACACCGGCCCTGCCCTCGCCCATGCGGACGTCCATGAGGTCGATGGTCTCGGGGCTGGCGAGGACGGCGCCGTGGCCGGGTCGGGCGTGGTCGCCGTGGGCGTGGGTGATGAGGGCGTGGGGGACGGGGCGGACCGGGTCGATGTAGAAGGCGCCGGGGGTGCAGTAGAGGCCTTCGGGTCGGACTTCGAGCCAGGTGTCGGGATGCGGCATCAGGGTTCAGGGTTCAGGGACCAGGGACCAGGAGATGGCAGCGAGTCTCCTGGCCGCTGGCTCCTGGCTACTGGCCCCTGATCGTTAGCCGGGTTTCTTGTCGGATTGGACGTTGAGGGGGATGGGAATCCAGCGCATGCCGTCGGCGTTTTGGACGAGCATGAGGACCGTCTTGCGGCTTTGCTTGCGGTATTTCTCTAGGCGATCTTGGACGTCTTGGGGGGTGGTGACGGGTTCTTGTTGGACTTCGACGATGACGTCACCGGGCTTGAGGCCGCGGCTGGCGGCGGGGCCGTCGGACTGGATGTCGGTGATGACGACGCCCTTTTGGTCGGGGGCGAGCTTGAATTGGTCGCGCAGGGCGTCGGTGATGGGGGAGAGCTTGGCGCCGAGACCGGAGAGCATCGTCGCGCTGTTGCGGGTGATGGGGGGAGGAACGGGGGAGGTGCTGGCCTGCTGGATCTCGTCGGGCAGTTCGCCGGTGGAGGCGGAGAGGGCGACCTCCTTGTGGTCGCGCCAGACGACGACGGGGACCTGCTTGCCGACTTCGGTCTCGGCGACGATGCGCGGGAGGGTGCGCATTTCCTTCACGTCCTGGCCGTTGAATTTCAGGATGACGTCGCCGTTGTGGATGCCGGCTTTGTCGGCCGGGCCGCCGTCGTTCATGCCGGCGACCATGGCGCCCTGGACGTCCTTGAGGCCGACGGCTTCGGCGATGTCGGGGGTGACTTGCTGGATGCGGACGCCGAGCCAGCCGCGGCGGGCGTGGCCGAACTCGCGGAGCTGCATGATGACGGGCTTGGCGAGGCTGGAGGGCACGGAGAAGCCGATGCCGACGGAGCCGCCGGAGGGGGAGTAGATGGCGGTGTTGATGCCGATGACCTCGCCGTTCATGTTGAACAGGGGGCCGCCGGAGTTGCCGCGGTTGATGGCGGCGTCAGTCTGGATGAAGTCGTCGTAGGGGCCCTGGCGGATGTCGCGGCCGCGGGCGCTGACGATGCCGGCGGTGACGGAGCCGCCGAGGCCGAAGGGGTTGCCGATGGCGAGGACCCAGTCGCCGACGCGCGAGCCGTCGCTGTCGCCGAAGGAGACGGCCTTGAGCGGGTGGTCGGTGGTGACTTTGAGGAGGGCGAGGTCGACGCGGTCGTCCTTGCCGACGAGGGTGGCCTTGAGGGTGGTGTTGTCGGTCAGGGTGACGCTGATTTCGTCGGCGCCGTCGATGACGTGGTTGTTGGTGACGATGTAGCCGGCCGGGTCGATGATGAAGCCGGAGCCGAGGGAGACGGCGCGGCCGCCGCCGGGGGCGTCGTCGTTGCCCTGGGGGCGGTCGCCGCGGCGTTGCGGGCCTGGACCCTGGCCCTGGCCGCCGCCGCCGGGGTGGTTGCGGTCCATGAAGTCGCGGAAGAACTGCTCGAAGGGGGAGCCGGGCGGGAAGCCGGGGATCTCGGGGCCGCGGTCGGCGCGCTGCTCGACTTTTTGGGACGAGGAGACGTTGACGACGGCGGGGGAGAGCTGGGCCGCGAGGTCGGCGAAGCTGTCGGGGGCGCCGCGGGCGCTGGCCGGGTTGGGTAGGGTTGCGGAGAGGATGGCGGCCAGCGCGGCCGCGCGAAAGAGATTTAGGCGCATCGTCGGGCTCCTTGGTGACCTAACTCTCGATGATCGGGTCGTCCGCTCGGTTGGCCGCGGACCACCCTCACCCCGCCCCTCTCCCGCCAGCGGGAGAGGGAGAAGTCGGTGGTTTGAGGGATATGCGCACACGCTGGCAACCGGCAAGCCACGAGTTAGTTGCTGGACGGTTGTTGGCGGAGGAGGCGCAGGAAGTCGGATTCCGGGGTGAGGACGAGGCGGGAGCGGCCTTCGCCGAAGGCTTGGCGGTAGGCTTGCAGGGTGCGGTAGGTGATGAAGAACTCCGGGTCGACCTTCGAGGCGGTGGCGTAGATGTCGATCGCCTGCTGTTCGCCCTCGCCGCGGAGCTTGTCGGCGGTGGCGCCGGCGTCGGCGAGGAGGACGGTGCGGTCGCGTTCGGCGTCGGCGCGGATCTTGGCGGCGGCTTCGGCGCCCTCGGCGCGGAGTTGGCTGGCGACGCGTTCGCGCTCGGATTTCATGCGGGCGAGGATGGCCTGGGTGTTCTCCTCGGGGAGGTCGGCGCGGCGGATGCGGACGTCCTCGATGGCGATGCCGAAATTGCGCATCTCGTCGCTGACCTGGTTCTTGATGAGGCCCATGATGCGGTTGCGGTTGGCCGAGAGCACGTTGAGGAGGGTCTCGTTGCCGAGGACGCGGCGCAGGGCGGAGGTGACGACGGAGTTGAGGCGGCCGCGGATTCCGTCCTCGCTGGGGCCGGCGGCCTGGAAGAAGCGGAGCGGGTCGGTGATGCGATAGCGGGTGAAGCTGTCGATGGTGAGGCGGCGCTGGTCGGCGAGGATGACCTCCTCGCCGGTGGTGTTGAAGTCGAGCAGGCGGTTGTCGAAGTCGAGGACGGTCTGCACGAAGGGGATCTTGGCGTGCAGGCCGGGGTCCTTGATGACGCGGACGGGCTGGCCGAACTGGGTGATGAGGACCTGTTCGGTCTGCGAGACGGTGAAGAGGCTGGCGCCGGCGACGAGGAGGATGACGACCAGGGCGGCGATGCCGGCGGTGCCGAGGCGGTTCATCGGGTGGCTCCCCGGCGGGGCGAGGCGGTCGTGGTCGCGGCGGTTTCCGGGTGCGATGGGTTAACGGCGTCGAGCGGCAGATACGGCACGATGCCCTTGAGCTGGTCGTCGATGACGATGGACGGGGTATTGGTCAGGATGTCCTGCATGGTGTCGATGTAGAGGCGCTTGAGGGTGACGTCCTTGGCCTGGGCGTAGGCCTTGTAGACGCTGAGGAAGCGCTGGGCCTGGCCGGTGGCTTCGGCGACGGAGGCGCTCTTGGCGCCCTCGGCTTCGGCGACGAGGCGGGCGGAGTCGCCGCGGGCGCGGGGGACGATATCGTTGCGGAAGCTCTCGGCCTCGTTGCGGACGCGCTCGGCGTCGGTGTTGGCGCGCTGGACGTCACGGAAGCTTTCGATCACGGCGGCGGGAGGGTCGACCTTCTGGAGCTGGACCTGGGTGACTTCGACGCCGGAGCCGTATTGGTCGAGGATCGCTTGGGTGCCGGTCATGACGTCTAGCTCGATGCGGGCGCGGGCTTCGGTCAGGGCGGGCTGGATCGGGGTGTGGCCGATGACCTGGCGCATCATGCTCTCGGCGGCGGCGCGGACGGTTTCGGCCGGGTTGCGGATGTCGAAGAGGTTCTCCTTGGCGTCCTTGATGCGCCAGAAGACGGAGAAGTTGATGTCGATGATGTTCTCGTCGCCCGTCAGCATGAGGGCTTCGGCGGGGATCTGGCGGCCGGGTTCGCCGCGGTCGAGGCGGTCGGACGGGGTGCGGACGCCGACCTCGATTCGGTTGACGCGGGTGACGGAGGGGGTGAGGACGGATTCGACCGGCCAGGGGATGTGGTAGCGCAGGCCGGGGTAGGTGTAGCCCTGGAAGGCGCCGAAGCGGAGGACGACGCCCTGTTCGTCGGGCTGGACCCGGTAGACGCCGCTGGCGAGCCAGAGCCCGGCGGCGACGATGGCGATCAGGCCGAGCAGGCGTCCGTTGGCGGGGCGGCCG
>CAZZVQ010000234.1:0-4097 GCA_964657565.1 uncultured Acetobacteraceae bacterium
GCGGGGATCGCCGGGCTGTATGTGGGGCGGGACCGGGTGATGGCGGTGTGGCCACCAAGCATCCGGGCATATGCGGCGCTGGGGTTGGCCGCGCCTGCGGCACCTGCAGCGCCTGCGGCAGCGGGGGCGGTGCCGGGCGGGACGGCGTCAGAAGGGCGTGAGTAGGCGGTCGATGTAGTCGAGCTCGTTCTGCTTGCGGGTGCGGTCGGCGCCGCGGCGGCGGAGTTCGTCCTGGATCTCGCGGGTGCGGGCCTGTTCCATGTCGTCGGGCACGCGGACGTCGCCGCTTTCGGCGTTGCCGGAGGTGCCTTGCTGTAGCGGTCGGCCGAGCGGGTCGCGGTTGGCGGAGCGGCGCTGGCCGGAGCCGGGGTTGGCGCCGGGGCGGGGACCGGCGGTGCGGCCGTCGCCGTTCTGGGTGCTGCCGAGGGATTGGCCGTCACCCTCGCCTTCGCCATCCCCCTCGCCCTCTTCGCCGGGCTGCTGGCCGGTGCCGAACTGGCGGGCGACCTGCTGGCCCATCTGGCGGCCGCCTTTCTGCAGCGCCTCGATGGCGCGCTTGGTGGCGGCCCCGGCTGCGGCGTCACGGCCGTCGGCTAGCGCCTGGCCGGCCTCGCGCATGGCCTGATCGGCCTCGCCGAGCGGGGCCGGGATATCGCCGGTGAGGTCGCCGAAGCGCTGCATCAGCTCGCCGAGAGCCCGGCGCATGGCGGTTTGGGATTTGGCGTCGCCGGATCGCTGCGGGTCCGGCTGGCCAGGCTGGCCCGATTGTTGTTGCTGTTGTTGCTGCTGCGGCTGGCCGCGTTGGGGGGCGTTCTGGTCGGCGGCGCGCTTCTCGCTCTTGTCGAGCAGCTGGCCCTCGCGCTGCACCATGTCCTGCACCGCGTCCATCTGCTCCTTGCCGCGCTGCCGCCGTTCGGCGCGTTGCTGGTCGCGCTGTTCGCCGGACTCGGGGCGGGCGTTCTGCAGCGCCTCCAGCAGCTTCTCCAACTCGGCCATCTGTTGGCGCGCGTCGTCCATGCGCCCCTCCTTCAGCGATTGCTGAAGCTGCTGCGCCAGGCGGTCGAGGTCGCGGGCGTTCATCTGCGGCAGCTTGGGGTCGAACGGCATGGCGGTGCCGTCGCGCCGGGCCTGCTCGGCCAGCGCCTCCATGTGCTTCTGGATGGCGTCCCGCAGCTCCTGCACCTTGCGGTCGATCTCGGCCTGTTCGGGGGTCTTCGGCTGATCCGGATCGACCGCGTCGCGCATCGCCTCGCGGGCTTGTTCGAGCGCCTTGGCCGTCCGTTCCGGCGCGTTCTCCTCCAGCGCCAGCGCCAGGGTCCACATCCGGGCCTGCGCCTCGTCGATCGCCTCCTGCCCGCGCCCGCGGCCCAGCAGGGCGGACAGCGCGCGCAGGTTCAGCAGGATGCTGGTCGAATTGTCGACCGCTTCCGGCTGGTCGGCGATCCCGTCGACCACGGCCCGGGCGGCCCGGCGCTCATCGGGCATCAGGCTGAGCTGGCGGCGCACGGCGATCAGGGCGGCGGCGACCGGGTTCTGGAAGTCGCGGGCGGGCAGTGTCAGCGTAGCCGAATCGCTCGTGCCGATCTGGCCGGGCGCGTCCTTGGCGATGAGCCGGGCGACCACGGGCAGCCCGGCCCAGGGGTGCGCCGTCAGGTCGGGCACGATGGCGCCGTGGGCCGATTTCGGCGACCCGGCCAGCGGGACCGGCACGATCACCGGCGGCGCCTCGGGCCGGCCGGTCAGGCGCAGCTCGACCTCGAGCGACGTCACGCCATAATCGTCGGTCGCCTGCCAGGCGAACCGCGTCTGCAGGGTCGGGCGGCCGCCGACGACGTTGGCGCCGGGCGGCTCGGTGAACAGCGGCTCGGGCGGCTGGTCGGGGATCAGCGTCAGCGTCCAGGCCGCGAGCGGCGCGCCGGAGCGGACGATCTCGACGCGCTCGCGCCCGTCCTTGCCGGTGCCCAGGTCGCGCTCGGCCTGCCAGCTGGAGGGATCGAGCGCGTGGAACGGCTCGGCCGCGCCGTCGAGCGCGAGACTCGGTTCGGCGGTGTCGCCGGTGACGCTGACGGTGATGTGGGACGCGGCCGGCGCGCGCGCGTCGGGCGCGTCGGGACGCAGCAGCATCGGGGGAAGGCCGGTATAGGCCGGCGGAGTGATCCAGGCCTGGATCTGCGTGCCGGGTCCGGCGGGCGCCGACGGGAGGGTGGGCGTGACGGCGCGCAGCAGGCGGGGGCCGGCATCGGGGCCGGCGACGGCGAGGGCGGCGACGAGGAACACCAGCAGGGCGCCGCGAAGGGCCCACATGTCGCGGGCGGCCAGGCCGGGGCGCGGCCGGCGCACCGTGAGGCGGGGGATGGACGCGGCGAGCCGGGCGAGATGGACCCGCCACAGCGCTTCCTGCTCCGGAGTCGGGTCGGCGGGGCGGTCGCCGATGGCGGCCAGCGGACGGTGCGCCAGGCCGCTATCCCGCTCGAGCCGTCGGTCGGCGAGCGCCGCGCTGGGGCGCGCGACCCGGCGCAGGCCCCGCCAGAGCAGCCCGCCCGCGACGGCGAGCACCGCGACGAATAGGAGAATGCGCGGCCAGGACGGCAGCAAGGACGGCAGATCGAGCAGGGCGACCCCGGCATACAGGCCGAGCACGCCGATGGCGGGCCAGATCGCGGGCCAGAGTTGTTCGAACCAGAGCGCCGCCTGCGCGAGGCGGCGCTTTCGAGCGAGGCGGGCGGGCTCCGGCGTCGCCGTCACCCGAGCCAATCCGGCACGCGCTCGCCGGCCCACATCGCTTCCGGCGACTGGCGGTCGCGGATCGTCGCCCAGCGGTCGCCATCGACGAGGACCTGCGCGGCCAGCGGCCGGGCGTTGTAGGTCGAGCTCATGACCGAACCATACGCACCCGCGTCGAGGATCGCTACTTTTGCGTGCGGTGCGAGCGGCGGCAGTCCGCGCGCTTTCGCAAACGTGTCCCCGGTCTCGCAGACGGGGCCGACGATGTCGCAGGGGCCGGTGGGGGCGACGGCATCGCGGGCGGCGACCGGGACGATGGCGTGCCAAGCGTCGTACATGGCCGGCCGGAGCAGGTCGTTCATCGCGGCGTCGAGTACGACGAAGCGGCGGCGGCCGGTCGTCTTGCTGAGCACGACCGAGGCCAGCAACAGCCCGGCGGGGCCGGCGAGCCAGCGGCCGGGCTCGACCGCCAGTGCGACGTCGAGGCCGGCGAAGGCGTGGCGGATGGTGGCGGCGAAGGCTTCGGGGGTGGGGGCGGGCTCGTCGCGGTAGAAGATGCCGAGGCCGCCGCCGCAATCGACGATCCTAACAGTTTGGCCAGCGGTTCGCAGCGCTCGGACGAGGTCGGCGGCGCGGCGGTAGGCGGCGCGGTAGGGGGTCATCGACAGGATCTGGCTGCCGATATGCAGCGCGATGCCGGCCGGGTCGATGCCGGGCTGGGTGGCGGCATGGGCGTAGAGGGCTGGGGCGTCGGCGTAGGAGATGCCGAATTTGTTGTCGGCGCGGCCGGTGGTGATCTTGGCGTGGGTGCCGGCATCGACGTCGGGGTTGATGCGCAGGGCGATGGTGGCGGTGCGGCCGGTCGCGGCGGCGATGGCGGAGAGCATGGCGAGTTCTTCGGCGCTCTCGACGTTGATCTGGCCGACGCCGTGCTCGAGGGCGAGGCGCAGTTCCCAGTCCTGCTTGCCGACGCCGGAGAAGACGATATGGGCCGGGTCGTGGCCGGCGTGCAGGGCGCGCTGGAGTTCGCCGCCGCTGACCACGTCGGCGCCGGCGCCGTTCTTGGACATCAGGCGGAGGATGGCGAGGTGATCGTTGGCCTTGACGGCGTAGTGGACGCGGACGGGGAGGTCGGCGAGGGCGGTTTGGAGCTGGTGCAGGCGGGAGCGGAGGGCGCCGGCGGAGATGACCCAGGTGGGCGTGCCGACGGCGTCGGCGATGGCGAGCAGCGGGACGCCTTCGACGAGCAGGCCGTCCATGGCGTGCATGGAGAGGTGCGGGCGGGCGGCGATCAGCTCGGCGCGGTCGGGGTCTTCGGTGTGGGGTAGGGTCGCGGCGCTCATCGGGACGGATATGCGCGCGGGTAGATGATC
>CAZZVQ010000235.1:0-4086 GCA_964657565.1 uncultured Acetobacteraceae bacterium
TCCGGCATCGGCTTCATCATCTGGACGCTGTCGGCCTCGGCCTCGAGCCCCTTGTCGACCTTCAGGAAGGGTACGACGCCGCGGTCCTCCCAGAGATAGTGCGGCACCTGCTTGCCTTCGACGTGGCCGTCCATGGTGCGCTCGAACAGGATGGCGCCGAGCACCTTCGCGCCGGTGAAGGGCGGCGCGGTGATGATGCGGACCCGCATCTCGTGCATGAGGCGGAACATCTCCTCGTCGCCGCTGTATGAACCAGGCTCGATGCCATACTGGCGCAGCGCGCCGGGGGTCGACCCGCCGCTCTGGTCGAGGGCGGCGATGAAGCCGTCCTTCTCCGTCATCTGGGCCGTCATCTTCTCGTTGCTCACGCTCGTCATCCTCGTCCGAAGCCGGGCCACCACGCGGGCCCCGTCCTGCGACCGTCTATTGCCACGCTGCCTGCGATCGACATAGACCTCCTGGCCCATGCGCTCGCTCAAAGCACGTCTGATCGGGCTGTGGGGGCTGTCGATCCTCTCGAGCGTCGTCCTCGGCCTGCTGCTCGTCAGCGTGTTCCGCCAGTCGAGCGAAGCGCAGCTCGGCCGCACCCAGGCCGTCCTCGCGCGCGCCTGCGACCTGATCCGCGACCGCTACACCTTCTATACTGCCGGCGGCGCCGGCCTGGCCGACGACCCGGCCACACGGCGCGACCTGACCACCGTCGTCCAGATCGCGCTGGCGCGGCAGGCGGGCGTGCAAGGCGGCATCTGGTCGGGAGCCGGCGGTTCGCTGGCCGATGCGGCGCCGACGGGCGGTGGCGGCGCGCCGTTCTCGGCGGCCGAGACGGCGCAACTTTCCGAGATCAATGCCGCCGCATTGCGCGAGGACCGCACGGTCAGCCGCAGCGTGAGCGAGCCTTCCGCGACGCTGCTGCTGGCCGCCTGCCCGCTCGAGGGGCCGATCACGGGCGTGACCGCGTGGACCCGGGCGCGGGTCGGCACGCAGGCCGGGCTGGGCTCGCTGCAGACCGGGCTGATCGCGCTGCTGGTGCTGCTGCTGCTGATCTCGGTGTTGCTCGGGCGCACGCTGGCGGTGTGGGGCCGGCAGATCGGTCGGATCGAGGCGACGCTGGGCCGCGAGGGCGAGGCCGGGTTGCCGCCACTCGCGCGCTCGGGGGAGCGCGAGCTGGACCGGATCGTCGACGCGTTGAACCTCGCCGGCGCGCGGCTGGCCCAGGCGCGGCGCGATTCCGACGCCATGGCCGAGCGGGTGGCGCGAGCGGAGCGGCTGGCGGCGTTGGGCCGGGTCGCGGCGGGGGTGGCGCACGAGATCCGCAACCCGCTCGCGGCCGCCCGGCTGCAGGGCGAGAACGCGCTGGCCGGGGATGATCGCCGGCGGGCGGCGGGGATCGCCGACATGATCGAGCAACTCGACCGGCTCGACAGCCTGGTCAGCGAATTGCTCGCCATGACCCAGCGCGTCGACCCGGCGCCGGAGCCGACCGACCTGCCCGCCTTCCTGGCCGCCACCGCGGCCCGGCACGGCGACGCCGCTGCCTCCCGTGGCCTCACCCTCACCACGGTCTGCGCGCCCGGCGCGGCCGCGTTGGACCCGGCGATCGTCTCCCGTATCCTCGACAACCTGATGTCCAACGCGATCCGCCACGCCGCCCCGAACGGGACCGTCACCCTTGCCGCCGAGCGCCGGCCGGAGCTGCTCGCGATCTCGGTCGCCGATGACGGCGCGGGCGTGCCGCCGGGGATGACGGAGCGGCTGTTCGAGCCTTTCGTCACCGGCCGCGCGGACGGGACGGGCCTGGGACTGGCGATCGCGCGCGAACTGGCGGATGCGCATGGCGGGCGGCTGACACTGGCGGGCCCGACGGTCTTCGTGCTCGAGCTGCCGCAGGAGGCTTCGTGGCCACGATCCTGATCGTCGACGACGATGGACCGCTGCGCCGGGCCATGGCGGTGGCGATCGGCGACCTCGGCCATGTGGCGGCGGAGGCGGAGGACGGGCCTGCCTGCCTGGCGTGGCTGGCGGGGCACCGGGCGGACGCGGTGCTGCTCGACCTGCGCATGCCGGGGATGGACGGGATGGCATTGCTGAAGCGCATCCGCGCCCTGCCCTCGCCGCCGCCGGTGGCCGTGATCACCGCGGTGCCGACCGGGGAGAACACGATCGAGGCGATGCGGCTGGGCGCGGTCGACCATCTCGCCAAGCCGGTCGGTCGCGAGGCGCTGGCGGCCCTGTTGCAGCGGATGCTGCCGCAGGCGGGCGTGACGGCGGGGACGCTGCCGGACGCGGGGCGGGAGGGCGACCTGATCGGATCGAGCGCGGCGATGCGCGAGGTGCAGAAGAGCATCGGCCTGCTCGCCGACAGCGACGCCACCGTGCTGCTGCTCGGCGAGACCGGGACCGGCAAGGAGGTGGTGGCGCGCGCGATCCATCGGCATGGCAGCCGCGCCGCGGGGCCGTTCGTGCCGGTCAACTGCGCGGCGATCCCGACGGAGCTGCTGGAGAGCCTGCTGTTCGGCCATGTCCGCGGGGCGTTCACCGGGGCGGTGGCCGACCGCGCCGGGTCGTTCCGGGAGGCGCAGCGCGGCACGCTGTTCCTCGACGAGATCGGCGACATGGATCTGGCGATGCAGGCCAAGCTGCTGCGGGTGCTGCAGGATCGGGTGGTCACCCCGGTGGGCGGCAAGCCGGTCGGGATCGACGTGCGGGTGATCGCCGCGACGCACCGCGATCTCGACCAGGCGGTGCGGGCCGGGACGTTCCGGGAGGATCTGTATTACCGGATCGGCGTGGTGCCGGTGTCGCTGCCGCCGCTGCGCAGCCGGCTGGCGGACATCATCCCGCTGGCCGAGCATTTCCTGGCCTTGCAGGGCGGTGAGCGCCGGCTCGGGGCGGACGCGGCGGCCCGGCTGCTCGGGCATCGCTGGCCCGGCAACGTCCGCGAATTGGTCAACGCGATGAAGCGGGCGGCGACGCTGGCGCGGCGGCCGGTGCTGAGTGCGGGGGATTTGGACTTTCTGTCGGGCGCGGCGCGTTCGGCTGCTGCCGGTAGCGTCGATTGGCTGGCGGGGACGCTGCCTGACGCGGTCGCGCGGCTGGAGACGGCGATGCTGCGGCGGGCGCTGGACGCCTCGCGCGGCAACCGCGCGCAGGCGGCCGAGATGCTCGGCATCCGCCGGCAACTGCTGTACGACAAGATCGAGCGGTACAAGATCGAGACCGAGCGCGACGGTGGCGGGCAGGCGTGACCCGCCCGCCACCTTGCTCGTCGCGTCTCAGTTGGACGTGGGCGGGGGTGGGGGCGGTGCTGCGTCCGGGCTTGCCGGCGGCGGGGCACCGGGGCCGGCGAGCGCCGGGCCACGACGGTCGCGCGGCGGCGGCGGCATGGGCAGCGCGGTGGCGTCCTGGGCGGAGGTGCCGATCGTGCGGGCTGCCACGACGCGGCCGAGCGGCGAGGCCAGACCGTCACCCTGGACGAACACCGTCTTGCCGACGGCCAACGCGGCCTCGCGGCGCTGCGCCTCCGGCGGCGGCAGGCGCACGATGGTGCCGTCCTGCAGCAGCACGCCGTTGAGGTCGCCGCGCGGACCGTGGAGCTGCGCCTTGACGACGCCCTGCGCCTCGAGCGTCTGACCCATCGGGCCGGGACCGCGGGGTCTGCCGGGTCCCGCGGGGCCGGGGCCATGCTCGCGGGGGGGCGGGCCGCCGGCGGGCGGGCCGCTATCGACCACGCTCTTGCTGGTGGCGTCGTTGGTGATCTGCAGGGCCATCACCATCGGCACGTTGCGGGCCTTGAGGCCGTTCACCGTCACGCTGTCGCCGGGCTTGACGAGGTAGACGAGCTGGGTGCCGAGATGCGGCGGGAAGTGGATCTCGGTGCCGTCGTCGAGGATGAGGCCATCGACATCGCCGCGCGGGGTGAGGCTGTATTGCGCGACCTTGCCCTTGGTGGCCGGGAGTTGGGCCGGGTCGTAGGTGGCGGCGTTCTGGGCGTTCTGGGCGACGGCGATGCCGCCGGTCGTGGCCGCTAGGGTGGCGGCCAGCAGGGCGTAGCGCATGCGCTTGGGGATGTTCATTGACGTTCTCCAG
>CAZZVQ010000236.1:0-3962 GCA_964657565.1 uncultured Acetobacteraceae bacterium
CGACACCTTCATTCTCGAGCGCGCGGACGAGAAGATCGGATCCTTTTGGCATCGTGTTTCTCCGACGTTATTCAGGACCGGCGTGCAAGCACGCCGCCGCCCCCGTTGAGAAAAGGCTGGGGGCTTCCCTGAACGATACAAACTTCTCCAGCAGTTTCATGTCCAGTCGGTTGTTAACCGCGCAATCCAACTGTTAAGAAAATCTTCATCAGCGGCTCCTACTCTCAGTCAAGATGCTGATACATGGACGAGTGTAATGTACGCTTTTGAGCGTCCTTCGCTGACGCGCTCAATGGTGCTTGCGGTCGGATTCGCTCTTACGTTAATGGCGGCAGCAGCGGTGATCTCCAATGTCAGCGTCGAGTACAAGGAAATCGTTAAGATGGCCGAGCGGCGGGCCTCTGCCGCCCTCGATATGCTCGAAGCCGTGCACGTTCAGGCGATGCTGAATCGCAAACAGACCGACGACGGCGACGGCGCAATCGCCACCCTTAACGGCGCCATGGAGCAGTTCTCAGAAGCGAGCAAAGGCGTCCGCCTGTGGGTCGTGATGGGCCCGAAAGTTCTCGCCTACCAGACGGCACAGGGCGAACAGGAGCTTGAAGGTCCACGCGATGAATTGGATGCGGCCACAATCGCCACCGCCAGTTTCCGGACAGAAAACACCGGGGATCGCGTGCTCCGCGTTACTCGTCCAATCGTGCTTGGCCAAGGGCATGCCACCGATGAACGGTGTGCCGCCTGCCACACGGGGCTAATGGGTATCCAGCAAGGCGAGATTATGGGTGCTTACAGCGCCGCGATCGATCTGCGGACCGAGTTCGCAGACTGGAAATTCCAGTGTCATCAGGCAAGTGATCACTGCCGTCGGCGTGACCGCACTTACTCTGTTGCTGATCTACGCGGTTTTGCACAAAGTAGCTTTCTTACCGTTGAGACGCCTCGCTGAAGCTACTCGGCTCCTCACAGAAGGAGTGACCGACGTTGCTATTCCAGACCGGAACCGACGGGATGAGCTGGGAACCATGGCCCGGTCGCTCGATGTGTTCAAGGCTAGTATGGTCGCCAACCAGCACCTCGAGGCCGACAAGGCCGTGGTGTTGCAGTCTTTGCAAACAAGTGAAAAGCGTTTCCGCGATATTGCGGAAGCTGCATCCGACTGGCTTTGGGAGACGGATGAGGAGTTTCGTCTAATCTATGTCTCAGATCGCTTTATGACCATCACGGGCCGCAGCCCGAACGAGCTGCTTGGAAAAAAACAGGATGACGTCCTCGTCCCAGTGAGGGAGCACAACGAGGTCAGCAGCTTCGCAGTGTTGCTCCAGGACCGGAAGCCATTCCGAAATCTACGCTGTGAATACGCTGACAACGACGGAAACTTGAGAATTTGTGACCTTGCGGCCCGGCCGTTGCTGAACGTGGATGGCACGTTTCATGGCTATCGCGGCACCGCGACCGACGTGACAGTCGAGATCAGTGCGCACGCCCGCGCACAACACCTTGCCCTGCACGATGCGCTCACCGGGCTGCCAAACAGGGTGTTGTTCGCGGAGCGGTTGGACCGGGCGGTTGCCTCGGTCAGCCATCGCGGCGAGCTCGCGGCCGTCCTTTGCTTGGACCTTGACCGGTTCAAGGAGGTGAACGACACGCTCGGGCATGCCGCCGGTGACCTGCTGCTCAAAGAGGTGGCGATACGTTTGCAAGACTGCGTGCGCGAGACCGACACTGTCGCGCGGCTGGGAGGCGATGAGTTCGCAATTATCCAGTTCGGTCCGCTTGAGCCGACCGATGCCGAAGATCTGTGCCGCCGGCTGCTGAAACGGATCGCGGCGCCATTCCGGATTGAGAACCACGATGTTTGCATTGGGCTCAGCGTCGGTGTGGCGCTCGCACCTCATGATGGACAAAGCACTCAGCAGCTTTTGAAGAATGCCGACATCGCGCTTTACCGCGCTAAAGCCGAGGGGCGGGACACGTATCGCTTCTTTGCGCCCGGGATGGATGCCGAGTTACAGGCGCGCAAGGCAACCGAGAGAGACCTCCGACGAGCGCTGGCTGAAGGGCAGATCGAACTTCACTACCAGCCGTTTGCAGAAGCCGACAACCAACGGATCACCGGGGTCGAAGCGTTAATGCGCTGGCACCACCCCGAGCGCGGTATGATTAGCCCGGGTGAGTTCATCCCGATCGCGGAATCGACGGGCCTCATTCTCCCGCTCGGGGAATGGGCACTATGGACGGCCTGCAAGCAGGCCAAGCGATGGGATGGGATTACGATGTCCGTCAATCTCTCACCCGTGCAGTTCCGTCATCCAGATCTTGTCGATCTCGTCGGAACTGTGCTGTGCGAAACGGGTCTCGAACCTGCACGGCTCGAACTGGAGATTACCGAGGGCGTGTTGGTCCAGGACACTGCTGCCGCACTCGGGACACTTCAGGGCTTGAAAGCGCTGGGCGTTAAAATCGCAATGGACGACTTCGGCACGGGCTACTCCAGTCTTAGCTACCTGCACCGGTTTCCGTTCGACAAGCTGAAGATTGACCAGTCTTTTATCCGAACGTTGGGTAAAGACGCGAACGCCGCGGCAATCATCCGGGCGATCTTGGGCTTAGGCAAAAGTCTTGGATTACAAACCACGGCCGAGGGGGTCGAGACTGCGGGCCAGATGGAATTTCTCCAGCAAGAAGGCTGTGATTTGGTGCAAGGATACTATCTCGGACGCCCTGCGCCAGCTTCACATGTTGAGCACGGACAACCTGCGCTCCGTTCGGCTGTTGCCTCGACGCTACCAGCAGTGGGCGTGCCAGCCATTTGAGAAACTTTGCCCGGCTGAACTGCACTTCGGTTCAGCTGCTATCAGACCTCTCATCCGGGCCCATTTCACGTTTCTCGAGTTGGACGCCGGCGATGTCGTGGCCGACACGCTGGACGGGCGGCGGTGCGTGTTCCTGGCTAGGCTGTATCGGGCGGAGCAGGTGATCGCCGAGCGCCTGCGCTGTTTGGCTCGGGGCGCGCCGCCTTGGCCACCAATCGACGCCGACAAAGCCATTCCGTGGGTGGAAGGCCGGACGGGGCTTGCTTTGGCCGACAGCCAGCAAGAGGCACTCCGGCTGGCGTTGCGATCGACGGTGCTGGTCATCACCGGCGGCCCCGGCGTGGGCAAGACCACGCTGGTCAACTCGGTCCTGAAGGTGATTGGGGCCAAGCGGGTCGAGTTGGCCCTGTGCGCGCCGACGGGGCGAGCGGCCAAGCGTCTGTCGGACCGAGATCCAGCAACTCCGACGGACTTTCGGCCGCAGTAAGCGGCGTTTCTCAACGGCCAGCCCTTGCTACAGCCAGCCCCGTTCCCGAAACCCGGTGAGCGGGACATCGGCCGGAGCGTACCACCCACCAGCACGGTAGCGAGCTCCGAGTGCTTGGGCGGTTTCCTTGTTGCCGAAGGGTATACGCAGCGGCGTCTCCCCGTCCGACACATTGCCGGCGCTGTTCGTCACGGGCTGGTCAGACTTCCCATTTGAGCGGACCCTCGATGCTCGCCCTTTTGGCTCCGCTTGGATGCGAGCTGAGTCGGGCGCTCTCGCATCGGACGAGATCGAGCGCGTCGAGCGTCGCTGCTTCGCAACCGCTCCGATTGTCGCAGAAGAGCCGGCATCGGGATCGAGGGCCGGCTTTCGAGGGTGTCGGGACGGTGCTGTTTTCGACCGGTAAGCTGACTTCTGCCGAAATCGACTTGGCGGCGCAGCCGCGGCGACGGTGGTCGGGATCGCTTCACCAGCACCCCGCTCCGTGAGCCGGCCGATGATCCGGCTGGCTTGCTCGCAAACCGCATCGATGGCCGACATCATGTCCCGCCGTCCCACCAGGACGTCATCGAGCAAGCGCTCCATCTGTGCCGTCACGCCAGGGTCGACCAGCGCCGGGTCGGCGCGCTCCAACACGCCATGCAGAACCAAGCCGCGCT
>CAZZVQ010000237.1:0-3932 GCA_964657565.1 uncultured Acetobacteraceae bacterium
CGACAGCCTCGCCTATGTCATCTATACCTCAGGCTCCACCGGACGGCCCAAGGGCACCGCCATCGAACACCGCCAGGCCGTCAACTTCATCACCTGGGGCACCGCCGCCTTCAGCCGGGAACGGCTTGCCCACACGCTCTTTGCCACCTCGCTCAACTTCGATCTGGCGGTCTTCGAGATCTTCGTGCCCCTGGCGGCAGGCGCCACCGTCCATATCGCCCGGAACGCCCTGGCCATGATCGAGCGGCCCGGTCCGGTCACCCTGATCAATACCGTCCCTTCCGCGATCACCGCGCTGCTCGACGCGGGGGGCATTCCGGACACGGTGCGCACCATCAACCTGGCCGGCGAGCCTTTGTCCCGGTCCCTGGCCGAGCGCCTGTTCGCCGAGACCCGGATCGACGCGCTGTGCAATCTGTACGGGCCTTCGGAGACGACCACCTATTCGACCGCGGTGGCGATGCGCCGCGAGGACGGCTTCGTGCCGCATATCGGCCGCCCGATCGGCAACACTCGGATCTATCTGCTCGATGCGCTGGGGCAGCCGGTGCCGGTCGGGGCGGTCGGCGAGATCCATATCGGCGGCGACGGGGTGGCGCGCGGCTATCTCGATCGCCCCGAGCTGACCGCGCAGCGCTTCCTGCCCGATCCCTTCGCGCGCGAGGCCGGCGATGCCACGGCGAGAATGTACCGCACCGGCGACCTGGGCCGCTATCGCCCCGACGGCGCGATCGAGTTCCTGGGGCGCAACGACGACCAGGTCAAGATCCGCGGCTTCCGCATCGAGCCGGGCGAGATCGAGGCCACGCTCGCCCGCCATGCCGGCGTGCGCGAGGCCGTGGTCGTCGCCCGCACCGCCGCTGCCGGCGACAGGCGCCTCGTCGCCTATGTCGTGGTGGCGCAGGACTGCGGGATGGACGAGGCCGCACACGACGAGGCCGAACTGGCCGCCGACCTGCGCGCGCATCTGCGCGCCAGCCTGCCCGAGCACATGGTCCCCGCCGCCTTCGTGATGCTCGACGCGCTGCCGCTCACCGCCAACGGCAAGATCGACCGCAAGGCCCTCCCCGAGCCGGGCACCGGCGTGCTCGACCGGCGCGAGCATGTCCCCCCGCGCGGGGCTTGCGAAGTCGCCATCGCCGCCGTCTGGGCGCAACTGCTCGGGCTCGAGGCGGTCGGGCGCGAGGACAACTTCTTCGCGCTGGGCGGCCATTCGCTGCTCGCGGTCAGCGTCATCGAGCGCCTGCGCCGCGCCGGCTGGCCGGTCGCGGTGCGCGCCCTGTTCCTCGAGCCGACGCTGGCCGGGCTGGCCGCGACCATCGCGCTCGACATGGCCGGCACCGACGCGGGCGGTCCCGGCCCGGATATCGTCGTCCCGGCCAATGCCATCCCCGCAAACTGCCGCGCCATCACCCCGGCGATGCTGCCGCTGGTCGCGCTCGACCAGGCCCAGATCGACCGGATCGCGGCGGCAACGCCCGGCGGCGCGGCCAATGTCCAGGACATCTACCCGCTCTCGCCGCTCCAGGAAGGCATCCTGTTCCATCACCTGCTGGCAAGCCAGGGCGATCCCTACCTGTTGTCCGGCCTCGTCGCCTTTGCCACCCGCGAGCATCTCGACGCCTATGCCGATGCCATGCAGCGCGTGATCGCGCGCCACGACATCCTGCGCACCGCCGTGCTGTGGGAAGGTCTCGACGAGCCGGTCCAGGTGGTCTGGCGCCATGCCCCGCTGCTGGTCGAGGACGCCGGGTTCGCGTCGGATACCGATGCCGACACCGATGCCGGCGGCGATATCGCCGCGCGGCTGCGCGCGCGCTGCGATCCGGCGCACTACCGGCTCGATGTCCGCCAGGCCCCGCTGCTGCGGCTGGTCGTCGCCCATGACCCGGCCAACGACCGCTGGCTGGCGCTGCAGCTGTTCCATCACCTGGTCATGGATCACACCACCCTGGAACGCCTCCAGCACGAGACCGCACTCCACTTGCGCGGCCGCGCCGACCTGCTGGGGCAACCCGTGCCGTTCCGCAACTTCGTGGCCGAGGCACGCCTGGGGGTGCCGGCCGGCGAACACGACGCCTACTTCACCGCGCTGCTCGGCGACATCGACGAGCCTACCGCCCCCTTCGGCCTGGCCGACAGCCACGGCGACGGCAGCGCTGTCGCCGAAGCCCATGCCGGCCTCGCGCCCGATCTCGCCCGGCGGCTGCGCGCCCGGGCCCGCGCGCTGGGGGTGACCCCGGCCAGCCTGTGCCATCTCGCCTTCGCGCAGGTCCTCGCCCGCGTCTCGGGCCGCCAGGACGTGGTGTTCGGCACCGTCCTGTTCGGGCGCATGGCCGGCGGCGCGGGCATCGACGCCGCGCTCGGCCTGTTCATCAATACCCTGCCGGTGCGCATCGCCATCGGCAACGGCGGCGCCCTCGACGAAGCGCGCGCCACCCATGGCCAGCTGGCGCGGCTGCTGCGCCACGAACACGCCTCGCTGGTCCGCGCCCAGCGCTGCAGCGGCGTGGCCGCGCCCGCCCCGCTGTTCACCGCGCTGCTCAACTATCGCCATATCGCCGCTGCCCAGGACGACCAAGACCAGGCCGGTCCCGGGCAGGACGGCGCGCCCGATCCCTTTGCCGGCATCACCTTCCTGGCCGGGCAGGAACGCACCAACTATCCCTTCGTGCTCTCGGTCAACGACATGGGAGACGGCTTCTCGTTTACAGCGCAGGTCGACGGCATCGATCCCATGCGCGTCTGCACCTACATGCAATGCGCCCTGGCAAGCCTGGTCGCGGCGCTCGAGCACGACCCCCGCGCCCCGCTCGCCGGCCTCGACATCCTGCCGCAGGCCGAGCGCCGCCAGTTGCTCCACGACTGGAACGCCACCGCCAGGACCTATCCGCGCGAGACCTGCGTGCACGAGCTGTTCGCCGCGCAGGCCGCCCGCACGCCGCACGCGCTCGCGCTCGCCTGGCAGGACGAGGGACAGGACCACACCGTCAGCTATGCGCAGCTCGAGGCCCGCGCCAACCGGCTCGCTCACCACCTCGTCGCGCGCGGCGTCGGGCCCGAGACCCTGGTCGGCCTGTGCCTGGAACGCTCGCCCGAGCTGATCGTGGCCATGCTCGGCGTGCTCAAGGCCGGCGGCGCCTACCTGCCGCTCGATCCCGCCTATCCCGCCGAACGCCTCGCCTTCATCCTCCACGATGCCGCCGCAACCCTGCTGCTCACCCAGCACTCGCTCACCGACCGCCTGCCCGCCCTTGCCGGCACCATCCGCCTCGACAGCGACGCTGCCGCCATCGCCGCCCGGCCCGACACCGCGCCACCGCCCACCCCCTCGCACCCCGCGCCAACCCCCGACAGCCTCGCCTATGTCATCTATACCTCAGGCTCCACCGGACGGCCCAAGGGCGTCCCGATCCGGCATTGCAACCTGCTCAATCTCGTCGGCTGGCACCATGAGGCCTATGCGCTCACCCCGGCCGATCGCACGAGCCAGCTCGCCGGTCCCGCCTTCGATGCCGCGGGCTGGGAAATCTGGCCCTGCCTGGCCGCCGGCGCCAGCCTGCATATCGCAACGCAAGACGTGCAGCGCGATCCCAACCTGCTAACCGCCTGGCTGGTCGAACAGCAGATCACCATCGGCTTCCTGCCGACCCCGCTGGCCGAAGCCGTGCTGGCGCGCGCATGGCCGACAGGCGGCGCCCTGCGCGCGATGCTGACCGGGGGCGACCAACTCGGCCGCCGCCCCGCACCCGGGCTGCCGTTCCGCGTAATCAACCATTACGGCCCCACCGAGAATACCGTGGTGAGCTGCTGCGCCGACGTATCCCCGCAGGATGCAACCAGCCATGCCCCCGCCATCGGCAGGCCCTTGCCCAACACGCGCATTTATCTGCTGGACAGCCACCTGCAGCCGGTGCCCGTCGGGGCGGTCG
>CAZZVQ010000238.1:0-3877 GCA_964657565.1 uncultured Acetobacteraceae bacterium
CAACCGGCGCTGAACAGTTTCGACGTGAACAGCCGCAAGGCCCTGCTCGACCGGCAGACCTATCTGGTGGGCGACGTGCGGCGTCAGGTGGATGCCTTGAGCGTGCGTTCTCCCGTCGACGGCCAGGTGGGACAGGTGCAGGTCGCGGAGCGCGCCAGCGTGGCGAAGGACGCGCCGCTGCTGACGGTGATCGATCTGTCGGCGCTCGAGGTGGAGATCAAGATCGCGGAGAGTTTCGCCCGCGATCTGCGGCCCGGCATGCACGCCGATCTCGACGGCGGCGGCCGCCACTGGCCCGGCAGCGTCAGCGGCATCTCGCCCGAAGTGGTGGGCGGCCAGGTGACGACTCGGCTGCGCTTCGGCGAAAAGCCGGAGGGCCTGCGGCAGAGCGAGCGCATGGCGGTGCGCATCGTCATCGACCGCCGCGACGACGTGCTCGAGGTCGACCGCGGCGCTTTCCTGGATCAGGACGGCGGCGGTTTCGTGTATGTGGTGCAGGGCGACCTGGCCGAGCGCCGGCCGGTGCGCCTCGGCGCGGCCAGCATCGCCAAGGTGGAGATCCTGGCGGGCCTGTCCCCCGGCGACCGCGTGGTCATCAACGGCACCGACGCGTTCGAGCACGCGGCCCGTGTCATCCTGACGCGCTGACGCGCCGCTCGATGTCCGACTTTCTCAATTCGATTCACCGCGAGGCCCTATGCTCAGGATGACCCATCTGTCGAAGGCCTACCGTACCGAAGTGGTGGAAACGTTCGCGTTGCGGGATTTCTCGATCCACGTACGCGAGGGCGAGTTCGTCGCCGTGACGGGACCGTCCGGGTCGGGGAAGACCACCTTCCTGACCATCGCCGGTCTGCTGGAAGAATTCTCCAGCGGCGAATACCGCCTGGACGGCGCCGATGTACGCGGCTTGGGCGACGATCAGCGCTCGCGGCTGCGCAACGAGAAGATCGGCTTCATCTTCCAGGCCTTCAATCTGATCCCCGACCTGAACGTGCACGACAACATCGAGGTACCGCTGCGCTACCGCGGCTTGAAAACCGCTGAACGGCGGCGACGCATCGGCGAGTCGCTGGAGCGGGTGGGACTCTCCGCACGTTCCCGGCATTACCCGGCAGAACTGTCCGGTGGTCAGCAGCAGCGGGTGGCCATCGCCCGGGCGCTCGCGGGCAGTCCGCGCCTGCTGCTGGCGGACGAGCCCACGGGCAACCTCGACACGCAGATGGCGCGCGGCGTCATGGAGCTGCTCGAAGAGCTGCACCGCGACGGCGCCACCATCGTCATGGTGACCCACGATCCGGAGCTCGCGCTGCGCGCACAACGCGAGGTGCACATCGTCGACGGCCAGGCGGTGGACCTCGCGCCGCCCCTGCACCGGGCCGAAGCTGCCCGCGTCGCGGGGACGTGACGTGTTCGCCTACTACCTGGGTCTCGCGGTGCGCAGCCTCCGGCGCAACGTGCTCCTCACGTCGCTCATGATCGTGGCGATCGCGGTGGGCATCGGCGCGTCGATGACGACGCTCACGCTGTTTCGCGCCATGTCGCGCGACCCGATCCCGGACAAGTCGGCACGGCTGTTCACGCCGCAGATCGACAATCTGGGTCCGTCGCGCATGGCGCGGATGGTCTCTTTGGGTGCGGACACGCTGCCGGAGCAGCTGAGCTACGCCGATGCCACGAACCTCATGAACGCGCATGCTGCTGCGCGTCAGTCGGCGATGTACACGACCGGGGTTGCCTTCATCCCCGACGATGTGCGGCTGCAGCCGGACCAGGTCAAGGTACGGGCGGCTTATGCGGATTTCTTCGCCATGTTCGAGGTGCCGTTTCGTTTCGGGGCGCCGTGGAGCGCGGCGGACGACGAGTCCCATGCCCAGGTGGTGGTACTCACCCGCGACCTCAACGACAAGATGTTCGGCGGCGCGAACAGCGTCGGCAAGACCGTGAACCTCGACGGCAGGCGCTACCGCGTGGCCGGCGTGATGGAGCGCTGGGACCCGCTGCCTCGATTCTACGACCTGAACGGCACGCAATTCGGAAAGGCGGAGGAGCTGTACCTGCCGTTCACCCGCGCCATCGAGGAGCACATGCCGACCTGGGGCAACCGCAACTGCAGCGGTGAAGCGCTGCCGGGGTGGGAGGGACAGCTGCGTTCGGAATGCGTATGGCTGCAGTTCTGGGCGGAACTGCCGAGCGTGGGGGATGCGCCCCGCTATCGGGCCTTCCTCGACGCGTATGCCGCCGATCAGCGCCGCAGCGGCCGTTTCGCCTGGCCGCCGCATACGCGCCTGAACGATGTTACGCAGTGGCTGACCCGCGAACACGTGGTGGGCGATCAGTATCGGGTGCTGGTGTTCACCGCGTTCAGTTTCCTGTTCGTGTGCCTGATGAATGCCATGGGGCTGCTGCTCGCGAAGATCATGGGCCGCATCGGGGACATCAGCGTGCGTCGTGCGCTGGGCGCCACCCGCCGGGCCATCTACGCCCAGTACCTGATCGAGGCGGGGGTGATCGGCGTCGGCGGCGGGCTGCTGGGGCTGGCATTGACGCTGCTCGGGCTGTTCGGCTTGCGTGCGCTGCTCTCGGAGGAGGTGGGCCGGCTCACCCATCTGGATGGCGGCGACGTCGGCATCGCGGCACTCCTCGCCGTGGTGGGGACACTCTTCGCGGGACTGTATCCCACCTGGCGGGCAGCCCGCTGCCAGCCGGCCTGGCAGCTCAAGGCGCAATAGGAAAACACATGGAATTCTTTCCCCTGCTCGCGGCCCTGCGCCGCAACAAACTCGGTGCCGTGCTCATCGCGCTGCAGACGGCCATCACGTTGGGCGTGCTGTGCAACGGCATCTTCATCATCCAGCAGCGCCTGGCGGAGAGCGGACGGCCGAGCGGTGCCGACGAGGCGAACGTATTCGTGGTCGGCAACCAGGTGGTCGGCAATCCGCCCGATGCCGCACAGCGAATACAAGTGGACCTCGCGGCGCTGCGCTCGACGCCCGGCGTGCTCGATGCGTACGTGACCAACTCATTTCCGCTCGGCGACGGCGGCTGGGTGGAGGGCTGCAGCCTGCGACCCGGGCAGGAGCACAGCACGACCGCGTGCGCCCTGTATTTCGGCGACGAGCATGCCTTGCCGACGCTCGGCCTCAAGCTGATCGCCGGCCGCAACTTCACGGCGGCCGACGTCGTCGATCGGAACTTCGATCAGTGGGTGTCGCCGCCCGTGGTGATCCTCACCCGCGCGGTGGCGCAGGCGATGTTTCCGGGGCAGTCGGCCGTCGGCAAAACGGTGTATCTGGAATCGACCAAGCATTCGACGACCGTGGTGGGCGTTGTCGAGCGGCTCCAGATCCCCTGGAGCGTGGTGACGCCGAATCTCGCGCAGTATTTCGAGAATTCCGTCATCGAGCCGTTTCGTTACATTGCGCCGTACTACTATTACGTCATGCGCGTTCAGCCCGCCCAGATGTCCGCCGCCATGCAGGCCGCCCGCAGGACGCTGTACGGCATCGATCGCAACCGGGTGCTCGACAAGATGCAGACCCTGGGGGAGGCGCGGCGCGAGAGCTATCGGGACGATCGGGGACTGGCCGTGATCCTGGGGGTGGTGTGCACGGCGCTGCTCGGCGTCACCGCGTTCGGCATGGTCGGGCTGACCAGCTACTGGGTGACGCAGCGCCGGCGCCAGATCGGCATCCGCCGTGCGCTCGGCGCGACACGCCGGCACATCATGCGCTACTTCCAGCTCGAGAACCTGTTGATCGCGGCGGTGGCGGCGGTGATCGGCATCGCCCTGGCGGTGGGCTTGAACCTGTGGATGGTATCGACCTTTCAGATGGCGCGGCTGCAGTGGGGCTATCTGGTCGTGGGCGCGGTTACG
>CAZZVQ010000239.1:0-3840 GCA_964657565.1 uncultured Acetobacteraceae bacterium
TTCGCAAAACTTGCCTCAATCAGGCAATGGATCAGCTTTGTCCACGCTACCTAGTCGAAGAACCCAACGGCTTCGGCACAGTAACGACCGCGACCTCGGCCACTTCTACCGTCTACCGTTTCTTCGACCAGGTACACGGCACCCACTTCTACACCGCCAGCGCCTCCGAGCGCGACCAAGTCGAGGCCACCCGCCCCGACCTGACCTACGAACCCAACAGTTCCTTCCAAGAATACACGGCGCAAAACGCGAGTGACACGCCCGTCTACCGGCTATTCTCCACCACCGACGGCACCCATTTCTACACCGCCTACGCCGCCGAGCTATCCGCCCTAACCACCCCCGGCACCCCCACCTACCGCCCCGACCTAATCCCCGAAGGCATCAGCTTCTACGCTCCCTCTGGCAGCTTCACGTAATCAGCCCTTACAAACACCCCAGGCTTGCCCGGCAGCCTGCCGCGCTTTCCAGCCACCTGCGCCGCCCACCAGCACGAAATTGGTGTTAGCCGAATGTCGGAGTTTGGGTGGAGAGCAAACGGTCCGCTTTGGCGCCGTTGTAGCGACGTAGGGCGAAATATGCTGCGCTTTTCCGCTTACGCTCGCTAGACTCCTGAAACCAGTGTACGATATCATTACGGAGTAGTATCCAGGAGATGATGTCGATGCGTGCTTTCTTGTTAGCGGGCGCGGTGGCTGTCGTACAACTTTCGATGTTCGGCATCGATCCTGCAACGGCTGCCGTTATAACATTCAGCCAGCTTACAGGGTTGACCGGAGGCTCACCGCCTGACACTGCCGTTTTCAAAGCGGACCTCTCAAGTCTACCGCTGGGAGAGATTGCATCAGTAACGATCCGCGATAATAGTTCTACAAGCGCCGGCTCTCCAGGGCAGTTCAGCGGCTTCGACCTTGATGCAATCGTCCTTTCGAGCACGAACATCACAAGCGCTTCACAGGTGAGTTCCCTCGTGCCAACCGGCACGTTCAACTTTGCCACGTCCGTACTGACCGACGGTGCTCAAACCCCGCCGACCGACCCAGCGCTGTTTGGCACCACTGGCGGGCAGGTCAATCAAGCCGTGGCCACTCTCAACGCCTTCGATGGCAACTCGACAACAGCAATTCCTGGCGCCTTTGGATTTGTAAGCCTTGGCGTGGGCGGAGTGCTGGGCATCAACCTGACCAACGCTGTTGCGACTGGAGGGCCGCTGTACCTTTACATCGGCGAGGTGGGAAATAACGGCGAGGTGGCCGCGAGCAATATTGATGTGTCTAGTTCTCCAATAGGCGTCCCTGAACCCGCATCCCTCGCTCTTCTGACCATAGGCGTGGCAAGCGTTGTAGCGACCCGGCGCCGTCGGACGGTCTGATCCAGGGTCAAGGGGTTCAGCTCCGTCGCTCACCCTGATCCCGCCGACTGTCGCTTGGCGGCGTGTTCCTCTCCCTCCCATGTCCCCGGCGCCCTAGCCCCTCGAACCAGACGACCACCGCCGCGCCCGCCATCTCTTCGTCCTGAAATCCCTAACCGACCGCGGCCACACTCTTGCAACCACGCCACCCGAAACACCCCCGATCGCGCCCAAATCTCCCTCGACGAAGCCCTCGAGCGCGACCCGGCCCTCACCCTCCCCGCCGGCGCCGTCCTCCACGACATCTGCGAGCGCTACGGCCTGCCCTTCGACCTCGCGAAACTTCCCGACGAGTTCCTCGAACCCCCCGTCACCGGCCCCCCTCACATCCCCAGATAAGCCCGCCGCACCTCCGCATCCGCGCCAATCGCCGCCGCCGGCCCGGACATCACCACCCGCCCCGTCTGCAGCACATACGCCCGGTCCGCGATCGCCAGCGTCTCCGCCAGCCGCTGCTCGACCACCAGGATCGTCACCCCCCGCTCCCGGATCGTCTGCACCGCGGCAAAGATGTCGTCGACCAGCCGCGGCATGATCCCCTGGCTCGGCTCGTCCAGCATCAGGAACCGCGGATCCGTCATCAGCGCCCGCCCAATCGCCAACATCTGCTGCTCCCCGCCCGACAGCGTCTCCGCCCGCTGCCCCAACCGCTCCTGCAACCGCGGAAACAACTGGAACACCAATTCCAACGGCTTGAACCGGTCCGGCCCGCGCCGCGCATACGCCCCCAGCCGAAGATTATCCTCCACCGACAGCCGCGCGAACAACCGCCGCCCCTCCGGCACCAGCACCGCCCCCCGTCGGTTCACCTGATGCGCCGGCACCCGCGCCAGGCTCTGCCCATCGAACCGGATGCTCCCCCCGATCGCGATCTGCCCCGCGATCGCCCGCAACAGCGTCGACTTCCCCGCCCCGTTCGCCCCCACGACGGCCACGATCTCCCCCGCCGCCACGTCGAGATCGAGCCCATGCAGCGCCTGCAGCCCGCGATACCCGGCCGTCAGCCCCCTGACTTCAAGCAACGAACTTGTCCCCCAGATACGCCCGGATCACCTCCGGATTGCGCACGATCTCCGCCGGCAGCCCCTCCGTCAGCTTGCGCCCCAGATGCAGCACCACCGCCCGGTCGATCAGCGGCAGCAGCACCTCCATCACATGCTCGACCATCACCACCGTCACCCCACTCGCCCTGACGTCGCGGATCAGCTGCACCCCCGCCCGCGCCTCCGTCGGCGTCAGCCCGGTCAGCACCTCGTCCAGCAGCAATATCCGCGGCTGCGTCGCCAGCGCCCGCGCCACCTCCAGCCGCCTTTTCTCCGGCGGCGTCAGGCTATGCGCATGCACGTCCATCCGCTGCCCCAACCCGCAGAATGCGAGCACCTCCCGCGCCCGCCCCATCGCCGCCCGGCTCCCCGGGTTGCGCAGGAAGCCGCCGACCATGACGTTCTCCAGCACCGTCATCGAATCGAAGCTCCGCACCACCTGGAACGTCCGCGCGATCCCCGCCTGCGCACACGCCACCGGCCCCAGCCCGGAAATCCGCTTGCCCTCCAACAACACCTCGCCCCGATCCGGCGCAACGGCCCCCGAGATCGAGTTGAACAGGCTGCTCTTCCCCGCCCCATTCGGCCCGATCAGCCCCAATATCTCCCCCGGCACCACGTCGAAACTGATCTCGACGTTGGCCGCCACGCCGCCGAACGACTTGCTGACGTTACAGATCTGCAGGATCGGTTCAGGCATCCGTCGCCACCTCCCCGCCCGCCTGGCTGCGGATGCCGAACAGGCTCACCAACCCCTGCGGCCGCGCCAGCGCCAGCACCACGATCAGCGCCCCGTAGATCATCAGCTGCACCCCGCCCCCGGCCGCCCCGAACCACGCCACCGAAAGCTGCTGCACCGGGATCAGCACCGCCGCCCCCAGCAGCGGCCCCCACAAGGTCCCCACCCCGCCCGCCACCGCCGGCAGCGCGATCAACACCGACAGCGGCAGCCCGAACGTGCTCTCCGGGTCGATGAACCCGACATACTGCGCATACAGCGACCCGCCGACCGCCGTGATGCCGCCCGAAATGGCCGCCGCCGCCATCTTGCTCGGAAACACCCGCACCCCCAGGCTGCGCGCCGCCTCCGGATCGTCCTTCACCGCCCGCCAGTAATACCCCCAGCGCGACCCCTCCACGAGATACGCGATCAGCCAAGCCGCCGCCGCATAGGTCAGCATCGCGTAATGGAACGGCAGGATCGAGGTGCGGAACTCCAAGTTGATCCAGCTCTCCTGGCGAAACGGGATGGTGATCCCCATCGCCGCATTGACGAAGTCCCAGTTCTGGATCAGCAGCGCCGCAATCAACCCGAACACCAGCGTCGCAATGGCATAGTAATGCCCCGACAGCCGGAAACACGGCCACCCCACCGCCAGCGCCACC
>CAZZVQ010000240.1:0-3815 GCA_964657565.1 uncultured Acetobacteraceae bacterium
TATGGGTCGAGCCCGTGGATGACGATACGGGTCGAGCCCGTGGATGACGACGAAGGGGGAGTGGGGCGATGTATTCTTTGTTGCAGGGGATGCGGGTGGTGGAGGCGGCGTCGTTCATCGCGGCGCCGTCCTGTGCGCTGCATCTGGCGCAGATGGGGGCCGAGGTGGTGCGGATCGACCAGATCGGGGGCGGGCCGGATTTCGGGCGGTGGCCGCTGGCGCCCGGGGATGGGCGCAGCCTGTATTGGGAGGGGCTGAACAAGGGCAAGAAGTCGATCGCGATCGATCTGGGGCGGCCGGAGGGGCGCGAGCTGGCGGTGCGGATCATCACGGCGCCGGATCCTCAGCAAGGTGGGGGGGCCGGGCTGTTCGTGACGAATTTTCCGGTGGGGGGGTTCCTGGCGTACGAGCGGCTGCAGACGCTGCGGGCGGATCTGGTGTGCCTGCGGCTGATGGGCTGGGGCGATGGGCGGCCGGCGATGGATTATACGGTCAACGCGGCGATCGGGATTCCGGCGATGACGGGGCCGGTGGAGGCCGAACCGGTCAACCATGTGCTGCCGGCGTGGGATCTGGTGGCGGGGGCGTACGGGGCGTTCTGCCTGGTGTCGGCGGAGCTGAAGCGGCGGCAGAGCGGGGAAGGCTGCGAGATCCGGCTGCCGCTGTCCGATGTCGGGATCGCGAGCGTGGGGCATCTCGGCTGGATCGCGGAGGCGCAGCTGGTGGGCGAGCGGGAGCGGCTGGGCAACGAGCTGTATGGCGCGTTCGGGCGGGATTTCGTGAGTGCGGACGGCAAGCGGCTGATGGTGGTGGCGGTGACGCCGAAGCAGTGGCGCGGGCTGGTGTCGATGTTGGGGCTGGAGGAGGCGGTCGCCGGGTTGGAGGCGGAATTAGGGGTGAGTTTCGCGCGGGACGAGGGGTTGCGGTTCGTGCATCGGGACCGGCTGTATCCGATATTCGCCGGGGCGTTCGCCAGCAAAAACGCTGATGCGTTGATGGCCGGATGCGAGGCGGCGGGGGTGACGTGGGGGCCGTTCCAGACGTTGCGGGAGGCGGTGCAGGTCGATCCGTATCTGTCGGTGGCCAATCCGATGCTGGCGGAGGTGGCGCATGGCGGGGGGATTTATCTGACGCCGGGGGCTGCGGCGGCGATCCCGCAGCATGCCCGTGGGGTGCCGGCGACCGCGCCGGCGTTGGGGCGGGATAGCGAGGCGGTGCTGGCGGACATGCTCGGGATGTCGGCGGGCGAGATCGGGCGGTTGCACGATACGGGGCTGGTGGCGAGTCCGGTGAAGGCAGGCTAGGGTTCGGGGATGAAGCTTCCGTCGGTGCTGGTGGTGATGGGCGTGTCGGGGTCGGGCAAGACCACGGTGGCGGCGTTGTTGGCGGGGCGGCTGGGCTGGGAGCTGGGCGACGCGGACGACTGGCACTCGCCGGCCAACGTGCGGAAGATGCATGGGGGCACGCCGCTGTCGGATGCGGACCGGTGGCCGTGGTTGCGGTCGATCGCGGCGTGGATCGATGCGACGCGGTCGACGGGGCGGCATGCGGTGCTGGCGTGTTCGGCGCTGAAGCGGGCGTATCGGGATATCCTGATCGGGGAGCGGGAGGACGTGCGGCTGGTGTATCTGCGCGGGGAGGAGGCGCTGATCGAGCGGCGGCAGGCGGCGCGGCTGAACCACTACATGCCGGCCAGCCTGGTCCATAGCCAGTTCGAGGCGCTGGAAGTGCCGGGGGCGGACGAGCGACCGCTGGTGGTCGATGTGGTGGGGACGCCGCGGGAGGTCGTCGCGACGATCGTGGGGCAGCTCGGATGACCCAGGACGAACTCAAGCGGCAGGCGGCGGAGGTCGCGGTGGCGGCGGTCGAGGACGGGATGGTGGTCGGGCTCGGGACCGGGTCGACGGCGACGATCGCGGTGGATCTGCTGGGGGAGCGGGTGGCGGCCGGGCTGCGGATGGTGGGGGTGCCGACGTCGGAGCGGACGGCGCGCCAGGCGCGGGGGTTGGGGATCGCGCTCGGGGAGCTGGCGGCGTATCCGGCGCTGGATCTGACGATCGACGGGGCGGACGAGGTGCATACGGGGACGCTGGACCTGATCAAGGGGCTGGGCGGGGCGCTGGTGCGGGAGAAGATCGTGGCGGCGGCGAGCCGGCGGATGATCGTGATCGTCGATGAGAGCAAGCTGGTGCCGCGGTTGGGCGGGGTTCGGTTGCCGGTGGAGGTGGTGCGGTTCGGCTGGCAGGCGACGCTGCGGCATTTGGAGCAGGCGGGGGCGGACGGGGTGTTGCGGGAGCGGGACGGGGCGGCGTTCGTGACGGATAACGGCAACCACATCATCGACTGCCAGCTCGACCTCGCCGACCCGGCGGCGGTCGATGCGCGACTGAACGCCATCCCCGGGGTGGTCATGAGCGGATTGTTCATCGGCATCGCCACACGGGTGATCGCCGGGACTGAGAGTGGCCCTCGCATACTGGATCGGACATGACGGATCGTTTGGCTTTCGATGGTGCTGCAGCGGCGGCGTCGGGACTGGTCACGCTGGCGCTGGATATCGGGGGGTCCGGGCTGAAGGCCGGGCTGCTCGATGCGACGGGGCAGTTGGTGGGGCAGAACCTGCGGGTGCTGACGCCGCATCCGTCGCCGCCCGCGGTGGTGGTGCCGGCGCTGACCGGGATGGCGAACAGCTTGGGCAAGTTCGACCGGGTGTCGGTCGGGTTTCCCGGGGTGGTGCGGGGCGGGAAGGTGCTGACGGCGCCGAATCTCGGGACCAAGGATTGGGCCGGGTATGATCTGGCGGGCACGCTGACGGAGCTGTTGGGGGTGCCGGTGCGGGTGGAGAACGACGCCACCGTGCAGGGGCTGGGGGTGATCAGCGGGCACGGGTTGGAGTGCGTGATCACGCTGGGGACCGGGTTCGGGTTCGCGCTGTATACGGATGGACGGCTGGGGCCGCATCTGGAGGTCAGTCAGCATATCGCGTACGGCAAGAAGACGTATGACGAGTATTTGGGCGTCGCGGCGCTGGAGAAGATCGGGCGCAAGCGGTGGAACAAGCGGGTCAAGCGTATCCTCACGCAGTTGCGGGTGATGATCAATTTCGACACGCTGTATATTGGTGGGGGTGATGCGAAGTTGCTCGATTTCGAGCTGCCGCCGGACACGCGCGTGGTGTCGAACAAGGCGGGGCTGACGGGTGGGGTTAAGCTTTGGGGAGAGGCGAACGTTTCCTGACAACTATCCACCTGGTCCGGCATGCGGCGCATGGGTTGCTGGGGCGGGTGCTGACGGGGCGGATGGCGGGGGTTGCGCTGAGCGCGGAGGGGGTGGCGCAGGCGGCGGCGCTGGCGGGGCGGTTCGGCGGGATGGAGATCGCGGCGGTGCTGTCGAGCCCGGTGCAGCGGGCGCGGGAGACGGCGGGGCCGATCGCGGCGGCGCTGGGGCTCGGGGTGGTGGTCGAGGCCGGGCTGGACGAGATCGACTTCGGGGCATGGACGGGGTGTTCGTTCGCGGCACTGGCGGGGGAGCCGGGGTGGGAGGCGTGGAATCGGTTCCGCAGCTCGGCGGGGTGTCCGGGCGGGGAGACGATGCTGGCGGCGCAGGCGCGCGCGGTCGCCGCCGTGTTGCGGGCGGGGACGATGTTCGCGGGGCGCGCGGTGGTGATGGTGAGCCACCAGGACGTGCTGAAGGCGGTGCTGGCGCATTTCTTGGGCGCGTCGCTGGATCATCTGGAGCGGTTCAGCCTCGACCCGGCGTCCTGCAGCGTGGTGACGCTGTTCGGGGATGGGGTGCGGGTGGAGGGGATCAATCTT
>CAZZVQ010000241.1:0-3787 GCA_964657565.1 uncultured Acetobacteraceae bacterium
GACGTCGCCGCCTTCGCTGGGGAAGGGCTTGTTGGTGAGGAAGATCTTGGCGCCGTAATGGGCGGGGGCGCCGCTGTTCAGCAGGTCCCAGGTTTCGCCGTTGGCGTATAGCGCGTAGGCGCTGATGACGCGGGTATCGAAGAAATACAGGCCCTTGTCGGTCGACCATGTCATTTGGCCGTCGGGATCGGTGACGAGGACGGTGTAGCCCTGATGGATGGCGAGCTGGGGTGGCCCGACCTTGATCTCGACGGCCACCCGCGTGTGCTCCCTGCCCTACGCGCGCCGGGTCACGAGGCGGCTGGCTCGAAGGAGAGGGCGATGCCGTTCATGCAGTAGCGCTGGCCGGTGGGGCGGGGGCCGTCGGGGAAGACGTGGCCGAGGTGGCTGCCGCAGCCGGCGCAGTGGATTTCGGTGCGTACCATGCCGTAGGCGCGGTCTTCGGAGATGCCGACGGCGTGGTCGTCGATCGGGGCGAAGAAACTGGGCCAGCCGGTGCCGCTCTCGAACTTGGCGTCGGTGCCGAAGAGGGGGCGGGCGCAGCCGGCGCAGTGATAGACGCCCTGGCGCTTTTCGGCGTTGAGCGGGCTGGTGCAGGCGCGCTCGGTGCCGTGGCCGCGCATGACCTTGTATTGCTCGGGGGTCAGGCGCTGGCGCCATTCGGCGTCGGAGAGGGTGAACGAGTAGTCCGGGGCCGACTTGGATTTTGCCGTGGTGATCGACATGACGCGCTCCTTCGTGGGCGACGCTTATATGGGGTGTCGGTTGCGGGGCGGAAGTCTTGGTGCGGGGGTCGCGTTAACGGTTGGTTAGGAGATTTGGCCGACGCTGTCTTCGAGGACGTGCCAGGCGTCTTCGCCGTATTTGGTGCGCCACTCCTTGTAGAAGCCGGTGGCGCGGAGCTTGTCGCGGAAGGCGGCGGTGTCGACGTCGTTGAAGGCGAGATTCTTGCTCTGGAGCGAGGACCGGGTCTGGGCGGCGGATTTGGCGAGGTCGGCGCGTTCGTCTTCGGCGCTGCGGTTCATCTCGCGGGTGACGATCTCCTGGACGTCCTTGGGGAGCTTCTCGAAGGCGCGGCGGTTGGAGAGGAGCCAGTAGCCGTCCCACATGTGGTTGGTCATGCTGCAGTATTTCTGGACTTCGTAGAGCTTGGCGCTGTCGATGAGGCTGAGGGGGTTCTCCTGGCCGTCGACGATGTGGGTCTGCAGGGCGGAGTAGACCTCGCTGAAGTTGATGCTGGTCGGGCTGGCGCCGAGGGCGGTGAACATGCTGGTCCAGAGCGGGCTGACGGGGACGCGGAGCTTGACGCCCTTGAGGTCGTCCGGGGATTTGATGGGCTTGGTGCTGGTGGTGGTCTGGCGGAAGCCGTTGTCCCAGATCTTCTCGAAGGGGTGGAGGCCGCGCTTCTCGATCTCGGCGCGGACGAAGGCGCCGAGCTTGCCGTCCATGGCGGACCAGACCTGGTCGTAATCCTTGAAGGCGAAGCCGACGCCGTTGATGGAGGCGGGGGGGACGAGGGTGGAGAGGATGAGGCCGGAGAGGGTGAAGAACTCGGTGGCGCCGGAGCGGAGCTGGCCGAGGGTGTCGGTGTCGGAGCCGAGCTGGCTGTTGGGGAAGGTCTGGATCTCGAGCTTGCCGGCGGTGGCTTCCTTGATGCGGGCGGCGGCCTCGGTGGCGCGGAGGTTGAGGGGATGGGTGGCGGGGACGTTGTTGGCGAGCTTGTAGGTGAATTCGGCGGCGGCGGCGGGGCGGGTGGCGATGCTGAAGAGCGGCAGGGCGGCGGCGCCCAGCGCCAGCGAGCGACGGCTGATGATCGGCATGACTATCCCCCTGGTCTTGGTTGTCCCAGCGGTAGCGGGTTTGGGCGGGAAAGAAAAGCGACGGGGGCGGTTTCGGGCCGGGGAGAAGGAGGACGCCCCGTCGGACAAGCGCGAAGACAGCCGTATGCCGCCCGAGGACGACACGAAGCCGCGCAAGGTGGACGAGACGGTGCAGGAGGATGCGGCGGAGGAGCGGGCGGAGAATGGGGGGTATGATTAGGGCTCGGGGGGTGGATTCGTGCTCGGAAAGCGTCGGTTTGCTGGACCGACCACCCTCACCCCGGCCCTCTCCCGCCAGCGGGAGAGGGAGACTTAAGTTTGAGGGGCTGCGCGAGCGGGGGGGAGCGGGCTCGAGGCCGGGGTGTAGTAGAGGAGGGCGTCGGGCATACGGGCTAGGTCGAGGTCGATCTCGAGCGTGTGGCAGAGGGCGACGACGGTCTCTTCGATGGGGACCTGCTGATCCGGGTCGGCCTCGAGATGCTGATCGATGACGGTCTCGATCTCGCGGATGCGGCTGGCGCGGTCGGGATGGCCGGCGATGGCGTCGCGGAAGGCCTGGACGAGAAGGATGCGTCGGGGATCGGCGAGCCGGGACAGGCGGAAGGCCGGCCGGGTTCGCGGCGGTGCGTCGAGGCGGATCTCGATGGCGAAGGCCTGGCGGACGGCGCGGGACATGGTGGCGAAGGTGGCGGCGTAGTCCGGCACGTCTTTGGGGCGGGCGCGCGGCGGGTTGGTGAGTTGCTGCTTGGCGAGGCCGTGGGCGCTCTTGGCGAGGTCCATGCCGAGGTCGCCGAGGATGCGCAGGGAGGCGAATTGACGGGCTTTGCGCGCCTCGGGGGTTTCGGGGGTGGGATATCGGTTCATGACGGGTGATAGGAACATTTTCCGCATCGGGGGCGCAAGGGGGCGCGTCAGGTGATTAGGTTCAGGAGGGTTTGTAGGCGGTCGGCTTCGGCGGCGGGTTTGTCGGGGCGGAGGCGGTGGATGCGGGGGAAGCGGAGGGCGACGCCGGATTTGTGGCGGGTGCTGCGCTGGGCGGCGTCGAACTCGACTTCTAGGACGTAGGTGCGTTCGACTTCGCGGACGGGGCCGAAGCGGCTGGTGGTGTGGTTGCGGATCCAGCGGTCGAGGGTGACGAGTTCGGCGTCGGTGAAGCCGGAATAGGCCTTGCCGACGGGGACGAGGTCGCCGGAGTCGGTCCAGAGGCCGAAGGTGTAGTCGGAATAGAAGGAGCTGCGTTTTCCGCTGCCGCGCTGGGCGTACATCAGGACGGCGTCGATGACGAGGGGGTCGCGCTTCCATTTCCACCATTGGCCCTTGGGGCGGCCGGGGACGTAGGGGCCGTCGGCGCGCTTGAGCATGAGGCCCTCGATGCTGGCGGCGCGGGTGCCGGCGCGGATTTCTGCGAGTTCGGCCATCGAGGCGAAGGGGATCAGGGTGGAGAGGGTCATGCGCTCGGGGGCGTGGGCGGCGAACCAGGTTTCTAGGCGCTGGCGGCGCTGGTCGAATGGGAGGGGGCGGACGTCGTTCGGGCCGTCGAACAGGATGTCGTAGAGGCGGACGCCGACCGGGAAGTCCTTTTGCATCTTGGCGCCGGGGGATTTGCGGTTGAGGCGCTGCTGGAGGTCGGCGAAGGGGGCGATCTCGCCGTCGCGGATGACGAGGAGTTCGCCGTCGAGGACGCCGTCAAAGGTGGTCATGGCGGCGGTGATTTCGGGGAAGGTCGCGGAGATGTCGTCGGCGCCGCGGGAGTAGATGCGGCGGCCGAGCGGAGTGCTGACGAGTTGGACGCGGATGCCGTCCCATTTCCATTCGGCGCGGAAGAGGGCGGGGTCGAGGGCGGCGATGTCGGGGGGTTCGAGGGGCTGGGCGAGCATGAGGGGGCGGAAGATGGGTTGACCGGCCGGGTCGGGTTTGGGGCCGCGGCCTTCGAGCCAGGCGAAGAGGGATTCGTAGGGGGGGGATAG
>CAZZVQ010000242.1:0-1138 GCA_964657565.1 uncultured Acetobacteraceae bacterium
GACGCCGTCCACCACAACGCCAGCCGCTTCCGCCCCGGCCGCCAGCACCCCCCATGCCCGCCGCACGCTCGAAGAGCGCTTCACCGCCGCCAACACCACTCACGACGGCAAGCTGACCTTAGACCAGGCCAAAGCCGGCCACCTGCGCGCGGTCGCCCGCGACTTCGCCGTTATCGACAAGTCCAAGCACGGCTACGTCACCCTCGACGAGATCAAGGCGCACCAAGCCGAACAACGCGCCGCCCGCAAAGCCACCCGCGCCGCCAAGAAGACCCAGTAAACCCGACTCGTAGGGTGGGCTTTCAGCCCACCAACGAAGCACCCCGCTTAGACGCGCTTGCCCATCCGGCCCAACACTTCCAACGCATACCGCACGGTCGCCTCCCGCACCGCCGACCGGTCCCCGGGGAACACCCGTCGCTCGCTGACCGTCTCCCCGCCGCGCCGCGCCGCGCCGAACCACACCGTCCCGACCGGCTTCTCCGCGCTCCCTCCGCCTGGCCCCGCCACGCCCGTCACCGCCACCGTCACCCCCGCCCGCGACCGTGCCAGCGCTCCCTCCGCCATCGCCCGCGCCACCTCTTCGCTCACCGCCCCATGCGCCGCGATCAACGCCGCCGGCACGCCCAGCATCTCCGTCTTCGCGTCGTTCGAATACGTCACGAACCCCCGGTCCACCACGTCCGACGACCCGGCGATCTCCGTCAGCGCCCCCGCGATCAGCCCTCCGGTACAGCTCTCCGCCGTGGCCGCCATCAGCCCGGCCGCCCGCAACGCCGCCAGCAGCGCGATCGCCTCCGCCCGCACCTCGGCCCCGATCAAATCCCGCTCCCCATCGCCCACGCCAACACCGGATGCGGCAACACCACACCCTCCCGCGCCCGATAGATCATCACGTTCTCCACGATCCGCTGCACATAGTTCCGTGTCTCGTCGAACGGGATCAGCTCCACCCAGTCGATCGGATCGACCGTCCCCGCCGCCGGATCGCCGATCGACCCGACCCACTCCCGCGCCCGGTTAGGCCCCGCATTATACGCCGCCAACGCCGGCGGCAGCGCCCCGAACCGATCCAATTGCGCCCCCAGATACGCCGTCCCCAAACGCAGATTCACCCCCACATCCGTCAACTCCCCCA
>CAZZVQ010000242.1:1148-3754 GCA_964657565.1 uncultured Acetobacteraceae bacterium
CCTCCGATCGACCGCGCCACCTGCGCCGCCGTCCCCGGCATCAACTGCATCAGCCCCAACGCCCCCACCGGGCTTCGCGCCTCCGCATCGAAGCTGCTTTCCTGCCGGATGACTCCCAACGCCACCGCCCGCTCCACCCGTCCCGCCGGCACCGTCACCCCCTCCGGCCACCCTGCCTCCGGCACCATCACGCCCTCCCGCCCGGCCAGCCGCGCCGCCGCCACCGCCTGATCCGGCATTCCCAGCGCCGCCGCAAACCGCGCCACGATCGACCGCCCCGCCGGATCCGCCTCCCGCTCCTCCAGCGCCGCCAAAAACGGCTTGGCCCGCGCCTTCTGCCCCCAAGCCACTAGTATCGTCGCCGCCCGCGCCATATCCGACCCGGCGAACGTCAACGCCCGCTCCTCGTCCCAAGCCGGATCCCCGATCGCCCGGATCCGCTGCCCCAGTCCCGCCACCCCATCGCCCAGCGCCAACGCCGCCAACTGCCCGTAATACGTCGTCGCCCACCTCGCCGCCTGCCGATACGCCGCCTGCGCCGCTTCCGCCTGACCCGCCGCCGCCAGCGCCCGCCCCAGCCAATACTGCGCCCGCCCCTGCGTGATCGCCGCCCCCGACCCCGCCGCCAGCGCCTGGAACTGCGTCACCGCATCCAACGGCCGATCCAACCGCCGTAGCGCGATCCACCCCGCCAGAAACGCCGCATCCCCGTTCCAAACCCCCGGCAACGCCGCCACCGCATAGGCCAGCCCATCCTCCCGCGCCCGCAGCAACCGCCGCACCAGCACGTTCCGCTCCCCCCAGAACGCCCCCCGCCGTTCCGCCGGCGCCGCCGACTCCGCCGCGCTGCCCCGCTCCAACCAAACCCGCGCCGCCTCCACGTCCCGGTTCGCCCGCCGATACCAGCGCGCCAACTCCAGCACGGTCCCCGGATCCGCCTGCCCCTCCGCCGGCAACGCCGCGACCATCCCCGGCCCCGCCGCATCGTCCCGCTTCAGCGCCAGCCGCGCCTCCGCCGCCGCCCGCATCGCCGGCTCCACCCGCACCGCCTGCCGCGCCAACGCCCCTCCCGGCGCCGCACTCTCGCTCCACGCCAGCCGCTCGAACCGCGCCGACTGCACCTCCGGCCCAATCACGGAACCCCACCGCTTCATGAACCAAGCCTCCGTGGCCGCCTCGGTGATCCCCACCAACCAAGCCCGCCGCGCCATCGCCTCCCCATGCGCCATCACCCCCGCGCACCGGAGCAGGGCAGGGGCCGTCACCGGCGCCCGCCGCTGGCACAGCCCATCCACCACCCGGTCGTCCCGCTCGTTCGCCAGCGCATCCGCATACCGCCGCGCCAACACGCCCGCCTGCGGCCACCCCGCCTCCGCCTCCATCACATCCAGGATCTCGCCCGCCGTAGCCGCCCCCGGCGTCAACGCCCGCGTATACCGCACCAGCCGCCCCGCCACCGGATCGGCCCCCCCGAGATCGTCAGCACCAGCCAACCCCGGCCAAATCAACAGCACGACAAGAAGAACCCGGCGCATACCTGCCACTCTACGCGCACCCCGCCTTGCGACGCACCCTCCACATGCCTAGGTTGGTCGGCTCGCGTTGGCAGAACGGTTGCAGCTTATGTTCAAGGGATCCCTGGTCGCCCTCATCACCCCCATGCGGGACGACGGCGTGATCGACGAAGCGGCCTTCCGCACCTTCGTCGACTGGCAGATCGACCAGGGCACCACCGGCATCGTCCCCGTCGGCACCACGGGCGAGAGCCCGACCCTGAACCACGACGAGCACAAGCGTATCGTCGAACTCGCCGTCGAGATGTCCGCCGGCCGCGTCCCCGTCATCGCCGGCGCCGGGTCAAACAGCACGTCGGAAGCCATCGAACTCACCCGCCACGCCAAGCAGGCCGGCGCCGACGCCGCCCTGATCGTCACGCCCTACTACAACAAGCCCACCCAGGAAGGCATGTACCTCCACTTCAGCGCCATCGCCGACGCCGTCGACCTGCCCATCATCATCTACAACATCCCCCCGCGCAGCGTGATCGACATGACCGTCGAGACCATGGCCCGCCTGGCCAAGCACAAGAATATCGTCGGCGTGAAGGACGCCACCGCCAACCTTGCCCGCCCGCTGCACACCCGCGCCGCCTGCGGCCCCGATTTCTGCCAACTCTCCGGCGAAGACCACACCGCGCTCTCCTTCATGGCCGCTGGCGGCCACGGCTGCATCAGCGTCACCGCCAACGTCGCCCCTCGCCTTTGCGCCCAGATGCACGAGGCCTGGAACAACGGCGATATCGACAGCGCGATGGCGATCCAGGACCGCCTCGTCCCCCTGCACGACAGCCTCTTCGCCGAGACCAGCCCGGGCCCGGTCAAATACGCCGCCAGCCTCCTCGGGCACGGCAGCGCCTTCTGCCGCCTCCCGCTCGCCCCGCCCGCCGAGGCGACGTTGACCCGCGTCAACGACGCCATGCGCCGCATCGGATTGCTCAACTAAGTGGCCGCCGCGAAAGACAAGAAGAAGTCGGGCCTCATCTCCCACGGCATCGCCGCGCAGAACCGCAAGGCCCGCTTCGACTACACCATCAAGCAGACCGTCGA
>CAZZVQ010000243.1:0-3720 GCA_964657565.1 uncultured Acetobacteraceae bacterium
TCGACCAGCGCCGGGTCGGCGCGCTCCAACACGCCATGCAGAACCAAGCCGCGCTCGGTCGGCACGATGTGCTTGTCGTCCGCCACGAGGAACTCCTGGGTTTTCAGGCCCCGGATGATCTCGCCCCTTGTCGCTGGCGTGCCGATCCCCTTGGCTTCTCTCAGCCGCTCCCGCTGCGCCTCGTCCGCCACGAAACGCCAGGCATTCTGCATCGCGTCGATGAGCGTGCCCTCGTTGTAGCGTGGCGGTGGCCGGGTCTCTTTGGCCTCGACCTTTGCGTCGCTCAGGCAGGCCGCTTCGCCGTCGCGCAGGGCGGGCAGCAACTGGGCATCCTCGCCCCGTTCCTCGGCGGGTTGCCAGTCCGGAAAGGCGGCACGCCAGCCAAGTTCGATCGGCTGTCGCCCGGTGGCCCGGAACAAAGCGCCGCCGGCGTCCAGCGTCGCGGTGGTCTGGCGATAACGGAAATCCGGCATGACCGCCGCCAGGTAGGAGCGCGCGACCACGTCGAACAGCCGTCGCTCGTCGGCCGCCAGGCGCGGCCAGATCTCGCGCAGGCTGCCGGCGGTGTTGACGTTGGGAATGACAGCGTGATGGCTGGCACCGGCCAGGCCGCGGTCGCTGAACGGACCACCGGCGCCACGGCGGATCAGCGGCGGTTGCGGCACCGGGATCGCGGCGAAACTCTGCCCGGCTTGCAGCGCGGCAACGATACGCGGCGCGTCACCGATGAGGCTCTCGGGTAGATACCGGGTCTCGGCCCGGGGATAGGTGATGACCTTCTTGCCGGCACCGTCGTACAGCTCCTGTGCGATCTCCAGCGTCTTGGTCGCCGACCAGCCAAAGCGTGAGCCGCACAGCTTCTGCAAGGACGGAAGATCGTGCAGCCGCGGGGGGGCCTGGCGCTTTTCCTCCACCTTGACGCCGAGCGGCCCTTCAAATCCCTCGGCTACCGCCGCGATCGCCTCGGCCTCCTCGCGGGTCTTGATGCGCTCCTTGGGAGCATACCGCATCTGGAACCGGCCTGCCGCCACCGCCGCGGTGGCGACGATCTCGTGGTAGGGCTCGGGGACGAACGAGCGGATTTCGAGTTCCCGCCGGCAGACGATCGCCAGCGTGGGCGTCTTCACCCGGCCGATGCCGATCACCGACCCTCGCCCACTCGCCAACGTGACGGTGGCGGTGCGGGTGAGCGAAAGATTGTAGATCTGGTCGGCCTGGCGCCGGGCCACAGCCGCGGCATAGAGCGGCGCGTAGTCCCGGTTCGGCTTGGCCCGGGCGAATGCGTCGCGAATGGTTTGGGGGTCCTGGGCGGTGAACATCACCCGCATCACCTCGCCCCGGAAACGCAGGTGCTCCAGGATCTCCTGGCCGATGAGTTGACCTTCCCGGTCGCAATCGGTCGCCAGCCAGACCCGCCGCACGGTCCGTAGGGCATCGCGAATAGCCTTGAGTTTCGCCGCCTTGTTGCCTCCGGCAGCCGGGCGTGTCCCGTAGAGCCGGTCTGGGCGCAGCAGCACGGCCGTCCAACGCTTCCAGTCCGGGACCACGTCCTCGGGCTCTTGGAGGTCGAAGAGATGACCCTCGGCTGGCAGGATTAGGCCGTAGCGGTTGCCGATCGCGGCGCGAACGTCTTTGGCTTGGCTGGTCTTCTCTGTGATGACAAGCTGATCCGTCATAGCGGATGAGAATGTTCGTTCAATGTTCTTTCGTGCTTCTATCCAGGTCTGGAAAGTCTTGCAACCTCTCGGACGTTCAGGCGCTCGGGCCGAGTTGCTCAAAGCGGACGCGACTCCAATCTCCCTGCCGCCATTCCGCGGTCCAGGAGATCGTCATGCATTCCTCAAAGCCGAAAGCCGCAGCTCCTACCTGCCGCGGTCTGAGCGCCGCTGTTCTTCCAGCCGCCCTCCTAGCGATCAGCCGCGGCAACCCACTTGCGGATCGTCTCCGCGGTCGGCTCGAACTCTTTGGATAGGCTGACAGGATCGCGCCTAGAACGGGCCAGATCGAAACCTGCTGCTTGAACTCCGGCGAATACGGGGGACGGGTGATCGGCATGAAAGAAACCTCCTGCAAAAGCATGAAAGGCTCCACCAGAGCGGGTCAACTTCAGACACGGCGGGTGCCTAGACCGTCCAGATAGCTGAGGTTCATCCATCAGCACCGACCGGTCTGGGTCAGCCGGACACCGCCTCGGCCACTTCTGCCGGGTGAGCGGAAGTACCGCACGCATGACAGAACAGCGCAAACGCCCCCTTACGCTTGGTGCAGGCGGAGCAGTGGTCGAACAGCCCGATGCCACAATGCGGGCAGAAGTCGTTCTCGGTATCGGCAAGGTCGACCTTGCGCTCGCAGCTCGGGCAGACGCTTTTGGACAGGCGTTGCAGGGCGGTGTCGTAGGCCAAGGTCTGGCGGCGCAGTTTGTCGGGCTGCTGTTCCGCCAACTTCATCTGCAGCAGATAGCGGTTCAGAGCGACGATGACATACCGCCCGACGACAACGGTGACGACGATCCCAACGACGTAACGCACGTAGCCGCCATAGCTCGGCAGGTAGGGCACGAGCTCGACGAAGAACGCATACAGCGCGAACAGGACGAAGCCCCAGACGAACGGCCACCACATGCTTCCGCGCTTGCGAGCGAGCAGCCAGCCCGCGATGCCGAGGAGCGGCAGCGTCAGGGCAAGCCGGTACACGAACACCCGCAAATCGGCACGGTCCTGTGCCACTATCATCCGCCGGTCTGCCGCGGCTTCGAGTTGTTCGAGCCTGGCCTCGGCCGCCATGCGGTCCTGATCCGCGCCCAGCTTGCGTTGCTGTAATGCATCGACGCGGCGCTGGCCGTCGTCCCGTTCCGCCTTGCGGACGTCGAGGTCCTGCGCACGCGCGACAAGCTCTGTGTCCTGTGAGGCGAGGCCGGTGGCCGTGCGCGTGTCGACCCAGGTCTTGAATGATTGACGCCCACTGTCATAGGCTTGTTGCACAGCATCCAGCTTGAGCAGCGCTTGCTCGAGATCGCCGTCGATGGCCGACTCAGTCCGCGTTGCTGCAGCGATCGTCTCGCGTAACGGCTGGGCCGCCGCCTGGTCGAGGAAGGCTTCGCGTTGCAGGCCCTGCTCCACCTTCGGTAGGTCGCCGACGATCGTGCCACCAAGGCCCGCGAGGAAGGCAGCGAAGGCGATCGCCACAAGCCAAAGGCCACGGTTGTACCATTGGGCGGAGAGCCTCGTGGATCTACTCATGTCGTCATTCTTCCCGTCACCAGCAGTTCTGCGCCGAAGGTAGCTATGGGCTCACCCAACCGTCAAAGCTGTAAGGAGCCGATGTTGAGGTCCGGACCAACGTAGCGAGCTTGAACAAGCTTCTGATTCCTCCGTTCCGACACCGGCAGCAAGGCTCAGAGATGTCATAGCCGTAGATCACTGAGAGCGGCCACGATGCGGGCCTGAGGTGAACTGCTCCAATGATGCCGTTATCTTGAGGGCTCTGCTTGGTGCCAAGCAGTAGCAATGCCGCGCATCGGCGCTGGCAGCGTCACCTCCACCCCCTGCCGCCCATCCACGATCGCTGCACCACGTCGGGCGGCAGAGCGTGGGCCCCTTTGACCGGCGTCACGATGCCAGCTCGTTTCATGATGCGCCTTACAATCGACGAGATGCCGTCGCCTGGCAGAAATGGCCGGCACGGCGCGATCGTGCGCAGGAACACGCGATCACTGCGACA
>CAZZVQ010000244.1:0-3691 GCA_964657565.1 uncultured Acetobacteraceae bacterium
TCACCTCCTGGCGATGGAGGGTCGCCTGGTGGCCCGCATGAACGATCAGCATGAGCAATTGCTCGACCGGCTGACCGCGCTCGAAGCCGACTTCCTCAACACCAAGGGATTTCTCATCGAGGACGCTATCGTGTCGGGTCGACGCAACGCGCAGATGGAAGCCCGGTTGACCCGGTTGGAGCGCAAGCAGTGATGAAGGTTGGTTTTATCGGGCTCGGCATCATGGGGCGGCCGATGGCGGAGCATCTGGCGGCGGCGGGGCACGAGATGTTTCTCACCAGCCGCAGCGGCGTGCCGGAGGGGATGAACGGCACCGCGTGCGCGTCGCCGCGCGAGGTCGCCGAGCAGGCCGAGGTCATCTTCCTGATGGTGCCGGATACGCCGGACGTCGAGAAGGTGCTGTTCGGCGAGAACGGCGTCGCGGGGGCGCTCGGCGCCGGCAAGACGGTGGTCGACATGAGCTCGATCTCGCCGATCGCGACCAAGGAGTTCGCCCAGCGGGTGAACGCGGCCGGTGCCGACTACCTCGATGCGCCGGTGTCGGGCGGTGAGGTCGGGGCCAAGGGTGCGTCGCTGACCATCATGGCGGGCGGGCCGGAGGCGGTGTTCGAGCGGGTCAAGCCGCTGTTCGAGAAGATGGGCAAGAACATCACGCTGATCGGCGAGAACGGCGCCGGGCAGACGGCGAAGGTCGCCAACCAGATCATCGTGGCGCTGACGATCGAGGCCGTGGCGGAGGGCCTGCTGTTCGCCAGCAAGGCCGGCGCCGACCCGGCCAAGGTGCGGCAGGCGCTGATGGGCGGTCTGGCCACTTCGCGCATCCTCGAGCTGCATGGGCAGCGGATGATCGAGCGGACGTTCAATCCGGGCTTCCGGATCGAGCTGCACCAGAAGGACCTCAACCTCGCGCTGGACGGCGCCCGCTCGCTCGGCATGAGCCTGCCGAACACGGAGACGACGCAAGCGCTGTTCACCGCCTGCGCCGAGATGGGCGGCAAGGCGTGGGACCATTCCGGGATGGTGAAGGCGCTGGAGGCGAAGGCCGGTTTCGAGGTGGGCGGTAAGGCGGCCTAGCTGGCGGGCTTTGGCACCAGGACCTCGTAGGCGGGGCTCTGCTGCAGGACGCGGTAGTTCGCGAGCAGGGCCGCGATGACCCCGGCGGTGAAGCGGAGACGCTCGCCGCCGGCCAGGGTGAAGCTGGCATCATCCTCGCCGAGCTCGACCGCCGCGTAGTGCCGGGCGTTCAGCGCGGCGATGATGCGCTGCTCGGCGATGCGGCCGGTCCTGATCTGGTCCTTGACGTAATACGGGTCGTATTCGAACGGTTTGCCGGCCTGGAAGCACATCAGCAGGCTCTCGCACAGGGCCGGGCCGGGCGTCGCCTGGATCAGCGCCGTTGCGGCGGCGTAATCGGCCTCGCGTTGCGGCAGGCGGGCCGACCGGCCGAGCGTGCCATAGAGTTCGGTGGGGGCGCGGACCAGCACCGGAGCGACCGCCAGCAGCGCGACGGTGGCAAACGCGATCCAGCCGCGCGGCACGGTCGCGACGGCGCGGCCGACGGTGCACAGCGCGGCTGCCGCCACGATCGCCATCGCCGCGAACGTCTCGTAGTGGATATTGTACGCGACGCCGTTGCCGAAACCGAACGCCGCCGCGAGCAGCGCCGCGCTGCCGAAGCATAGCGCGGCGAAGCCGGAGGCCGGGCTGCGGCTCCAGAGCAGCCAGGCGACGCCGATCAGGACGGGTGCATAGTAATAGGTGTAGAAAACGGTGACGTTCTCGATCCCGTCGACGCGGTTGACGGCGCGGGCGGACAGCAGGTGGGCGAGGAAAAAGCGTCCGTCCACGGCGATCGACAGCGCCAGGAACAGCCCGGCGACCAGCATGCCCGCCCCGGCGAAGCAGGCGAACCCCCGCCACTGCCGCGTGAGCAGGAGGTGCAGCGCGGTCGCGAGCGGGAAGGCGAGCAGGTTGTTCTTGACGAATAGGGACGTCGCGAAGAACACCGCCGCCGCGACGATCCACCCCGCCCGGCCGCCCGCCCGCAGATAGGCGCAGACGCCCAGCGTCGAGAGCGCCAGGCCGAGGAAATGCGGATCGTTGGTGGCGATCCGGCCCGGGGTCAGCAGCGCCAACCACAGGAGGAAGCACAGCGCCGCATAGAGGCCGCCCCGCCGCGACCGGGTGAGCGCGGTCGCGGCCGTCGCGACGTTGGCCGCCGACCACGCGAGGCCGAACAGCGCCACGAGGCGGCCGGCGAGCGTCACCTCGCCGAGGACGCGGCTCAACAGACCGATCAAATGGAACGACACCGGCGGATAGTTGACGATGGTCAGGTCGGGCGGGGCAGCATAGAGCGGCCGGCCCAGTCGGGCGGCCTCGTCCCAATAGCTGTTCCAGCCTTCGCTGTAGTTGAACGACATCGGCGCGAAGAGATGCGAGAGCGGATAGGCGACCAGGCAAGCCGCCGTCGCCGCGAGGCTGACGAGCAAGAGGCGCCAGCACCAATCGATCCTCGCCGCGACCCGCCGATCCATCGGTGACCAAGATCGCTCGAGGGCTGACATGCGAGCGCGGTATCATGCCGGGTCGGAACCGAACAAGTGGGGTTCCCCAAGCTGGTCCGATCGTCTATCGGGACGATCGATGTTCGCGATCACCCAAGCCACCACCGCCAAGCCTCGCCCGGATGACGACACGCTGCAGTTCGGCCGCGTGTTCACCGACCACATGTTCAAGATGGACTACGATGACGGCAAGGGCTGGCACTCCGGCCGCATCGTGCCCTACGGCCCGCTCTCGATGGACCCGGCTTGCTGCGTGCTGCACTACGCGCAGGCGGTGTTCGACGGGCTGAAGGCGTTCCGCGGGGCCGACGACCAGGTGCGGCTGTTCCGGGTCGACCAGCATGCCGCCCGGCTGAACCGCTCCTGCGAGCAGCTCTGCATCCCGCCGCTGGACCAGCAGACCGTCGAGGAGTCCATCGCCGCGATCGTCGACGCCGATCGGGACTGGGTGCCGCGGAAGCGGGGCACGTCGCTGTATATCCGCCCGACGGTGATCGCGACGGAGACGTTCCTGGGCGTGCATCCGTCGCATAGCTATCTGTACTACGTCATCCTCAGCCCGGTCGGCGCGTACTATAAAGAGGGGCTCAACCCGGTGCGGATCATGGTCTCCGAGGACCATGTGCGCGCCGTTCCCGGCGGGCTCGGCAGCGCCAAGACGGCGGGCAACTACGCGGCGAGCCTGGCGGCGGCGCGGGATGCGGAGCGGGCCGGGTTCACCCAGGTGCTCTATCTCGACGGCCGCAAGCGCGAGTTCCTCGACGAGGTGGGCACCATGAACATCATGCTGCGCATCGGCGACCGCGTGCTGACGCCGCCGCTCAGCTCCGGCTCGATCCTGGCCGGCGTGACCCGTAGCTCGGTGCTGCAGCTGCTCGCGGATTGGGGCGTGCAGACCGAGGAGCGGCCCGTCTCGATCCATGAGGTCGTGGACGCGCACAAGAAGGGGGAGCTGCGCGAGATGTGGGGCACCGGCACGGCGGCGGTGATCTCGCCGGTGGGCGAACTCGGCTATGGCGGCGACCGCATGTCGATCAACGGCGGCAAGATCGGCGAGTTGACGCAGAAACTGTATGACACGGTCACGGCGATCCAATACGGCGAGACCAACGACACCCACGGCT
>CAZZVQ010000245.1:0-3626 GCA_964657565.1 uncultured Acetobacteraceae bacterium
TTCTACGCGACCTACCTGTCCGAGAAGATCGGCTACGCCCGCTACATCACCATCTTCCGGCACCTGCAGGCGCATCCGGAGCGGATGATCCATCCGATCTTCGGCTGGTTCGAGGAGTGGTGCAACGACGAGTTCCGCCATGGCGAGGCGTTCGCGCTGCTCATGCGGGCGGACCCGAAGGTGCTGAGCGGGGTCAACAAGCTGTGGGTGCGGTTCTTTCTGCTGGCCGTGTTCGCCACGATGTATGTGCGCGATCACGCCCGGCCGGTGTTCCATGCCGCGCTCGGGATCGACCCGACGGAATACGACTTCAAGGTGTTCCGCATCACCTCCGAGATCGCGGCGCAGGTGTTCCCGGTCGCGCTCGACCTCGATCACCCGGCCTTCGCCGCCGGGCTCGAGCGGTTACGGCGGATCACGGTGGGCCAGCGAGCGGCGCGCGCGCAGGGCGGCATCATGGGCAAGATCAAAGACCTTGGGCTGACGCTCGGCGCCGCGGCGACGTTCGTGCGAATGTTCTTCATCCCGGTCAAGCACAACGTGATGCGTCCCGAAGTCCGCATGGTCCCGGCCTGGTAATCGGGCGATGGCTGTCGACCTCGCCGCCGCCGGATATGCCTTGTTCGTCTGGTGGTTCAGCACGGCAGTCATCATCCTGCTCGACAACCTGCCCCGGCGGACCTTCCGCTGGAGCATGGCGGCGGGGACCGTCCTGTTTGCGGTGTCGCTCTGGCGGGTGGCCGCCAGCGCGCACGACACATCGATAGCGGGCGTTTACGCGGCCTTCACCTATGCCGTGCTAGCCTGGGGCTGGCAGGAGATGAGCTTCTTCATGGGCTTCGTCACCGGCCCGCGACGCACCGGCGCGCGGATGGGGGCGACGGTGGGTCAGCGCTTTGCCGACGGCGTGGCGGCCTGCCTCTACCACGAGCTGGCCATCATCGCGACGGCGGTGGTGATCGTGGTCGCAACGTGGGGCGAACCCAATCAGACCGGCACCTGGACCTTCATGGTGCTGTGGATCATGCGGCAGAGCGCGAAGCTCAACGTGTTCCTCGGGGTACGCAATCTCGGCGAGCGGTTCGTGCCGACGCACCTGCAGTATCTGATGACCTACATGGCCAAGCGGCCGATGAACGCCTTGATGCCGGTATCGATCACGGCCGGGACCGCGGTCACGGTCGCGCTGGCCTTGCGGATCGGACATCCGGGGATCAGTCCGAGCCAGGCGGCCGGTTATACGTTTCTCGTCACGATGTTGGCCTTGGCCGTGCTGGAGCATTGGATGCTCGTGCTGCCGCTGCCGTTCGAGCGTCTGTGGAGCTGGGTGCTGAATCTACGGCATCCAGTGCGCCGGGTTCCTAGAACAGTGCCGGCGCGGCAGTGGGATTACCTGAGCGGGAGTAGCAAATGAATTACGAATCCTTCTTCCGTCGGGAACTCGACGGCCTCCGCCGAGAGGGCAACTACCGCGTCTTCGCGGACCTGCAGCGCAAGGCCGGGCAATTCCCCCGCGCCACGCACACCCGCGACCGTGACCGCTCCGAAGTGACGGTCTGGTGCTCGAACGACTATCTCGGCATGGGCCAGCACCCGACCGTGCTCGGCGCGATGCACGAGGCGCTCGAGCGCTGCGGCGCCGGCGCCGGCGGCACCCGCAACATCGCCGGGACGAACCATTATCACGTGCTGCTCGAGGAAGAGCTGGCCGACCTGCACGGCAAGGACGCCGCGTTGCTGTTCAACTCCGGCTACATGGCCAACTGGGCGGCGCTGTCCACGCTCGGCAGCCGGCTGCCGGACTGCACGATCCTGTCCGACGCCTGGAACCACGCCTCCATGATCGAAGGCATGCGGCACAGCCGCGCCAAGATCGTCGTCTGGAACCACAACGACCCCGCCGATCTCGACCGCAAGCTCGCCCAACTCGACCCGGCCTCGCCCAAGATCGTCGCCTTCGAGAGCGTCTACTCCATGGACGGCGACATCGCCCCCATCGCCGAGATCTGCGACGTCGCCGAGAAGCACGGCGCGATGACCTATCTCGACGAGGTCCATGCCGTGGGCCTCTACGGCAAGCGCGGCGGCGGCATCGCCGAGCGCGAGGGACTGGCGCACCGGATCACCCTGATCGAGGGCACGCTGGCCAAGGGCTATGGCGTGGTCGGCGGCTACATCGCCGGGTCGGCCGCGCTGTGCGACTTCGTGCGCAGCTACGCGTCCGGGTTCATCTTCACCACCGCCGTGCCCCCCGCCGTGGCGGCCGGAGCCCGGGCGGCGATCCGGCATCTGAAGGAGAGTTCGGTCGAGCGTGAGGGGCAGCAGCGCAACGTCGCCCTGCTGCGGGCCGGGCTGGACGCGGCCGGCGTGCCGCACCAGGACAATCCGAGCCACATCGTGCCCGTCATGGTCGGTGACCCCGTGCTGTGCAAGCAGGCCAGCGACGTCCTGCTCGACCGGTACGGCATCTACGTGCAGCCGATCAACTACCCGACGGTGCCACGCGGGACGGAGCGGCTGCGCTTCACCCCGACGCCGATGCATACGAAGGAGGATATCGCGTTGCTGGTCGAAGCGCTGTCGGCGGTCTGGTCGCAATTGAGCTTGCGCCGGGCTGCCTGACGGGAACCAACGAGCATCTTCTCTGTTTACACGCCTGAGACGCCGAACCAGGGAGAGAAGTGGATGACGAACAAGGACAGGCGCGCGGCCCTACGGACGTTTGCAGGGTTTGGGCTTGGTGCCGCGGCGCTCGTGGTGGCGCCGAAGGGGTCGCTGGCGCAAGACCAGAAGGTCCCGAAGGAAACCGTGCAGTATCAGGACGGGCCGAAGGACGGCGCCGAGTGCGACAAATGCGTCAACTGGGTCGCGCCCAACGGCTGCAACATCGTGGCGGGGAACATCAATCCCAAGGGCTGGTGCGTGGCCTACGCGCCGAAGGAAGGCTGACCGGCGGCGGTCCGGCACCCCGGACCGCAACTGTCGGCACAATGCGTAGTTAGCTTCCCAAGCCGACGTGTCGTCGGCCTGGGAGACTACCATGGACGAGAACAGGATCGACGGAGCCGCCGCCACGATGGGCGGTAAGATCAAGGATGCCGTCGGCAGCCTGGTGGGCGACGCCAGCCTGCAAACTGAAGGCAAGGCCGACCAGGTGAGCGGTCGCGTGCAAAACGCATACGGTTCGGCCAAGGACGCGCTCGGCGACGGCGCGTCGACGTTGGCGGACCAGCTGGAAGAGTTCGTGCAGGACAAGCCGGTCATCGCCCTGCTCAGCGCGGCGACGCTCGGCTTCCTGTTCGCGCGTCTGATCAACCGCTGAGGGGCGGGCACCCGATCGCGTAACCTCGTCACCGCCGGGTCGCCCCCCGGCGGTTCACGCCGACTGGTTTTGGGAGATCGACATGGAACCGGTCAAAGCCGCTCCACCGGAGCGGCGCACGGCGGCCCACGCCTTCACGTTGCAGGGTGGCGTCGTGATCGTCGTGGCGCTGTATTTCGGCCGCGAAGTGCTGCTCCCGATCACGCTGGCCATCCTGCTCTCGTTCGTGCTCGCGCCGCTGTCGGACCTGTTCCGCCGGGTATTGCCGCGTGTCGTGTCGGTCGTGCTGGCGGTGGTGCTCGCC
>CAZZVQ010000246.1:0-3601 GCA_964657565.1 uncultured Acetobacteraceae bacterium
CCGGCCCCGACGACCTCGTCCTCATCTACATCAGCACCCACGGCGCCCCCGGCCTGCTCGGCCGCAGCGCCGACGGCGAAGAACGCGAGCCCATCGAGCCCGCCGACCTCCGCGCCTGGCTCGCGCCCCTCCGCGACCGCGACACCGTCCTGATCCTCTCGGCCTGCTTCTCCGGCTCCTTCATCCCGCCGCTGCAAGCCCCTCACCGCATCATCTTCGCCGCCGCCCGCCCCGACCGCACCTCATTCGGCTGCCAGGCCGGCGCCGAACACACCGTCTTCGGCGACGCCCTCCTGCACGCGCTCCACGCCCCGCGCACCAGCCTCCGCGCCATCGTCACTGCCACCCGCGCCACCGTCACCGCCCGCGAGCGCCAGCTCCGCGTCGATCTCCCCTCCCAACCCCAACTCTTCGTGGGCCCGGCCGTCATGCGTCTGTTTGACGCGCCGATCTTCTAAACGAACCGACCATCCGAAGCGAAGCTGATGGCAGACACCCTCGCGCGCATGCAGCGGAACCCGGCAGCGGACTGGACGATCCGGGACGTTGAACTTGTATGTCGCGAGAATGGATTACGGTGCTCGCCACCGGCTGGCGGCGGCTCGCATTACAAACTCTCGCACCCCGCTAGCCGGGATATCCTCACGATACCGGCTCGCCGGCCCATAAAGCCGGTCTATATACGTAAACTGGTGCGCCTGATCGAAGCGGTTGGAGGCAACGATGGTTGAAAGCGACTACGCTGTGGTGATCCAGCCCAATCCTGCGGTGGATGGTGGCGGGTTCGTCGCTTTGGTCCCCGACCTGCCCGGATGCATGTCGGACGGGGAAACTCGTGAAGAGGCTGCCCGAAACGCTGCCGACGCGATCTCGGAATGGATCGATGAGGCCAAGCGGCTTGGGCAGGAAGTCCCGATGCCAAAACTACGCGTGGCCTAAACGCCGACCTACTGAATAAACAACCGCCGCGACCCGTACGACAACCAAACCTGGTGCGCCTGCAAGAAATCCGCCCCCAACAGCGCATCGATATCGTTCGGCAAGCTCAGCGCCGTCACCAGCACCGGCGTCCGCACCGCCACGTCCCCCACCCGCATGTCTCGCAACACATGCAGCTCCGCCGGCAGGATCTCCCCCGCCGCGCCCCGCGCCCGCACCTCGCTCCCCGGCACCCGCGTCGCCGCGCTGATCCCCGCGCGCTGTGCCGCCGCCGCCGCGATCACCGTCCGCTGTGCCCCTGAATCCAGCGACGCGCTCAGCGTCCGCCCATTGACCACCACCGGAAAGAACGGGTGCGCGCTCAGCGACCGTGTCGTCTCCAACGCCGTCACCCGCCCGTCCCAAGGCGGCCGCAACCCCGGACACTCCGTCCGTTCGTATAAATCCAGCCGCCGGTTCGGCAAATCCAGATCGAGGTCGAAATCCGCCAGCAGCGACGCCCCCAACAGCCCGTCCGCCTCCAGCCCGCCCATCATCAGCGCCACCGGCCCGACCAGCACCCGCGGATAGCTCAGCGTTGCCTCGCCCAGGCTCATGCTCTCCAGCCGCGCATCCCCGGTCCGCATCTCCTGGCTGATCCCGCGCATCGAGCGCGCGAAATCATACTTGTTCGTCACCCCCAGCCGCTTGGCCGCCGCCACCCCGATGATCGAGCTCTCCGCCCCCGTGTCCAGGATCATCCGCGCCGGCTGCCCGTTGATGATAGCCGTCACCAGCGGCACCCCGGCCATCGTCACCGGCAGGCTCGCCCGCCGCCGCAGCGTGCAGTTCTGCGCCGACTCCGCCGCCGGCCCGGCGCTCACCCGCTCGGGGTCGACCACCCCCATCACCAGCGGCGCCGGCGCGCACGAGGCGAGCAGAGCCGCCGCAAACGCCACGCGCGCGGCGGCCAACAGCCTCATTCGGCCGCTTGGGCGTAGCTCTCCAGCGGCGCGCAGGTGCAGTGCAGGTTCCGGTCGCCATACACATTGTCCACCCGCTTGACCGGCGGCCAATACTTCGCTCCCCGCACCCACGCCAGCGGGAACGCCGCCGCCTCCCTTCTATACGGATGCGCCCAGTCGCTACCCGCCACTTCGGCCAGCGTATGCGGCGCGTTCTTCAGCGGATTGTCCGCCCGGTCCAGCCGTCCCGCCCCGATCGCCGCGATCTCCTCGCGGATCGCGATCATCGCGTCGCAGAACCGGTCGATCTCCGCCTGCCCCTCGCTCTCCGTCGGCTCCACCATCAGCGTGCCGGCCACCGGCCAGCTCATCGTCGGCGCATGGAACCCGAAATCCTGCAGCCGCTTGGCGATGTCCTCGACCCCGATGCCGGCCTCGGCCTGGAACCCACGGCAATCCAGGATGCACTCATGCGCCACCAGCCCGGCCGCATCCGTATACAGGATCGGGAAATGCTCCCGCAGCCGCGCCGCGATGTAGTTGGCGTTCAGGATCGCCACCTGCGTCGCCCGCTTCAGCCCGGCCGGCCCCATCATCCGGATGTAGGCATACGAGATCGGCAGGATTCCCGCGCTGCCGAACGGCGCCGCCGCCACCGGCCCGAACCCGCTCGCCGGCCCCGCGTCGTCCCGCGCCGGATGGTTCGGCAGATGCGGCGCCAGATGTGCTGCCACCCCGATCGGCCCCACGCCCGGCCCACCGCCGCCATGCGGGATGCAGAACGTCTTGTGCAGGTTGAGGTGGCACACATCCGCCCCGATCCGCGCCGGGCTGGTTAGCCCGACCTGCGCGTTCATATTCGCCCCATCCATATACACCTGGCCGCCCCGGTCATGGATCGCCGCGCACATCGCCCTTATCCCGTCCTCGAACACCCCATGCGTGCTCGGATACGTCACCATCAGCGCGGCGAGCTTCTCCTTGTGCTGCTCCGCCTTCGCCTCCAGGTCGGCCATGTCGATATTGCCCGCCCGGTCGCACCCGACCACCACCACCCGGTACCCCGCCATCACCGCGCTCGCCGGGTTCGTCCCATGCGCGCTGCTCGGGATCAGGCACAAATCCCGATGCCCCTCGCCCCGCGACGCATGATACGCCCGGATCGCCAGCAGCCCGGCGTACTCCCCCTGGCTCCCCGCGTTCGGCTGCAGCGACACCGCCGCGAACCCGGTGATGCCGCACAGCCACGCCGACAGCCGCTCCGTCAGCACCGCATAGCCCCGCGTCTGCCCCACCGGCGCGAACGGATGCGCGTCGGCGAACCCCGGCAGCGTGATCGGGATCATCTCCGCCGTCGCGTTCAGCTTCATCGTGCACGACCCCAGCGGGATCATGCTCCGGTTCAGCGCGACGTCCTTGTCCTCCAGCCGCTTCAGGTAGCGCAGCATCGCGTGCTCTGCGTGATGCGCCCGGAACACCGCCTCGGTCAGGATCGGCGAGGTCCGCAGCAGCGCCACCGGCAATGCCCCGCGCGTCTGCTCCAGCGTCCCGCCGAACACCGCGGCCAGCCGCCCCAACTCCTCCCGCGTCACCGTCTCGTCCAGCGAGACCGCCACCCCGCCATCCGGCAGCGCCCGCAAATTGAACCCGGCCGCCACCGCCCGCTCCAGCAGCGCCGCACAACCCGGCCCATCTACCGCGACCGTGTCGAAGAACGC
>CAZZVQ010000247.1:0-3432 GCA_964657565.1 uncultured Acetobacteraceae bacterium
TGCGGGGGTGTCGTGCTGGCGGGGGCATGAGGGGCTGAACGGGCGGTCGATCGGAATCGAGATCGTCAATCCGGGACATGAGTGGGGGTATCGGGCGTTTCCGGCGGTGCAGATGGCGGCGGTGGCGGGATTGTGCATCGGCATTTTGGGGCGGCATCCGATTCCGGCATGCAATGTGGTGGGGCATAGCGATGTCGCGCCGGATCGGAAGCAGGATCCGGGGGAATTGTTCGATTGGGCCGGGCTGGCGCGGCAGGGGATCGGGGTTTGGCCGGGGTTCGGGGATGCGCCGGTGGCGGATGTGGGCGCGGCGTTGCGAGAGATCGGGTATCCGGTGCCGGATCTGGCGACGACGGTGACGGCGTTTCAGCGGCGGTGGCGGCCGGGGCTCGTGGATGGGGTGGCGGATCATGGGACGCGGTGCCGGTTGGCGGATGTGCTGGGGGCGTTCGAGCGATCGGCGTGAATGGTGGGCTGAAGCCCACCCTACGAGGCTTGACTGGTCGCGGTAAGGCGGTCACACCCCGGGTCGCCAGACGGCTGGGCGGCCGCTGCTCTCAGGATGGGGGTGGAGGAAAGTCCGGGCTCCACGGGAATACGGTGCCGGCTAACGGCCGGCGGGGGCGACCCTAGGGAAAGTGCCACAGAAAACAAACCGCCGGCGTATCACCCGCGAGGGTGCCGCCGGTAAGGGTGAAACGGTGCGGTAAGAGCGCACCGCACCCCTGGCAACAGGGGTGGCAGGGTAAACCCCACCGGGAGCAAGACCGAATAGGGGGGGCCGGCGGCGTGGTTTCGGCCACGTGACGCAGGGGCATTTCCGCCTCGTTCCCCGGGTTGGTCGCGTCAGGCGTGCGGTAACGCGCGTCGCAGAGGAATGGTCGCCCCGCCTCTTTCGGGAGGCGGACAGAACCCGGCTTACAGGCCGTCTGGCATTTCCTGTATCCCCAAATCTATCCACAGCTAGAACAAAAAGAGAAAGCGCTCGATCTGCGTGCTTCGTCTCATGGACGCGTGCTAAGTGACTGATTCGGCACAGTGATTTAGCTCACGCAATCGGGAGCGACGCTGGCTTTCCATTGGACGGCCCATGCCGTCCCATGGTATCCCAAGTTATCCCACGGATGCACCGCGGGGTTGGGATCGGACGAGCCAATTCAGTTCATGGGCACGCATCAATCGCGCTTCGATGCCAAGGGCCGCATGTCGGTTCCGGCGGCGTTCCGTGCTGCGCTGCGTTCGTATGCGGTGGAGGGGGTGGCGTCGCTAATCCTGCGGCCGTCGCATACGCTGCCGTGCATCGATGCGTGGCCGGCGTCGCGGTTCGAGGGGCTGGCGGCGGGGTTCGACAAGATCGATCTGTTCAACGAGGATCAGGACGACCTCGCAACAACCCTTTACGCGGATGCCTGGCCTGTGGAACCAGACAAAGAGGGACGGATCGTCGTTCCCGATTCGCTGGTGCAACACGCTGGTTTGATTGAGTCGGTCGCCTTCATGGGGCTTGGTCCCCGGTTCCAGATCTGGGAGCCGTCCGCGGCGCTGCAGCGCAAGGCGGCGGCGCGGCAGGGTACGGCGACGCGTCGGCTGACGGTGCCGGCGGTGGGGTCATGAGCGGGATGGTCGGCGTGTGGCTGAAGGGCCCTCACCCTGCCCTCTCCCGGGGGGAGAGGGTTCCAGAACGGCGTGAGCTTTGGGCGTTGGGCTCATGAGCGCGCTGCATCATGCACCGGTGATGCTGCGGGAGGTGTTGCAGCATCTGGCGCCGCGGGCCGGCGAGAGGGTGCTGGACGGGACGTTCGGCGGGGGCGGGTATGCGCGCGCGATCCTGGATGCGGCGGATTGCACCGTGTGGGCGATCGACCGGGATCCGGCGGCGATCGAGCGCGGCGCGGCGCTGGCGGCGCGGTTCCCGGGGCGGTTGCAGCTGCTGCAGGGGTGCTTCGGGGAGATGGTCGGGTTGCTGGCGGAGCGCGGGGTCGCGGCGTTGGACGGGATCGTGCTCGACCTGGGCGTTTCGTCGTTCCAGATCGACGACGCCGAGCGCGGGTTCAGCTTCCGCAGGGATGGACCGCTGGATATGCGGATGGCGGCGAGCGGGCCGACGGCGGCGGAGCTGGTTAACGCTCTAGGCGAATCCGAACTCGCGGATACGTTGTATCAGCTCGGCGAGGAACGACTGTCGAGACGTATCGCCAAGGCCATTGTCGCGGCCCGGAAGGAGGCGCCGATCACGACCACGCTGCAATTGGCGGAGATCATCCGCCGGGTCGTGCCGACGGACCGGTCGGGGATCGACCCGGCCACGCGCTCGTTCCAGGCGCTGCGAATCCGGGTGAACGACGAGCTGGGCGAGATCGTGCGCGGGCTGGAGGCGGCGGTGACGTTGCTGGCGCCCGGCGGGCGGCTGGTGGTGGTGTCGTTCCATTCGCTCGAGGACCGGCTGGTCAAACGCTTCATGCAAGAGGCCGCGGGGCGCACGCCGGGCCCGTCGCGGCACGACCCGGCCGGGCTCGCCGTGCGCGGCGCGGCGGCGTTCGAACTGCTCACCGGCCGCGCCGAGCGGCCCGATGCGAGCGAGACGCGGGCCAATCCGCGGGCCCGCAGCGCGCGCCTTCGCGCGTTGGCGCGGCTTGCCTCACCGCTGGATCAAGAGAAGGAGATGGCGCCTTGATGCGGCCGTTCACGCTCATCTGCATGCTCTGTGCGTTCGGCGCCGGGCTGTATCTGTATCAGAGCAAGCACCAGGCGCAGGTGCTGGACCGCGAGATCGGCCGCACCATCAAGCAGACCGAGGCCACGCGGGACCGGACCGGGATGTTGCGGGCGGAGTGGGCGCTGTTGAACGAGCCGGACCGGCTGGCGGAGTTGGCGCGGGCGCACACGTCGCTGCAGACGCTGAAGCCGACGCAGTTCGTGGGGCTGACCGATCTGGCCGGGCGGCTGCCGGCGCCGATGGCGAACACCCATGAGCGGCTGCCGGTGGAGGCGGAGCCGGACGAGGTGCCGGTCGCGCAAGCGGCGCCGCCGGCGGTGGCGCCAGTGGCGCCGGCGGCCGGTGCGGTCGCGGTCGCGGCACCGGCGGTGCCGGCGGTTGCGGCCAAGCCGCGGGAGGTTGCGGCCGCCGACCCGAAGCCGAAGCCTGACACCAAGACTGACACCAAGCCGGGGGCGGTCGCCGAGGCCAAGCCGGCGGGGCGTCACGGGGAGAAGCCGGTGGTGGTGGCGACGGCCGGATCGGTGCCGGGGGCGGCCGAGCCGGGGGCGGTGCGGGCGCGGCAGCCACACCCGCAGCCGGAGGCCGTCAGCAGCGAAGCGACGGCGCCGGGGACGGTGGGGGCTGCGGTGCTGCGGGCGATGCGGGCGCAGAATGGGGGGGCGGCGTACGCGCAACAGGCCTCGGCTCCGCCGAGCTACACGCCGCCGGTCTAT
>CAZZVQ010000248.1:0-3366 GCA_964657565.1 uncultured Acetobacteraceae bacterium
TCAGGATCGGCATGCAGGCGGCCAGCTGCGCGGCCAGGGCGATGCCGTCGCCGCCGCCGGCGAGACGAACATCGATGACGGCGATGTCGGGCTCGAGCACGCGGGCGATCTCGAGCGCCTGCGCCGGCCGGTCGGCGATGCCGCACACGGCGTAGCCGGCTTCGGTCAGCACGTCCTCGAGGGTCAGCGCGACGAGCGCCTCGTCCTCGACGATCAAAACGCGCACGGGGAGCACGCGCACGGGCTCGGTCATGCCAAATCCTCGATGACGTTGATCGAGCGGCCGAACGCGGCGGCGACGGCCGGCACGACGGCGTTGCCGAGCGACCTCACGCGGTCCACCCGGCCGGGAAACCCATCATCCACTCGACGAACGCAGGGTTCAGCAAGCCACCCACCAAATCGTTCAGCTGGCAGGAGCTTCGCGCGGCGCGTTGTGAAGCGCTGCCGCACCGCCAGTCTCGCGCGAGCGGGGTGGGCAGAGATGTCGCGCGCGAGCAGGAAGAGCCGGTTGCGCCGGTGCGGGGCGCCGGCATGGACAGCACCCACCACGAATGCCCAGCTGGCGTAGTCGAGCGCCGCCAGGTCGCCGATGACCCGGTCCGCGCCGCGAGTTCGCAAGCTAGGAACGTTCTCAACGATGATCCAACGCGGTCGGCAGGCGCCGACGACCCGGGCCATCTCCGTCCACAGCCCGCTGCGGGGGCCGTCGAGACCGGCGCCATGTCCGGCAAGGCTGATGTCCTGGCACGGGAAGCCGCCGCACACGAGGAACGGCGCGATCCCGTCTTGCTGCAGCCGATCGCCGTCGAGCGCGCGGATGTCGGGATAGATCGGCACGCCGGGCCAGTGCCGCGCCAGCAGTCGCTGGCAGAACTCGTCGGATTCGCAGAAGGCGAGCGTTCGAAAACCTGCCCAGTGAAGGCCGAGGCTGAAGCCGCCGATACCGCTGAACAGGTCAAGGACGCCGCGCTCCTCCATGGAGGCAGATCGGTATATTTTCCTAAGTTGCCGGTCAATCCTGAACTTGTGACCGCGTCGTCCTCCACGTAAGCAGAGGGGCGAGCGGTGGAGATGCGAGAGGGTGGGCTTCTATCTGCTGCGTCGGCTGTTATTGCTGGTGCCGACGCTGTTCGGGATCATCGCGATCAATTTCGCCATCGTGCAGTTCGCGCCCGGCGGCCCGGTCGAGCAGGCGGTGGCCGAGGCGCGCGGCGGCGCGGGGGCGGACCCCGGTGGCACTGGGCGGATCACCGGATCGCAGAGCGACAGCGGGGCGTATCGTGGCGGCAAGGGGCTCGACGCCAGGCAGATCGAGGAGATCAAGAAGCAGTTCGGCTTCGACAAGCCGGCCGGCGAGCGCTTCCTCGATATGGTCGGCAGCTACCTGCGCTTCGATTTCGGCCGCTCGTTCTTCCGCGACGACACGGTGATCCACCTAGTGCTGCAGAAGATGCCGGTCAGCATCTCGCTCGGCCTGTGGTCGACGCTGCTGGTCTATCTCATCAGCATCCCGCTCGGCATCCAGAAGGCGGTGCGCGACGGGACGCGGTTCGACGTCGCGAGTTCGGCGGCGGTGCTGGTGGCGTATGCGATCCCCGGGTTCCTGTTCGCGATCATGCTGGTCGTGCTGTTCGCCGGCGGCAGCTTCGTGCAGTGGTTCCCGTTGCGCGGGCTGGTCAGCAGCGGGTCGGCCTCGTGGCCGTGGCCGCAGCGCGTGGCCGATTACGCCTGGCACATGGTGCTGCCGACGGTGGCGCTGGTGGCGAGCGGGTTCGCCGGGCTGACGATCCTGACGAAGAACTGCTTCCTGGAGGAAATCCGCAAGCAATACGTGCTGACGGCCCGGGCCAAGGGGGCGGGCGAGCAGCGGGTGCTGTACGGCCACGTGTTCCGCAACGCGATGCTGTTGATCGTGGCCGGGTTCCCGGCGGCGTTCATCGGCATCCTGTTCAGCTCGGCGCTGCTGGTCGAGATCGTGTTCTCGCTCGACGGGCTCGGGCTGCTGGGATTCGAGAGCGCGATCCGGCGGGATTACCCGGTGATGTTCGGCACGCTCTATATGTTTACGCTGCTGAGCCTGGTGCTGCAGGTGGTCGGCGACCTGCTCTATACCGTGGTGGACCCGCGGATCGACTTCGAGTCGCGCGGATGACTCCGTTGACCCGGCGCCGGCTGGCCATCTTCCGGGCACACCGCCGCGGCTATTGGTCGCTGCTCCTCTTCGCCGTCATCTTCCTGGTCTGCCTGTTCGCCGAATTCATCGCCAACGACCGGCCGCTGCTGGTCGAGTATGACGGGCACCTGTTCGTCCCGGTGCTGCACGACTACAGCGAGGATTCGTTCGGCGACGACCTGCTGCCGACCGAGGCGGATTTCAGCGATCCGTCGCTGCAGGAACGGATCGCGGCGCATGGCTGGATGCTCTGGCCGCCGATCCGCTTCAGCTATGGCAGCGTCGTCAAGGACCTCGCGGTGCCGGCCCCTGCCCCGCCCTCCTGGCGCAACCCGCTCGGGACCGACGACCAGGCGCGCGACGTGCTGGCGCGTGTCATCTACGGGATCAGGATCTCGGTGCTGTTCGGCTTCTCGCTGACGCTGGTGTCCTCGATCGTGGGCATCGCGGCCGGGGCGGTGCAGGGGTTCTACGGCGGGTTGGTCGACTTATTGACCCAGCGCTTCATCGAGATCTGGTCGGGCATGCCGCAGCTCTACATGCTCATCATTCTGGGCAGCATCGTGACGCCCGGGTTCTGGGTGTTGCTGCTGTTCCTGCTGGTGTTCTCGTGGATGAACCTGACCGGGGTGGTGCGGGCGGAGTTCCTGCGCGGGCGCAACCTCGACTACGTGCGGGCGGCGCGGGCGCTGGGGGTGCGGGACGGGGCGATCATGGCGCGGCACATCCTGCCGAACGCGCTGGTGGCGGTGCTGAGCTTCCTGCCGTTCACGCTGTCGGGCTCGGTGACGGTGCTCGCGAGCCTGGACTTCTTGGGGTTCGGCCTGCCGCCAGGGTCGCCGTCGCTGGGCGAGTTGGTGAGCCAAGGGAAGAACAATCTGCAGGCGCCGTGGCTGGCGGCGACCGGGTTCGTGGTGCTGGGCGGGCTGCTGACGCTGCTGATCTTCATCGGCGAGGCCGTGCGCGACGCGTTCGATCCCCGGAAAGGGCTGTGATGCGGTTACTCGCGGCGGGGCGTCGGTTGCGGCTGGGGCGGCAGCGGTTCGGGGCGCGGCGGGGCGGCGGCGGGCACGATGGTGAAGGGGATGACCAGCGTGTCGGCGCCGTAGGGAAGCGGATTGGGCATTCCCCCGGTATCGAATTCTGGGTCGACCGGTGCAACACGTAATGCTCGAGGTGGACGGGCTACG
>CAZZVQ010000249.1:0-3359 GCA_964657565.1 uncultured Acetobacteraceae bacterium
CACCGCCGGCGCGTTTGGTGCCTTCGCCGCGGGGTATGGCGCCACCGACATCGCCGCCATGCTCGCCACCGGCGAGACCTGGATCCTGGTGCCCGCGACGCTGCGGCTGGAGCTGTCGGGACGTCTCGCGCGCGGCGTGACCGCCAAGGACGTGATGCTCCTCCTGACCCGCGAACTCGGCATGGATAACGCCTCCCGGGTGGTGGAATTCGCAGGCTCCGCGGTGGCCGCCCTGGGCATGGGGGAGCGCATGGTCCTTTGCAACATGTCGGCAGAGTTGGGCGCCGATACGGCGCTGATAGCACCCGATTCCACAACGTTTGCGTACCTGGAGGACGTCGGCCACCCCGTCGAGGACTCCGCCGCAGCGCGGGCGCTCGCCTCCGATGCCGACGCCGTCTTCGACCGGCTGTTGCGCATCGATGCGACGATGATCACCCCACAGATCGCCGCTCCGCATTCGCCGCAGAACAGCGGCCCGGTGGCGGACCATGCCGGCGTGCCCATCGACCTTGCGTATATCGGTGCGTGCGTGGGCGCCAAGCTCGAGGATCTGCGCATGGCCGCCGAGATCCTGCGCGGACGGCGCATCGCCTCCGGCGTGCGCCTGGTCGTCGCGCCCGCCTCGTCGCACATCACCCGCCGCGCCGCGGCCGAAGGCACGCTCGGCGTGCTGCTCGACGCGGGCGCCACCCTGCTCGCGTCGGGGTGCGGGGCCTGCGCGGGCTACGGCGGCGGCGTACTCGCCGAGAACGAGGTCTGCATCTCGACCACCAACCGTAACTTCCGCGGCCGCATGGGCCACCCCGGCTCTTCGGTGTATCTGGCGTCGCCCTACGCGGTCGCCGCGGCTGCGCTCGACGGCCACATCGTCGACCCCCGCCCGCTGCTCGACGAACGCATCGACCCGAGCCGCCGGCGCGGCGCGGCGCAGGGCGCCTGATGGGCCGTGCCTTCGTGTTCGGCGATCGTATCGACACGGACACGCTCGCGCCCGGCCGCGTCATGAAGCGTCCTCTCGCGGAACTCGCGGTGGCGTGCCTCGAGGCCGTCGATCCCACCTTTGCCGTGACCGTGCGGCCCGGCGATATCGTGGTGGCGGGCAACGCCTTCGGCATCGGTTCCTCGCGGGAGCAGGCCGCGGAGGCGTTGAAGTTCCTGGGCGTCGGTGCGGTGCTCGCAAGCTCTTTCGCACGCATCTTCTTTCGCAATGCCTTGAACGTGGGTCTGCCGGTGATCGTCTTCCCGCAGGCGCACGAGATCGCCGCCGGCGATCTGCTCGAGGTGGACGTGGCGCGCGGGCGCGTGGTCAACACTACGTCCGGCAAGACCTACGAGGTCGCGCCGCTGCCCGCCCGGCTGCTCGCCATGATCGAGGACGGCGGACTGGTCCCTCATCTCAAACGTCGTTTCGCGGAGGCCGCCTCATGACCCTCTCCCTCAAGGCCCGGCTTCGCCAACCGACGGCGGTGCTGGCGCCCGGCATCTACGATGCGCTGACCGCGCTGCTGGTCGAACAGGCAGGCTTCAAAGCGGCGTATCTGTCGGGCGCCTCGATCGCCTACACCCAGCTCGGCCGCCCGGATCTGGGCCTGGTGAGCATGGAGCATCTGGCCGACGTGGTGACGCGGGTGCGCGAGCGGGTGGCGCTGCCGCTCATCGTCGATGCGGACACCGGCTTCGGCAACGCGCTCAACGTACAGCGGACGGTACGCCGCCTCGAACGGGCGGGCGCCGACGCCATCCAGCTGGAGGACCAGACCTTCCCGAAACGTTGCGGGCATCTCGCCGGCAAAGCCGTCATTCCCATGGCGGAAATGGCCGGCAAGCTGCGCGCGGCCGTGGATGCTCGTCAGCAGGCCGACACGTTGATCGTGGCCAGGACCGATGCGGCCGCCATCGAGGGTCTGGCGGCGGCGCTCGAGCGAGGTCATGCCTACCTCGAGGCGGGCGCCGACGTGCTGTTCATCGAAGCCCCCCGTACGGAGGCGGACCTGCGCGCGGTGGTGCACGCCTTCGACGGCCGCGTGCCCCTGCTCGCCAACATGGTGGAAGGCGGCCACACCCCGCTGCTGACCCGCGAGCAGCTTTCCGACATCGGCTTCAAGCTGGTCATCGCGCCCGGCGCCCTCGTCCGTGCGGTCATTCCCGCCGTCGAGGCGCTGCTGACGACGTTCAAGAGCGACGGCAGCTCGCACGGCATGCGCGGGCGGATGACCGACCTTGCCGGAGTGAACCAACGCGTGGGGCTCGCCGCCGCGGTGGCCGATGCGCAATGCTACGATCCGCGGATAGAGGGCGCCGAGTAGGCCATGCACGAAACACCCAACCTGTATGACTACTGGCCGTACGTCGATCGTCCGAAGATCGTCTGGCCGGGCGACAAGAAGCTCGCCTTCTGGATCGCGCCGAACATCGAGGTGTACGAGTACGATCCGCCCGTCAACCCGGCCCGCCCCGGGTGGCCGCGGCCCGCGCCCGACGTCACCGGTTACTCACAGCGGGATTGGGGCAATCGCGTGGGGCATTGGCGGTTGATGGAATTGATGGACGAGCATTCGTTGCGCGGTTCGATCTCGTTGTCGACCGCATTGCTCGACCACCATCCGGAAATCATCGAAGCGTGCGTCGCGCGGCGCTGGGAATTCTTCTCCCACGGCATCTACAACACGCGCTACACGTACGGGATGGACGAGGCGCAGGAGCGTGCAGTCATCGAGGACTCGATCCGCTCCATTCAGGCCGCCACCGGTCAACGCATCCGCGGTTATCTCGCGCCGGCCCTGACCCATACCGAACGCACGCTCGACCTCATCGCCGAATACGACTTCTGGTATACCTGCGATCTGTTCCAGGACGATCAGCCGCAGCCGCTGAAGACACGTCAGGGCAAGCTGTTGTCCATGCCCTACTCCCTGGAGGTCAACGACGTGATCACCTACGGCGCGCTCGGCATGAGCCCGGCACGCTACACCGAGGTGCTCATCCGTCATTTCGACCAGCTGCTGCTCGAGGGTGAGACCAGCGGCACCGTGATGTGCATACCGCTGCACGCGTATCTGGTCGCGCAGCCGCATCGGCTGGGCGCCTTCGCCGACGCCCTCGCTCATATTTGCGCGCATCGCGACGACGTCTGGTTCGCGACCGCGGTCGAGATCGCGGAGTTCTACCGCAGCCACTGCTGGGAAGGCGCGCTGCAGGACATTGCCCGGCGCGGTCTCGCCACGGGCGGCACGGGCTTTTCACCGCCGGGAGCCCCTCATTCCACTGCCTGACGCCTATCTGTCGTATCCGCGCAGAGCCTACGGCTCGGATCAAGACCGCTACCCCTGGCGCACCCGCGAGGCTCGCCCACGCCT
>CAZZVQ010000250.1:0-3354 GCA_964657565.1 uncultured Acetobacteraceae bacterium
CGGCATGTACCGCCGCCACCTCTATAACAAGCAGGTGCGCGAGCAGAAGAAGATCGTCCCGGCCCCGGCTCCCGCGGCTCAGCCCAACTGAGCTGACCGCTCCGAACGGTATGCGACGCCGGCCTGCGGGCTGGCGTTTTTATGTGCAAAGTTCATCCTGCGACCCTTCCCCCCGCGTTGATCTTGCAAATTGAAGCTGAGATGTAGCTGGGCCTTGGCGATTCGGCCGGCGGGAGAGTTTGTATGACGGATGCCTGTACTTCGGGGCTCGACACGGGATTCGTCGGGCTCGGATATCTCAGGGTCGGTTTCCTCGGGATCATCCAGGGAATCACGGAGCTTTTGCCGATCTCGTCGACGGCCCACATGCGCATCGTACCGGCACTGCTCGGCTGGCAGGATCCGGGCTCCGCCTTCTCTGCCGCCATGCAACTCGCAGCCCTCGCCGCCGTGGTCTCGTATTTTTGGGCCGACGTGCAGGGGCTCGCCGAGGGAACGATCGCTGCCGTCCGCCGCCGCGATCGCCCCGTTGCCCGCCACCGCCCGCGCCCCGGCGCCCACGAAGACCGGCGACCCGGCCCCCGCCTCCGCCTGCCACACCCGCACCCGCCCCGGCCCCGCCGCCAGCCCTGGCAGCGCCACGCGGCCCCCCTCCGGCACCGTCACGGTCCGCACCGCATCCAACCGCATCGGCGTCGCCGTGGCCGTTCCCTCGGCACGCGCGAGCAGCCACAGGTCGGACCCCTGCACCACCGCCTGCCCGCCCTCGACCGCGCTCGCCGCATGACCCGGCCACCCCGCCGCCAACGCCGCGCCCGTCACGTCGAACGGTCCCGCCGCGGCACGCACATGCGCGACGAACAACCCCAGCGCCTCCACCCGCCGCAGCGCGACCGGCCCCGCCGGCTCCGCCGCGCTATCCACCACCGCGGTGCGCACCACCACCGGATCGGCCCCATCCACCGCCCACGCCCGCACCCGCCACGCCGCCCCGCTCGCATCCGCCGGCGCCGCGACGACCGGCGCCGACCCCTGGTCCAGCGCCACCACCGACCACCCGTCCGCCCCCTGCCGCTCCAGCGTCAGCACCGCCGCCCCATCGCTCGCCGCCGTCGCCGCCACCAGCGAGCCGGACCCCGGCGCCTCGACCGCCCGCGTCACGATCGCCCCCGCCTCCGGCAGCGCCAACCGCAGCTCCACCGTCGGTCCCGCCGCGTCGTCGTCCGCGGACGCCGGGCTCTCGTCGGCGCTGGCCCTGACCGGCGCGGATTGCGCGGTCTGGTCGTCCGCGTCGCTCTTATCCGCTTTCTCTTTACTACTATCGTCGTCACTGGGCGCGTCGTCGCTCGAGGCGGCCGGCGCGGTTCCCGGGTCCTGCGGCACCGCATGGGCCCCCGACGGCGGCGCCGCTGCCACCAGCTCCAGCCGATACGCCCCCGCCGGCAGCGGCCGCGACAGCGCCACGTTCCAATCGTCCGCCCGCGCGCCCGTGCGGACCACCTCGCTCCCGTCCGCCCGCCGCAGCACCGCCTTGACCGGCGTCGTGCCCCAACTCGTCAGCGTGACGACTCGCGCCTCCGCCAGCGCGAACGGCACCGTCGCCGGCAGCGCCACCGACCGCGTCTCGCCCGGCTGGATCTCGTCGGCCGTCAGCGCGAGCGTGTAGTCCAGCCGATCGTTGCGCCCCAGGCTGGTCGCCTCCACGCGATACGCCCCCGCCTCCAGCCGCCCGCTCCACCGCCGCGTGAACCGCGCCACCACCCGGTCGCCGGTCCGCAGCTCGCCGATCATCCCGTCCGCCAACGACAGCGTCGTCGCCGCCGGCCCCGCCAGGCCGAAATTCCACACATCCGGGGTCCGCGCCGCGTCCCGCCCCGCCGGCTCCCGCCACGTCGCCGCCTGCGCCGCCCCGAACGGCAGCGTGTGCGGCCCATGTCCGGTGATCGCCACCGCCGGCTCGACGCGCTCCAACCGCGCCGCCACGCGCCGCTCGACCGCCTCCGGCGACACCAGCAGCCGGTATGTCCCCTTGCGCAGGGTCAGCTCCTGCGAAGTCTGCGGCCCCGGCACCGTGACCGGCCAGCCCTCCGCATCGTCCAGCCGCACCGTGAACGGCTGCCCCAGCGACAGTAGGTCGAGCCGATACCGCCCGTCCTCCGCCACGCTCACCGGAAACGCCATGCCGGACCCGGCCGCCATCGTCGCCCGCACAGAGCTGCCCGCCGCCAGCATCGCCCCCGTGCCCAACGGCGCCGGCTCCGCCCGGATCGCCAGATGCCCGGCCGAATCGCTCGCCGTCACGTCGACGCGGTAGCGGCCGGCCCGCAGCCAGCTCTGGATCAGCATGTTCTCGCCCGTGCCGTTCGCCTCGGCCGCGCCCAATTCCGGCACGAACGCGCTGGCCAGCCTGCCCGACACATGCAGCCGCCCCAGCGTCTCGACCCGGTATAGCCCCCCCTGCGGCACCTCGAGCGCGAACCCGCGCTGCGCGCCGCGCGCCAGATCGAACGGCACCGCTTGCCCGGGCGTCAGAACCGGCACGCTCGCCGCCGCCGGCGGGGCCGGGATGTCCGGCTGCGCCACCGCGCGGCGCCAGGCCAGGACGAGGGTCCGCGGCCGGTCCGCGGCCGGCAGGGTGACGGTATGGACGTCGCCGGCCCGCGCGTCGGCCACCGCGACATCGGCCCCGCCTAGCTCGCGGGCGGAAAGCGACCCGCCCGCGGCCAAGGTGACCGGCACGGCGATGGGTGCGGCGCCAGGCACCTGCGTGATGAACAACGGCCCCTCGGCCAGGGCCACCGGGACGGGCCGGGCGATCAGGCCGGTCAGCGAACCCGGGCTGGACTGCGCCATGAGCTGCAGCGACTGGCCGGGGCCGACATCCTGGATGCCGAGCGGGATCGACGGATCCGGCGGCAGCGGGGCGGCGAGGGGAGGGGGCGGGCCCGGCGGCCCGACCGTCACGTCGATCACGCCCTGCGCGCCCGGGCCGGGTCGCAGCCGCACCACGTAGGTGTCGGCAGGCACGTCGAACTGGCTGGTCGTCGCCGGCTCGCTGCCGAGCGGGACCCCGCTGGTGGTCAGCGCCACCGGCCCGCCCACCGCGTTCTGGAACAGCAGCGCCGTCGGGCCGCGCAGGTTGAAGCGGCCGTGCCACGCCGCGCCCGGCGCCAGCCGCGGCAGGTTCGAGGCCACGATGCGCGCCGGCTCCTTGGGATCCGTCCGCTGCAGCAGCACGGTGGCGGGCGGTTCGTCCCCACCCGCGCCCAGCGCCAGCGCGGACACGAAGTAGCGCCCCGGCCGGGTGATGCTGCGCGACGTGGTGCGGGCGGTGGCGCGTAGATTGAAGGCCTG
>CAZZVQ010000251.1:0-3308 GCA_964657565.1 uncultured Acetobacteraceae bacterium
GATCTGGCTGATGGCGCGCCGCCGCGGCCAGCTCGCGGTGGTGTCCTCCGTCGCCGGGCTGCGCGGCCTGCCGTACAGCCCGGCCTATAGCGCCAGCAAGGCCGGCATCCGCGCCTATGGGGAGGCGCTGCGCGCCTTCCTCGCGCCGAGCGGCATCGCCGTCAGCGTCGTCGTGCCCGGCTTCTTCGATACCCCGATGACGGACCGGTTCAAGGGCGACAAGCCGTTCCTGAAGACGCTCCCGCAGATGGTCGCCCGCATCCGCCGCGGCCTCGACCGCAACCAGCCGCGCATCGTGTTCCCCTCGATCCTCGCGCTCGGGCTGGTGGCCGCCGACCTCATCCCGGCCTGGGCCGGCGACCGCATCCTGCGCGGCGTGCGCTTCCACATCGTGCCCGGCCGATGATGCTGCTGGCCTGCGTGGCCGCCTGCCTGCTGGCCTGGTGGTTCATCCTGCGCCGGCACTCGCGACCGACGCACTGGCTGGCCGTCGCGCTCGACGCGTTCCCGGTCCTGGCCGGCTTCGCGCTCATGCTGCTGGCGAGCGCGCGCCCGGAGGTCTCCGCCCTCGTCATCGTCGCGCTGGCCGCGGGATTGTGCCTGGCCGACGTGACCAAGCGCGACGTGCTGCACGAACCCGTCGTGTTCTCCGACCGCTCCGAACTGTTGGAGGTCGCGCGCCACCCCCAACTCTATTTGACCTTCGTCGCCGGTCCCGCCCTGATCGGCGCCATCGCCGCTGCCATCGTGGCAGCCCTGGGCCTGCTGGTCTGGATCGAGCCGCCGCTGCAGCATCGGACCTGGATCGGGGCCGCCGATTCCATCGCCAGCGCGCTGGCCTTGGGGCTCGCGGCCTTCGCGCTGCCGGGCTTGATCCCGGGCGCCATGCAGCGACTGGCCGGCTTCTACACCACCCGGTTCTCGCCCAGCCGCGACCCGGCCGCCGACAGCGCGGCATTCGGCCCCCTGATGTGCCTGATGGTGCACGCGACGGTCGCCGCGCACGAGCGCCCCGGCCTTCGCGTCGCGGCAGCGCGCCGCGCCATGCCGCCGGCGCCCCCGGCCGGTCCGGTGATGCTGGTGCAAGCGGAGTCGTTCTTCGATCCCGCCCGGCTGGACCCGGATCTCGGCGCGCTCATGCCGGCCTATACGCGCCTGCGCGCCGCCGCAGCCCTGCATGGCCGCCTGGTCGTGCCCGCCTGGGGCGCCAACACGGTGCGCACCGAGTTCGCCGTGCTCTCCGGCCTGCCGGAAGCCGCGCTCGGGCTGGACAGCTTCAACCCCTACGACGCCTTCGCCACCGCCCCCGGCCCGGACATCCCCTCGCTCGCTCGCGTCATGCGTGAAGCGGGCCGCCATACCGTGTTCGTGCATCCGTTCGACCTGAGTTTCTACAACCGTCGCCGCGTGCTGCCGCGCCTCGGCTTCGACGAACTGATCGGCCCGGACGCCTTCGCCGCTGCACCCCGGCGCGGCAGCTACACCGCCGACGAGGCGCTCGCCGACATCGCCAGCAAGCTGATTCGCCAACACGGCGACCGGATCTTCATCTTCATCGCCACCATGGAGGCGCACGGGCCCTGGGACGGCGCCGGCCACGGCGAGGTCGCGCTGCCGCCACGCTTCCACGGCCTGCCCGGCGCGGCCGCCCTGGCGCGCTGGCTGTGGCACCTGCAAGGCACCGACCGCATGCTCGGCAGCCTGGCCGAAACGCTGCGCACGCAGCCGGGCGCACCCGGTTGGCTCGCGCTCTACGGCGACCACCAGCCCAGCATGCCGGAGCTGTTCGCCGCGCTCGACTTCACCAGCCGCGACACCGACCACCTGCTCTGGTCGCCGGGCCTGCCACGCTCCACGGCCGAGCTGCTGCTCGGCGCCGACGACCTGGCTCGAGCGCTGCTGGAGGCCATGCGCGCGCCCGTCCCCGCATGAGCCCGCCCATCACCCTCGATATCTCCCGGCTGCTCTGGCGCGCCACCCGCCGGGTGCCCACCGGGATCGACCGGGTCGAGCACGCCTATGCCGAATCCCTGCACCGCCTGGCGCCCGACCGGCTGCGCTACGCCGCGCTGCATCCGCTGGGCCCTTTCCGGTCGCTGCCGACCGCCCGGGCCCGCCATTTCATCCAGCGTCTCGGCCAGGAATGGCTGCACGCCATGCCCGTCGGCGAGGCAGAGGCGACCAAGGGCAGCGTCACCGCGCTCGCCCGCCAACTGCAGGCGCGCATGCTGCTGCCCGGCCGCAACGCCCCGGCGCCGAGCCCTGGACGCCCCGTCTACCTGCTGGTGTCGCATCACCATCTGCACCAGGCCTCGGCCATCCGCGCCGCCCAGGAGCGGCTGCGCGCCGCCTTCGTGTGCTTCATCCACGACCTGATCCCGATCGAGTTCCCGGAATACGGCCGCCCCGGCCAGGACGCCAAGCACCGCCAGCGCATCGAGACCGCGGTCGCCCTGGCAGACGCGTTCGTGGTCAACTCCGCCGCCACCCGCGACGCCCTGCTGCCGTTCCTGCACGCCGCCGGCCGCGACGTCCCCCTGCTCGTCGCGCCGCTCGGCGTGGGAGCCATCCCGCAGCAAGCCGCCGCTGCCGACCCGGGGGAGCAGCCCTACTTCGTCTACGTGGGCACCATCGAGCCCCGCAAGAACCACCTCCTCCTGCTGCACATCTGGCGCCACCTCGTCGAGCGGCTCGGCCCGCGGGCGCCTCGCCTGGTGCTGATCGGCCAGCGCGGCTGGGAGAACGAGATGGTCGTCGATATCCTCGATCGGTCGGTGGCGCTGCGCGGCACCGTGGTCGAGCACAACGCGTTGCCGGACACCCAGGTGCAGGCGCTGATCGCCGGGTCGCGCGCGCTGCTGCTGCCTTCGTTCGCGGAAGGCTACGGCTTGCCCCTGGCCGAGGCACTGGCGCTCGGCGTTCCGGTGCTGTGCAGCGACCTGCCGGCGCTGCGCGAGGTCGGCGGGAACGCGCCGGACTACCTCGACCCGATCGATGGGCTCGGCTGGACGCGAGCCATCCTCGACTACCTCGACCCGGTATCGCCCCGCCGCACCGCCCAACTACGCCGGATCGAGGACTGGTCCCCGCCGCAGTGGCCGGCGCATCTCGAGGCGGTGCTCGACCTCATCGAGACGCTGCAGCATCCGCGAGGACCGCCCGGTAGACCGGCTCCAGCCGCGCCGCATAGGCTGCCGGCGTGAACAGGCCGGCGCGCAGCCGGCCCGCCGCGGCCAGCGTGCGCCGAAGCTCGGGGTCGCGGTCCAGCGCCGCGATCCCCTCGGCGATCGAGCGTGTCGAACCCGGAT
>CAZZVQ010000252.1:0-3250 GCA_964657565.1 uncultured Acetobacteraceae bacterium
ATGGGGAAGGTTGGGGCGCTGCCGGTGAGGGCGATGGGGTAGACGGCCTCGGCGAGGGTCAAGAGCAGGGCCGTCAGGCGGTCGGCGACGTTGATGAGGGCGGGTGGGATCACGAACGAAAAGAGAACATTATGGGCGGGGGTTGGCAAGGGGGAATGGGGGCGGACGGGCGTTCCGCCCTGCGGCGGCCTTCGCGAACGCCGGATCGCTAAAACGGCACCGTCGTTCCGAGTTGGTCGATGAGCGTGCCGCTTCGTTCCGGCGTTAGTCCGGTGATGACCGTCAGAAGCTTTGCGGCGGCCTCGGTTGGCGTTTGTACGTCCAGTCCGGCCTTGGCGAACGGGCCAGATAAGCCGGTGGCGACCGTGCCCGGATGCAGCGCGACGCAGATCGCCTGCGGCCGGGTCCGGGCGAGCTCGATCGCGGCGGTACGGACCAGCTGGTTCAGCGCCGCCTTGGAGGCGCGATAGGCGTACCAGCCGCCCAGGCGGTTGTCGGAGATGCTGCCGACGCGGGCGGAGAGGGTGGCGAACACGGCGCGCTGGTCCCGGGCGAGGAGGGGCAGGAAATGCTTCATCAGCAGCGCCGGGCCGGTCGCGTTCAGGGCGAAGCTGCGGGCGAGATGCGCCGGGTCGAGCTGGCGCAGGCTCTTCTCCGGCTGGAACTCGGCGTCGTGCAGGAAGCCGGTGGCGTCGATGACGAGGGTCAGATCGCGGCCGCACGCGGCGGCGGCGGCCTCGATGGTGGCTTCGTCGAGCAGGTCGAGCGGCGGGTCGGTCGCCCGCCCGAGCAAGATGGTCTGCGGCCCCATCGCGGCGGCGAGCGCCGCGCCGATGCCGCCCGTCGCCCCGATGAGGACTTGCGTCAGGCGCTACAGCCCTTCGCGCAGCACCTGGCGGGCGAAGTAGGTCAGGATCAGGTCCGCCCCGGCGCGCTTGAACGCGCCGAGCGCCTCGCGGACGACGCGCTGCTCGTCGATCGCGCCCGCCTGGGCGGCGAACTTGATCATCGCGTATTCGCCGCTGACTTGGTACACGCCGAGCGGCAGCTTGGTTTGGGCACGGACCTGCGCCAGCACGTCCAGATACGGCATGCCGGGCTTGACCATCAGCATGTCGGCGCCCTCGGCCTCGTCGATGGCGGATTCGCGCAGGGCCTCGCGGCCGTTCATCGGGTCGGCCTGGTAGGTCTTGCGGTCGCCGATCAGGTCGCAGCCGGCGGCGGCGCGGAACGGGCCGTAGAAGGCGGAGGCGAACTTGCTCGAGTAGGACATGATCGGCAGGTGGTCGAACCCGGCGCGGTCGAGCGCGGAGCGGATAGCGGCGATTTGCCCGTCCATCATCGCCGACGGCGCGATCATGTCGGCGCCGGCCTCGGCGGCCACGACCGCCTGGCGGGCGAGATTCTCGATCGTCTGGTCGTTATGGACGTGCCCGTCCTCGGTCAGGACGCCGCAATGGCCATGGTCGGTGTATTCGCAGAAGCAATTATCGGTGATGACGACCAGCTCCGGCGCCGCGTGCTTGGCCGCCCGGGTCATGCGCGCCATCAGCCCGGTGGACGACAGGGTGTCGCTGCCGGTCGCGTCCTTGTGCGCGGCGACGCCGAACAGCATCAGCGCCCGCACGCCGTCCCGCGCGATGGCCTCGACTTCGCGCTCCAGAGATTTCAGCGGGATGCGCGAGACGCCGGGCATGGCACCGATCGGAATGGCTTCGTCGCTGGTCTCGTCGACGAAGATCGGCAGGATCAGGTCGGTGGCGCCGACCGTGTGCTCGCGCACCAGGCTGCGGAGCGCCTCGGTGCGGCGCAGCCGTCGGAGCCGGGTCGGGCCTCCGGTCAGCGACAGCGCGTTGGAACCCAAATCGACCTGCTTCATTGCCAACCCCTCCCTGCAGTCGCGCCGGTGTAGCATGCCTTGCGGCCGGCGTCGCAGCTTGCCAGTCTCACGGCGATGCAGAACAAGCCCGACACCGACGCTTTCCTGGCCGATCTATACGCGTTGCGCCAGATCGGCGCCTTCCGCTCCGGCGTGCACCGGCCGACCTACTCGCCCGAGGACATGCAGAGCCGGCAATGGTTGATGCAGCGCATGCGTGACGCCGGGCTCGAGCCGACCATGGACGGCATCGGCAACGTGCTCGGCCGGTCTCCGGCCAGCGGGCCGATCCTGCTGGCCGGCAGCCATATCGAGTCGCAGAACGAGGCGGGCTGGCTGGATGGGGCGCTGGGCGTCGTCGCGGCGGTGCATCTGGCGCGGGCCGGGCTGGCGGTGGATGCGATCGCGTTTGCCGACGAGGAGGGGCATTACGGCTCGTTCATCGGCTCGCGCTCGTTCACCGGGTTGCTGGACGAGAGCGAGATCGACACGCTGAAGAACCGGTATCACGGCAAGCCGTTGCGCCAGGCGCTGGCGGAGGTGGGCCTGGCGGACGCGCCCCGGCTGCGGATGGAGGAGGGGCGGTATCGCGGTTTCCTCGAGATGCATATCGAGCAGGGCACGTCGCTCGAGAGCGCGGACGAGCGCGTCGGCGTGGTCAGCGGGATCGTGGCGATCTGGCAGTACCGGCTGGTCTTCGAGGGGCAGCAGGATCATGCCGGCGGCACCACGATGGCCGAGCGCCGCGACGCCGGGCTGGCCGCGGTGCGCTTGCTGGCCTGGATCGATGCCGAGTTCCCCAAGCATGTGGGTCCGCGGACGGTCTGGACTTGCGGCAACATCACGCTCTCGCCGGGGGCGGCCAGCATCATCCCAGGCCGCGCGGAGGTGCTGCTGCAATTCCGCGACATCTCGACCGACGTGCTGGTCCGGCTCGACACGCTGCTGCAGCGCGCGGTGCAGGAGAGCAACCGGCGCGAGCGGTGCCGGGCGACGCTGGAGGTGATCAGCCAGTCGCGGCCGGCGATCTGCGACGAGGGGCTGCAGAACGCGCTGGCGGGGGCGGCGGAATTGCTGGTGCCGGGTCGCTGGCAGTATATGCCGAGCGGCGCCGGGCATGACGCGCAGTATATGTCGCGCAAGATCCCGAGCGCGATGTTGTTCGTGCCGAGCATCGGCGGCATCAGCCATCATTGGACGGAGGATACCAGCGACGACGACCTCGCGATGGGGTTCCGGGTGTTGTATGAAGGCGCCCGGCGCGTGCTCGTGGGCTGAGATCACGGTGGCATGAGCCAAGAGGAGCCGAGCGATGGACCCGGAACTACTGCGCTATTTCGAAGGCATGGAGGGGCGCCTCATGGCGATGGA
>CAZZVQ010000253.1:0-3196 GCA_964657565.1 uncultured Acetobacteraceae bacterium
GCTGACCCATCAGGGACTGCGCCAGGAGAAAGCTGGCGTCGCCGGCGCGCGGCGAGTTGCGGGCGGCGAGCACCTCGCGCGCCGCCGCCTCGGCCGCCGGGTAGTCGCGCCGGGCCAGGGCGGCGTTGCCGTCCTGCAGCGCCAGTTCCGGCGTGCGCCGGGCGGGCGGCGCGGCAGGCCCGGGGTCGGCTTGGGTTGCCGTCCGCGGTGGTGCGGCCAGCGTCGGCGTCGGACTGCCCGCCCCACCCCCTGCCGGGGCATTGCCGGCGCGGAAGTTCATGTCGTCGATCTGCTTGGACAGGCTCTCCTGCGCCCGCCGGAGCGCGTTCGACTGCTCGTCGAGCTGCCCGCGCAGCCGGCGGACCTGGTCCTCGAGCGTCTGCACGCGGTCCAGCAGCTGCGCCTCGAGCCCGCCGCCACCCGGCGCCGCGGTGTTCGGCGTCGCGTACGACGGCCCTCCGGAGCCGCGCTGCAGCTGCTGCATATCGCGGCGCAGCTCCAGGATCTGGTTCTGCAGCATGATGCCCTCGCGCGAATCGATCTGCGCCCGCGCCGGCCCAGCCAGCGCACCGCACAGAACGACTGCGATTGCGACGAAACGCAACACGCGCGGCGGCTTACTGGACGGAGGTGATCGCGTTCCGGTTCTGCGCGTAGGTCTGCTCGTCAGACCCGACCGCGGCCGGCCGCTCCTTGCCGTAGCTGATGGTGCGGATGCGCGAGCCGCTCACGCCCTGGGCGACCAGATAGTCGCGCGCGGCGTTGGCGCGGCGCTGGCCGAGTGCGAGGTTATACTCCTCGGTGCCGCGTTCGTCGGTGTTGCCCGCCATCTGAACCGTCACCTGCGGATAACGCTGCAGCCACTGCGCCTGCCGATCCAGCGTCGCGCGCGCATCGCTGCTCAAATTGTTCTGGTCGTAGCCGAAGAACACCCGGTCGCCGACATTGGCGACGAGATCCTGCTGGCTGCCGGGCGTGGCGCTGCCCATGCTCGACGCGCTGGCGCCGCCGCCGGTCGACGCGCCCGTGCTGGCGCTTTTGTCGGCGCACGCGCTGACCAAGGCGAGTGCGGCAAGAAAGCCGAAAGCTTTGTAGTTCATGAGTTCAATCCGTTACGTCGTGCCGCGCGATACGCCGCGCCTTGTGCTGGGTCAAGGTGAAGCCGGGTCAAGCCAGCAGCGGCGACCACGCCGGAGCCGACGCGTCCGTCGGGGTGGAGACGACCCGTTCGTTGAACCCGGTGATGTCGATCGACACCAGCCGCGATCCGCCGCCCCCTTCGCGGAAGAACATCAGCACCCGGCCATTCGGGCAAAAGGTCGGCCCCTCGACCGCAAAGCTTTCCGACAGGATGCGCTCGCCGGAGCCGTCCGGCCGCATCACGCCGATCGCAAAGCCGCTCGCGCCGAGCCGGGTGAACGCGATCAGGTCGCCGCGCGGGGACCACACCGGCGTGGCGTAGCGGCCCTTGCCGTAGGAGATGCGCCGGGCGCTGCCACCACCGGCGCCCATGACATAGAGTTGCTGGTCGCCGCCCCGGTCGGAGTTGAACACGATCTGACTACCGTCCGGGCTGTAGCACGGGCTGGTATCGATCGAGCCCGAACTGGTCAGCGCGCGCCGGCCGCCGCCGCCGAGCCCCACCGAGATGATGTCGGACCCGGCGCCGCGCGCCACCGACATGATGATGCTGTTGCCATCCGGCGCGTAGCGCGGCGCGAAGGTCATGCCGTCGAAATCGCCGAGCACCGTCTGGCGGCCCGAGCCGAGATCGAAAGTCCACACACGCGGCCGGTTATTATAATATGACATGTAGACGATCTGGTCGCGCGTCGGATGGAAGCGCGGCGTCAGCACCAGCCAGCTGCCGTCGGTCAGGAAGCGGTTGTTCTCGCTGTCCTGGTCCATGATCGCCAGCCGCTTGACGCGTTGCTGGCGCGGCCCGCTACTGGCGACATACACGATCCGCGTATCGAAATAGCCCTTCTCGCCCAGCAGCCGCTCGTAGATCACGTCGCTGATGATGTGCGCGATGCGGCGCCAGTTGGTCGACGTCGTCGTGTAGGCAGTGCCTTGGATCTGCTGGCCCGGCAGCACGTCCCACAGCCGGAACTCGACCCGCACGTTGCTGCCGCCGCCCTCGACCTTCCCGGTGACGAGCGCCTGCGCGCCGACGGCCTTCCAGTTCTGGAAATTCGGCGTGTCCCCCGCATCGTTGGCGCCAATCTGCGCCGCGGCGCCGATCGGGCGGAACAGGCCGCAGCGGCCGAGGTCGTTGCTGATGACGTCGGCGATCTGCGCGCCCAGCCCGGTCCCGGCGAGCGACGGGATGGCGATCGGGATCGGCGCGGTGCGAGCCCGGTCGACCGTGATCTGCGTGTCCGAGCCCTGGGCCCGGGCAAACAGCGGCACGGCGGCAATGCCGGCGCCGAGCAACGCGGCGCGACGGCCGAGGATGATGTCGTTCATGCAGGACTCCGGTAGGCTAAATCCGTCATTGCCGGGCTTGACCCGGCAATCCAGGCCGTCGAGCGCCGCGCTCTCGGCCGCGTCAACCCCCGGGTCAAGACCGGGGGTGACGTATAGAGGGCGCGACGTCTCATGGCTTGAAGTTTATCTCGAAAGTATGGGTCTGCCCGAGCAGCGCCTTGGGCAGCGGGATCGGGTTGCACTGCGGGTCCAGCGCCGCCCGGCGGGCGCGTTCCGCGAACGCAATCCCGCCGGGTCCCTGCCCCGGCTGCACGATCTTCACATCGCGCACGGTGCCGCCGCCATCGGTCACCACCTGCAGCACGGCCGACATCTTGTCGGCGTCGCGGGCGCCGGCGTCGCGGGTCCAGCACTCGCGGATCCGGTCGCCGATGGCGCCGCGATCGGCGCCCGAGAGCTTGGCGTTGTCGACGCCGTTCGGGCTGCCGCCGCCGGGCGCACCGCCGCGAGGCGGGTTGTAGGCGCGCGTCGGCGCCTGGTTCTGCGCCTGCAGCGAGCGCAGCCGCTCGAGCGTCGCCTCCAGCGTCTTGCTGTCGTCGGCGGTGTTCTTCGTCGGGTTCGGCTGGCTGGTCGTGCTCGTCGTGCGCTGCGTCGGCGTCGGGCGTTCCGGAGCGGCGCGCGCGGCGGGCGGACGCTGCTCGGGCTTCGGCGGCGCCGGCGCGGTCTGCGGCGTCGGTCGGGCTGGAGTCGGCGCCGGCGCCGGCGG
>CAZZVQ010000254.1:0-3133 GCA_964657565.1 uncultured Acetobacteraceae bacterium
CCCACGCCCGTCATCCCGCCGCCCCCGACGTGCCGGCCGCGCACGAGCTGTTCCTGCCGTCCCGGCTCGCCGACCAGAATTTGATCGCCGCGTTCCGCGCCGTGACCGCAGCCGCGTCGCTCGACGTGGCGCTGGTGCTGCCCGCGGTGGCGCCGGCGACGGTCCTGGCCTGGTGGCGACGCGGGTGCGACCAGCTGAACGACGAGGGCGAGGTGCGCGACGCTGCTGCCGCGGCGCTGCTGCGCCAGGCCGATGCGGGACAGGTGGCGGCGGCGCTATCCAGCGTCGCGCTCGACACCGGGGCGATGCTGGCGCTGCGGACCCTGCTCGCCGACCGCTACCACTTTCGGCCGAGCTAGCCCTCCAGCGCGATGTCGCGCAGGTCGGCCACCATCGAGCGGGCGATCTCGGGCCAGGACCGGTCCAGCCGCGCCACGCCAGCCTCGAGGGTGGCCTCGCGCGCCAGCAGCCTGTGGATCGCGTCCGCCAGGCTCGCCGCATCGGGCTCGCACAGGATCGCCTGCGTCTCGCCCTCGAGCTGCTCGGCGAGGCCGCCGACCCGGGTCGCCACGATCCAGCGCCGCGCCGCGATGGAGGCGGCGGCGATGCCGCTCTGGCTGGCCTCGCGGTGCGACAGGATGACGGCGTCGGCCCAGGCGAACAGGGCGGCGATCTCGCTCTCCTCCACCCAGCGGTTCTCGACCACGACGCCGCCCAGCGTGCGCAGCCGGGCCAGGTCCGCGCTCTCCGGCCCGCTGCCGACGACCCGCACCGCCAGATCGGTCCGCGGCCCGACCCGCTCCAACGCGGCCGCCAATAGGTCGAGGCCCTTGTAGGGGAGCAGCCGGCCAAAGCTCAGCAGATGCAGCGTGCCGCCGTGGGAGCGCGGCGCGGGCAGAAGGGGCCCGTAGTGGAACGGCGGCAGCGCCGAGCGCATCAGCGTGCAGCCGGCCGGCAGGCCCTGCTCGCGCAGCCGCCGCGCGACGACGGTGCTGAGCGTGAACACGCCGTGCGCCCCCCGCACCAGCCAGCGCTGCAACTGCATCTGCGCCGCATAGCGGTCGCCCGGATGTAGGTCGGCGTCGTGCACCACCACCACATAGGGGATGCGTGCCAGGCGCAAGGCGGCGGCCATGGCCAGGTCCATCGCCGCCGGCATGGCGCAAACGGCGATGTCGATCCGCTCGCGCCGTAGCCAATGCACCAGCTTGGCCACCAGGGCCGGCAGCGCGGCCACGCGCCCGACGAAGCCGGCCATGCCCGCATAGGTGCGCACCGGCAATGCGCATGCCGGCGGATCGTCGGTCTGCAGGAGCTCGGCCCTGACCGAGAGGCTGAGCAGCACCGAGACGTCCGGCTCGCGCGCGAAGGCTTGGGCCAGCTCGGCCGCATAGCGCGGCCCCGCGCCGCGCCGTCCCCACTGCCAGACCAGAACCTTCAAACCGGCATCCCGAGCGCGGCGACGGCGTCGCGCAACGGCGCCGGGCCGAGCCGCTCGGTCGCCGCGCACCGGGCTGCCGCCCCGAGCCGGGCCCGCAACCCGGCATCGTCCGCCAGCCGGCGCAGCCAGCCCGCGGCCTGGTCGACGTCCGCATCGGCCCAGACCGCCCCGGGCGCCTCGAACACGCCCCGCCCATCCCGCGCCGGGATCAGCCGGGCGGCCACCGGGGCGCCGCATCCGGCATCGAGGAACTCGGCCGTGGCCGACCAGTCGGTCGCCACCACCGGCTTGCCCAGCAGCATCGCCTCGGCCGGCACCAGGCCGAAGCCCTCGCTGCGGTGCAGCGAGAGCACGATGTCGGCGCACGCGATCAAGGCGTGGCTGTCGGCCCGCGAGAGGTCGCGCGTGCGGAGCTGCACATTGCCGCCGGCGTGCGCCTGCAGGCGGGCGAAATCGGCCGGGAAATGGTGCGGGTTGGTCACGTGCAGCAGGAGGATCCGGTCCGGACGGTCGCCGAACGCGGACCGGTGCGCGGCGATGGCGGCGAGCGGATTCTTGCGCTCGAAGCTCGAGGCGAGGTTGAACATGACCAGCGTGACGATCGCGTCGGTCGGCAGGCCGAACGCGTGCCGCCCGAGCGCCGACGGGCGCGGCGGCATCGCGGCGAGCGGGATCGGCACGACGGTGACGGCGGGGGAGAGCGTCGCGAGGGCCGCGGCGGCGAAGCGCGACGGCGCCCAGACGCGATGCACGAAGCGCAGCCCCGTCCGCCAGGCGCGCGGCGCGACCGGGAGCTCCCAGGGCCAGTAGCCGACCACCCGCCGGCCGCGCAGATGCCGCCGCCCGAGCCGGAGCAGCAGCGTGGGCATCATGGGCGCCGTGCCGACGAGCAGCAGCGGCACGCCCGGCGGGGCCGTCTCGCCACCCGGGCGGAGCGGAAACACCGGCAGGCCGAGCGCCGCGAGCCCGCCGATCAGCAGCCGCGCCGCCTCGCCGAGTCCCGAGGGCCGATCCAGCTCGCCGGCCACCGCAAGCCCGGCGCGCGGCAGTGGCGGGACCCGGTCGGGACGTGGCGCGGCCATCGCGGCGGCCCGCAGCAAGGCCGCGCGCCTGGCATCGCGCGGGAGCCAACGCCATGCGCGATGGAGGGGGTGCAGACGCGCCGATTGCTCCGTTTCACCCGTCACGGTTGCATACTGGCCGCCCCCGCCGCATTGCGCCAGTGACCGATGCGGGGCCCGGATTTGCTGCTGCCGGACAGACCTGTAGAGTATCCGCCTGCATGGGCTCCGCTACCATCATTCCCGGCGTGGTGCCGCAATTCCCCGTGGAGTTGAGCCCGCCAGACCTGACTCCGTGGCTTGCCGGCAATACCGGCGTGCCCGGGGTGACGGAGGTGCGCGGGCCGCGTCCGGGTCCCGAAGTCGTCCTGCTCGGGCTGCTGCACGGCAACGAAATCGCCGGGGCGATCGTGCTCGACCAGCTCATGCGCGACGGTTTCCGGCCCATCTGCGGCCGGCTGACGATCATCTTCGCCAACCTGTCCGCCTACGCGCGGTTCGACGCGGACCAGCCGACGGCGTCGCGCTTCCTCGACGAGGACCTCAACCGCGTTTGGGACCCGGCCGTGCTCGAGGGCCCGCGCGGCAGCAGCGAGCTCGACCGCGCCCGCGCGCTGCGGCCGATGATCGA
>CAZZVQ010000255.1:0-3063 GCA_964657565.1 uncultured Acetobacteraceae bacterium
CGGGGCCGGCGTGCACGCCGGCCAGTCGTGGCCGCCGTCGGGCGCGAGCCGCTCGACCTGCCAGGACGCGCCCTCACGCACGAGGCCGATCGATCGCGCGGCCAGGCTCTGGGCGTCGTCGTCATACCAGATCAGCTTGACCGGACGGCTCGGGCCGGTGCGGACCAGCGCGCGCAGCCGAGCCAGCGCGGTCAGATCATCGGGACGGAGCAGGAATTCGAGCGTGAGAGCCGGTTCGGGCGCGTCGGCGGGCAGGGCGTCCGCCGGTGGCGCCGTCACCGCCGACCCGTCCCGCAGCGTCAAGCGCCGTCACGTGCGGCCTCGCCGGGCAGGTCGCGCGGACAGAGGAAGCGGACCAGCCGGGCACCCCCGGACTCGAGCCCGCGCCAGGGTCCCGGCACGGTGAACTCGCTGAGTGCCCCGGAAGGATATCCCTCCCCCAACCGGCGCAGATCGGCGTTGGCGAGGGTCATCGCCTGCGTGCCGACGAGCGTCACCGCCAACTCGTGGATGCCCGGATTATGCCCCACGATCAACACGCTGCGCACGGTCTCCTTCACGTCACGCAAGGTGTCGAGCAGCACCGACGCGGGCGCGTTGTAGAGCGCCTCCATCCGCTCGACCAGCGGGGTGTCGGCCCACGGCTCCAGCGCTTCGAGCGTCTGCACGGTGCGCACCGAACTCGACAGCAGCACGAGGTCGGGAGCCAGGCCGAGCCGTTCCATCGCGTCGCGCATCGCCACGGCAGCCCGGCGCCCGCGCGGGTTCAGCGGGCGCTCATGGTCCGGCAGCTCTCGGTCATCCCACGAGGACTTCGCATGCCGCAGGAGGAGGAGCTGGCGCATGCCCCGAGTCTGCCCGTCCGCGCCGCCGCTCGCAAGCCGCGTCCGTCTTGTGCGCCGGCGTGATGCGCCCAGCTTGCAGGCATGACCGGAACAATTCGCATCGTCCTGGGCGACCAGTGCAGCCGCAGCTTGAGCGCCCTGGAGGGCCTCGATCCGGCGCGGGACCGGGTGCTGATGGCCGAGGTGATGGCCGAGTGCACCTATGTGAAGCACCATCCCAAGAAGATCGTGCTGGTGCTGTCGGCCATGCGCCACTTCGCGGCTGCCCTGCGGGCGCGCGGGATCGCGGTCGACTACATCACCCTGGACGATCCGGCGAACACGGGAACGCTGCGTGGCGAGATGCTGCGCGCGGTCGAGCGGCACCGGCCGGACCGGGTCGTGCTGACCGAGCCCGGCGAGTGGCGCCTGATGGACGACATGCGGCGGTGGCACGAGGCGGCTGGCATAGAGGTCGACATCCGCGACGACACGCGGTTCCTCTGCCGGGTCCCGGAGTTCCTGGCCTGGGCGCGGGGACGGGCGGGCGTCCGGATGGAGTTCTTCTATCGCGAGATGCGGCGGCGCTACGCCATCCTCATGGACGCGGGCGCGCCGGTCGGCGGCAAGTGGAACTACGACCCGGAGAACCGCAAGCCGCTGCCCAAGCACCTGGCGGTCCCGGAGACGCCGCGCTTCGCGCCGGACGAGATCACCCTGGCGGTGATGGCGCTGGTCGCCGAGCGGTTCGGCGACCATTTCGGCACCGTGGACGGGTTCGCGCTGCCGGTCACGGCGCACGACGCGCAGCTCGCGCTGGACGACTTCATCACCCACCGGCTGCCGCAATTCGGCGACTGGCAGGACACCATGAAGACGGGTGAGCCCGTCCTGTTCCACGCCCTGATCTCGACCTCGATGAACGCCGGGTTGCTGCTGCCGCTGGACGTATGCCGCGCGGCGGAGGCGGCCTACCGACGGGGGGCGGCGCCGCTGAACGCGGTGGAGGGGTTCATCCGCCAGGTGCTCGGCTGGCGCGAATACGTGCGCGGCATCTACTGGTGGAAGATGCCGGAATACGGCCAGCGCAACGGCCTCGCCGCGACCCGGCCCATGCCGTGGTTCTACTGGTCCGGCGAGACCAAGATGAACTGCCTCGCGCAGTCGATCGGGCAAACGCGGGAGCACGCCTATGCGCATCACATCCAGCGCCTCATGGTCCTCGGTAATTTCGCCTTATTGGCCGGGCTTGATCCGGACGACGTCGATGAGTGGTATTTGGTCGTGTATGCGGACGCTTACGAATGGGTCGAGATGCCGAACGTGCGGGGAATGGCGCTGCACGGCGATGGTGGGCTGATGGGATCCAAACCCTATGCCGGGTCGGGCGCGTATATCAACCGGATGAGCGATTACTGCCGGGGCTGCCATTACGACGTGAAGGACGCGGTGGGGGAGCGCGGGTGTCCGTTCAACGCGCTGTATTGGGATTTCATGGCGCGGCATCGCGACCATTTCGCCAGCAACAACCGGATGGCGATGCCGCTGCGCACGCTGGAGAAGATGGACCCCGGCCGGGTCGCCGCGCTACGCGGGCGGGCGGCGGATTTCCTGGCGCGGATGGATGCGGGGGAGCTGGTGTGATGGACGCGCTGCATGCCCAAGCTTTGCAGGCCCGGGCCGCCGGGGAGCACGGGCGGGCGGTGGAGCTATGGCGCGCGATGCTGACGCAGCGCCCGGACGACTGGCGGGTGGCGCTGGAGCTGAAGCGCGATTTGAAGGCGGGCTGGCACTATCCGGAGAGCGACCCCCAGTTCCGCCGCGCCGCGGCGTCGCTGCCGGACACGGAGTGGCTGGCGCACTACACGGCGCTCTACGCGTATCACGGCGAGGATCTCGACGTGCTGGACCGGCGCGCGCGGGCGGTGCTGCAGCGGCGCCCGGGGGATGCGACGGTGCTGGCGATCCTGGGCGACGTGGCGTCGCAGCGGCGGGACTGGGCGGGGGCGGAGCAGGCGTTTGCTGCGGCAGGGGAGGGGTACGGGTTCAAGCGCGATACGGCGGAAATGTACCGGCGCCTCGCCCCTCTTCTGGAACCCTCTCCCTCCGGGAGAGGGCAGGGTGAGGGTGCTCCAGGTGGCGCCACCCACACCCCGGCCCTCTCCCGGAGGGAGAGGGAGCAGTATTCCATCTGTTTCGTTAACCTCGATCGCAATCCCGAGCGGGAAGCGGAACTGCG
>CAZZVQ010000256.1:0-3039 GCA_964657565.1 uncultured Acetobacteraceae bacterium
AGGGCCGTGCCGGGAGAAGAGCCCTCACCCAACCCTCTCCCGGAGGGAGAGGGCGCTAAAGGGGTTCAGATCATCCCGGCTTCGCGTTCGAGCGCGTACGCCTCCGATGCGCTGCCCATCTGCGCCGGCGTGACCGGGGCGCTGAAATCGGCCAGCGGCGGCAGCGGGAACGGCGAGGCGAGGTCCGGCAGGATCGGGTATTCGGCCGACGTCTTCGCCATCGCTTCCTGCGCCGGCTTGGTGACCATGAAGGCGAGGAAGCGTTGTGCCAACTCCTGGTTCTTGCTCGACTTCAGGATGCCTGCCGCGGAGACGTTGTAGATGTTGCCGGGATCGTTCCCGGGGAAGCTGTAGAGCGCCGAGTTCAACTTGTCAGCGCCACCCCGCTCCCGCGCCAGCGAGTACCAGTAATAATTGTTCGACAGCGCCATGGCGATCTCGCCGTTCTCGACCGCCGTCGTCGCGATCCGGTTGCCGTTATACGACCGCCCGAATTGCTTCAGCCCCTTCAGCCACGCCAGCGCCGCCGGCCGGCCCTTGATGACGGAGATCGCCATCACCTGCTCCTGGAACCCATCCTGCTTGACGTAGGCGACCTTGCCGCTGAACGCCTCGGTGGCAACGTCCAGGATCGATCGAGGCAGCGCGTCCGGCGTGATCAGCTTCTTATTATAGGTGATCACCCGCGTGCGCACGCTGGCCCCCACCCAGGTCCCATCTTGCGCCGCATACTTGGCCGGGATCGCCGCCAGCGTGTCCGGATCGATCTTGGCCAGCATCCCCTTCTCTTGCAGCGACGCGATCGGCGGGCTTTGCTCGGAGAAGAACAGGTCGGCCGGCGAGTTGACGCCCTCCTCGACGATCTGGCTGGCGAGTTCCGGACTCTCCGCGTTGCGCGTCACGACTGGGATGCCGGTCGCGGCGGTGAACGCGGCGACCAGCGCCTCGGTCGTGGCGCGGTGCTGTCCGTTATACAGCGTCAGGCTGCCATCGGCCGCGAGCAGCCGCGGCGACCAGCCTGCCAGGGCGGCGCCGGTCAGCCCGGCCGCGCCGCGAAGAAGGTGACGTCTGTTCATGTTCAATGCCTTATTGGAGGATGGAGGGCGCCGAGTCGGCCTTGGCGAGGCGCGTGCGCAGCCACCAGAGCGCGTCGGCGCGGTCGGCGCAGTTGCGGATCGGGAACGCGGCGAAATCGGCCACCGTGTCGGCGCCGAGCAAGAGGCCCGGGTTGACGTCGGCGCCAGCCACCAGCACGGCCCAGCCGGCGCACAGGCTGCCGAGCCGCGGATGCGCCGCCCGCCACCAGCCTTCGAGGAAGCCGCGATCCGCCGCACGCCCCAGCGGGGTGGTGTTGGCCAGTACCGCGAAGCGGGCACCCACCGCCAACCGCGCCTCGACCTGCCCGATCAGCGTGGTCGGCGTCCGGCCGTCCCAACTGAGCACGGGCAGCGTGCTGCTCGTCAAAATAACCGCGTCACGAGACGAAGAGAGCTGCACGGCGACCTCTAGCTGCGATTTACTCGCAATTGCATAACCGAGCCCCGTGATCCGCGCAACCGGTATCACGGACGCCCCGTTCACGGATCGGCGAGACGTTCCCCGCCGCCCCTGTTCCGGCTAATGACGTCCAAAATCCTGGAGCAGCGCCATGTCCCGCCACGTCGTCATCACCGCCGGCGTCCGCACGCCCATCGGCACGTTCGGCGGCGCCCTGTCCGGCCATACGCCGACCCAGTTGGGCGCGCTCTGCGTGGCCGAGGCGCTGCGCCGGGCCGATCTCGAAGGCGACCGGGTCGAGCACGTCGTGTTCGGCAACGTCGTGATCACGGAGTCCCGCGACGCCTACCTGGCCCGGGTCGTCGCCATCGAAGGCGGCGTGCCGAAGGAGACGCCGGCAATGACCGTCAACCGGCTATGCGGCAGCGGCGTCCAGTCGATCGTCTCGGCCGCCCAATCCATCATGCTCGGCGACGCCGACACCGCTGTCGCCGGCGGTGCCGAGTGCATGAGCCGCACCCCGCATCTGCTCGCCACCGCCCGGTTCGGCCAGAAGATGGGCGACACCACCCTGACCGACCACCTCACCGGCTGCCTCACCGACCCGTTCGGCAACGGCATCATGGGCATCACCGCCGAGAACGTCGCCGCCCGCTATCAGATCACCCGCGGCGAGCAGGACGCGCTGGCGCTCGAGAGCCAGCAACGCGCCACCGCCGCCATCGCCGCCGGCCATTTCCGCGACCAGATCCTGCCCGTCGAGGTCAAGCGCGGCCGGGCGACCGCGACGTTCGACACCGACGAATACGTCAAGGCCGACGCCTCGGCGGAGGCCTTGGCCGCGCTACGCCCGGTCTTCCGCAAGGACGGCTCCGTCACCGCCGGCAACGCGTCCGGCATCAACGACGGCGCCGCGGCGGTCGTGCTGATGGAGGAGGCGTTGGCCGAACGCGAGGGCCGCACCCGCTTGGCCCGCATCGTCGGATACGCCCATGCCGGCGTCGACCCGTCCGAGATGGGCATCGGCCCGGTGCCCGCGGTCCGCCGCCTGCTGGAGCGCACCGGGTTGCGGATCGAGGATTTCGACGTCATCGAGTCCAACGAAGCCTTCGCCGCCCAAGCCTGCGCCGTCGCCCGCGAGCTGCATTTCGACCCGGCCCGGCTCAACCCCAACGGCGGCGCCATCGCCCTCGGCCACCCCGTCGGCGCCACGGGCACCATCCTCGTCGTCAAGGCCGCCTACGAGCTGGAGCGCATCGAGGGCCGCTACGCCCTGGTCACCATGTGCATCGGCGGCGGCCAGGGCATCGCCATCGCTATCGAGCGGTAACCGGCGCGCCCCGCCGCTGCAGCGCGGCCAGTTCCTCCACGTCCAACTCGCTCTCCAGCGTGCGCAGGACGGAGTCGTGGATGACGCCGTCGCGATGCAGGCGGAGCAGCTCGGCGCGCCCGGCAGCGACGGCGGCGATGATCACGTCGAAATGCGCCGCCCGCGCGCCGGGCATCCCGCCCACCGTCGCCCGCACCTGCTGGATGACGTTG
>CAZZVQ010000257.1:0-3028 GCA_964657565.1 uncultured Acetobacteraceae bacterium
CACACTTTGCCGCGTCGGGGGAATCCCCCAATTGCGCTTTGTCCACGCAACCTAGTGGTGGACCGAATCACCTAACGCTCGGGATCCAAGCGTCAGGTTCGGACCACAGCGGCACCATCCACTCCCGGTTTGGTTTGAAACTGATCCTATGCCGGGATTCGAGTGACCGTAAGGGGCCGGGGCAGCGCTATCCCCTTCGAGCCAGAGCAATTGCTGATTGTAGGGATCAGGGACAGCCCGGCACCACTGGCGGTCACAAGATTACGCTGCAACTGTCGGAATGCCCTGCTCGGCGGCCACGTCTTGCGCTGCTAATGAGGCGAGCCAGTCTGCCATGCGCTCCGCCGTCCGGTCCCCTGGGTCCCGCCACCGCGCAACCTGGGCCTTGGAACAGGTGTGTACCTCGCCCGGGCCGGACAAGCGCACCAGCCGCTGCCGACGCAGAGCATCCGCGACGAGCAGCGAACGCCCGAGGGCGACTCCATTGCCGTCCATCGCTGCCTGGAGGGAGCTGCCGATGTCGCGGAAGCGCATCGCCTCGTGACCGGGTGCCTTGCGTAACCAGGTGGCCCAGGACCATTCCCGTCCGGTCTCCTCGCCCCGGCGGCCTTTCGCCAGCAGCGGCAGCGACTGCCAGTCCTCTCCCGGGCCGAGCGTCCCCATCAGCGCCGGTGCGGCGACCGGGAACACCCGTTCGGCGGGGAACGGCAGCTCACAGGCGCCTTCCGTGCTGCCGGCACGCGGCAGCCACAGCAGGGTCAGGTCGGTTTCGGTGCGTGCGGCCTCGGCAACCGTGTCCCACGTGCAGACCTCGATGGACAGGTCGGGAAAGGTCCCGCATAGCGCCGGAAGCCGCGGTGAAAGCCACCAGAACAGCAGGGACGAGCTGAGGCCGAGCCGGAATGCGCGCGGCCCAGCCGAATCGGCGACCCGGCGCCGCAGCCCCGCCATCGCGCCCAGCAAGGGCGCGAGTTCCTTGGCAAGTCGCCCGCCCGCCTCGGTCGCACGCAGACCGGGGTTCAACCGTTCAAGCAGGGGAACGCCGAAGAACGCTTCCAGCGCCCGTATGCGGTGGCTCACCGCGCTCTGCGTCAGGGCAAGCTCGTCCGCGGCGAGCGTCATGCTGCCATGCCGCAGCACGGCCTCGAAGGTGAGCAGGGCCGTGAAGGGCGGCATGCGGGCGGACAGGGAGGGCACAGCGCATGAAATCGCTTCATGCGGGGCGGCGCAATGCTCATTTGCCGCGGGGCGGGCTGGTCGTCCATCCCAGGCCCATGCAGCACGCCGTGGACCCTGATGGTTGGACCGCACACGCCCGCCTGATCGCGGCCACGCTCGGCCTCGGCGGCTTCCTGGCGAACTTCGACGTGACCTCGGTCGTGGTTGTCATACCAGCGATCGGCACGGACCTCGGCGTCCCAGTCGACAGACTTGCCTGGATCATCGACGCCTACAGCCTGGCCTTCACCGCGACACTGCTAGTTGCGGGCGCCCTGGCCGACCGCTTCGGCCGGCGACGGACGCTTTTGGTCGGCAATGCCTGGTTCCTGCTCGCGTCTCTCGCCTGTGGCCTGGCATGGAACAGTCCGTCGTTCCTTCTGGCCCGCGCCGCGCAGGGCGGCGGTGCCGCCTTCCTGGTCACCGGGGCCTTCGCTCTGATCGCGACGGCGTTCAGGGCGCCGGGCGCGCGTGCCCGGGCCTTTGGCGTCGTCGGCGTCGTGTCCGGGGTTGCCATGGCCCTAGGGCCAAGCCTGGGCGGCATCATCGGCTCCGGCCTGGGATGGCGCTGGATCTTCCTCGCCAACCTCCCCTTCTGCGTCCTGCTCGCGCTCACCGTGCCGCGCATCGTAACCGAGGCGCGCGACGGCGCGGACAAGGCGCTGGACTGGCCCGGCGTCGTCATCCTGACGCTCGCCTTGGGCTTGCTGATCGACGCCATCCTGGAAGTCCGCCACTCGCCGGTCCGTGCGACTGCCGGGCTCGCGACGGGTGCCGGGCTCGCCGCCTTGTTCGCCGTCCAGCAGCGGCGACAGGCACGGCCCATGCTCGATCCCGCCGTCTTCGCCAGCCGCGCGATGGCCGGCATCACGGCCCTGCTGCTGACCGTCTCAGTCGGCTACTGGGCCGTCCTCGCCTACCTGCCCTTGTTCCTGGCTGCCGGCCTCGGCTGGACGGCCCGGGATGCCGGCCTAGCGCTTCTGGCGGCGACCCTGCCCATGGTCTTCATCCCGCCGTTCGGTGGCCGCCTGGCATCGCGGTTCGGCTGGCGGCGGCTGTTCACAGCGGCCCTGACGTTGATCGCGACCGGCGGGTGTGCCCTCGCCATGGCGACGATGACGGACCCGGCATCCCGTGCCCTCACGTGGACCTTCGCCGGCATGGTGCTGATCGGCCTAGGTGCTGCGCTGTCGCACCCGCAGTTGTCCGGTGCGGTGATGGCGCTCGCACCCCCGGAGGCCAGCGGCATGGCCTCGGCCCTCACCGTGGTGGCGCGGCAGACTGGCTTCGCCATGGGTGTTGCGGCACTAGGCGCCTTAACGCCGTCCGACCTCCGTGTGGCCGGGTTCGTATGGCCCTTCGGCTTTGCCGCCCTTGCCTCGGTAGTTGGAGGCATGGCCTGCCTTCTACTGCCAGGATCGACAAGCAAAGGGCAAAGCGGCTGAGCCGCGACGCTGCATGGCGCAGCCGCCACTTCTGCTTTTTGTCGACCTCGGCGGTAGGCCGTCAGGTTCGGGCAACCGCCGAGGAGGGTGGTCAGCAGACTCTCGCCAGCGAACAGAACTGTGTGCTCTTGCTCGAACGTAGGAGCTGCACAAGGATCGAGACCTTAACAGGGTACGGAAAAGCGAGTGGTTTTCTGGGTCGGTGGGGCTCCTGTCGGTTAGGCCGCCCGCCGCACTGGGATGTCTGCCGTTTTCCACAATTCTGACGGTCTATCCCATGCCTTCGGGCAATGGCTACGTCGCCCCAGCCAGCAGCTTGGGCAAGCGCACCAAGGTGTAAGCGGCCGCGACGAACGTGAACATCC
>CAZZVQ010000258.1:0-2906 GCA_964657565.1 uncultured Acetobacteraceae bacterium
AGCCCATAGGGTCCAGCGTAGAGCCAGAGGCCGAGCAAGGCAGCGGCGGCGAGCACGGCGGCTGCGGTGGCGCAGGAGCGGAGGATGCGCAACGTCATGATTCCTGGTCCCACTCGACGCGCCGTGTCGCGGCCATGATGACGGAGAGGATCAGGAACAGCGCGACGGCGCCTACCATCAGGGAGAACGACTCCAGGCTGAGCACGACATATTGGAAGCCGAACACCACCATGCTCATGGCGGCGAACAGGGTGGCGAGACGGGCGCGCTTGGTCACCGACCAGGTGAAGAGCGAGGCCTGCATCACGACCGCCCCCGATGTGATCAGATAGGCCACCGCAAAGCCCAGCGGCTCCGAGAATGCTAGCAGCAGCAGGGGAAATAGACATACCGACAGGCCGATCAGCCCGTACTGGATGGGGTGGATCGGGATGCCGCTCAGGGTCTCGAACAGGAAGTAGGTCAGGAAGCTCAGCGCGAGGAAGAGCAGGACGTATTTGGCGGTCCGGTTGACCATGCGATAGGTCGGCACCGCCTCGAGCAGGTCGACGCCGTCCTGCTGCCGCAGTGTGGCCACGGCCTCGGCTGGGCCGGAGCAGGTCATTGGCGCGTTGCCGAACCAGACCGTCTGGCGTGAGCCATCCTGCCAGCGCGCCGTAAAGCCCGTGTCGGTCACGCTGGAGTCGCTCGGGAGCATCGTGCCGCTGAAGCTCGGGGTCGGCCACGGAGCCGAGAGATCGAACGACACCTGCCGGGCTGCGGGCACGATGTGGAAGGCATCGGTCCCACGCAGGTCCATGCGGGTGGAGAAGGCGATCGTCTGGCCGGGTGATGGGGCGCTCGTCAGCGACCAGCTCATGAAGGCCATGCTGCCGCAGCCGGTGCCAGCCGGCGGGCTGTCGCTTGCCTGCAACTCGCCGCCATTCCAACGCAGCGGCGCATCGTTCGAGGCGCGAATGCCGCCCGCGCCTACCAGCACGGAACTCTCGGCCCATAGGATCTCGGCGTCCGGAACGCCGGGGATGGTCAGGTCCGGGACGCTGAAAATGCCGCCGAACGTCACAGTGGCGTTGTAAACGATCGCCGCGAATAGACCGCGCCGGCGTTGCTCGGGCGAGAGCTTCGCGTCGACGGCAAGGCGCTGCGGCACGATGTGGGCGTAGCGGCGCGCGACGGTGGGCGGGAACACCTGTCCGCCTGGCCCGGACGAGGCCGGCGCGTGGACACGGTATGGCACGACCAGGATTGGACCGAGCACGCTCTGCTCCGGGCCCCAACTACGGGCGATCTCCGCCCGGACTTCCGCCTGCCGGGCCTCCCGCTCACCGATCACTCCGTTCACCCAGGTGGACGGGAGCAGCAGTAGGATCAGCAGGGCGCCGATCGAGCAAAGTTTGAAAGCGGGCCGGCGCGCCCAGGCGCGGCCCAATTGGGTCGTCGTCATCGACATGGAGTGTTCCTCAGAGTGCACGGTGAGCTTGACCAAGCGGCGTGCAGCCCCGATGGCGGGGCCGTGCAAATTCGGTGCAGGAGAGCGAGATGGCGACCATCCTGGTCGTGGACGACGATCGGGCCATCCGCGACGTGGTCTGCTTTGCGCTGATCCGGGCGGGCTTCGAGGTCCAGCAGGCGGCGGACGGCGTGGCGGCACTCCGGCAGTTCCGCAGCGCGCCCGTGGATTTAATCGTGCTCGACGTATTGATGCCGGAGCTCGACGGCACCGATCTGTGCCGGACCCTGCGTCGGACGAGCACGGTGCCGATCCTGTTCCTCTCCTCCAAGGACGACGAGATCGACCGGGTGGTCGGGCTCGAGGTCGGCGGGGACGATTATCTCACCAAGCCGTTCAGCCCGCGGGAGCTCGTCGCCCGGGTCCGCGCGATCCTACGCCGCTCGACGGGGGCGGCGCCGGAGCCGATGCAGCACGGTCTGCTAACGCTCGATGCCGAGAGCGTGCGCGCGTCGTGGGCGGGCCAGGAGGTCACGCTCACGGCCACGGAGTTCGGCCTGTTGCGGACGCTGTTCGAGCGACGGGGCCGGGTCGTGTCACGCGATGGGTTGATGGACGGGGCGTACGCGGCGGAGCACGTGGTGAGCGACCGGACGATCGATAGCCATATTCGTCGTATCCGGGCCAAGTTCGCCTCGGTGGGCGGGAGCCCGATCGAGACGTTGCCGGGGCTGGGCTATCGGATCGGGCGATGCGACGGCTGAGCCTGCGCTGGCTGCTGCTGGCGATGGTCCTGATGGTGCTCGCTCTGCCGCTGGCGGGGCTGCTATTCCTGCGGATGTATGAGAGCGCGCTGATCCGGCAGACGGAATCCGAGCTCGTTGCGCAGGCCGCCGTCATCGCGTCCGCTTACAAAGCGGAGCGGCTCCGGCATGGACCCGGCGAGTCCGTGCGGGCCGCGACGGTGCCCGAGCGGTTCGAGCTGGCGCGGCGGCCGGGCCTGGATCTGGCCTCCGATCCGGTGCTGCCGCCGGCGCCCGACCCGGTCGCAGCCGAGGCGGCATCGATACCGGCGCAGGAGGCCGGCGTCGTGCTCACTCCGGTGTTGAAGGAGGCGCAAGAGGTCACGCTGGCGGCGATCAGGATCGTCGATCCGCGCGGCGTCGTCGTCGCGACCACCGGTGCCGATCTCGGCCGCAGCCTCGCCACCCAGAACGAAGTCGGCCGTGCGCTGCTCGGCCAGGCGACGAGCGTCATGCGTCAGCGTGAGCAGCAGGCGAGTTGGGTGCCGGGCGGGATCAGCCGCGGCTCTATGTTGCGCGTCCATGTCGCGCTGCCGGTGCTGGATGGCGACCGGGTGTTGGGCGCCGTGCTCGCGGTCCGGACGCCGGCCGACATCATGCAGGCGCTGTCCGGCAAACGGTGGCAGCTCGCGTGGCTGGCGGCGGTCCTGCTT
>CAZZVQ010000259.1:0-2889 GCA_964657565.1 uncultured Acetobacteraceae bacterium
CCTACGCCGCCGCCCTGACCGCCCGCGCCGGGCTCCCCATGCTGGCCAGCATCGGCGGCGCTCTGGTCGCCGCCGCGCTGATCGCCACCGCGCTCGGCGCCTTCGTCGCCAACCTCTCCGGCGTCTACCTCGCCATGCTGACCCTCGCCTTCGCCCAGATCGTCTGGGCCGTCGCCTTCCAATGGGTCGACCTCACCGGCGGCGACAACGGCCTGCTCGACATCTGGCCCGCCCCCTGGGCCAGCGGCCCCGCCGCCTTCTACTGGCTCACCCTGGCCATCTGCATCGCCGGCACCCTCCTCCTGCGCCGCGCCTTGTTCGCCCCCTTCGGTTACGCCCTGCGCGGCTCCCGCGACTCCCCGCTGCGCGCCGAAGCAATCGGCCTCTCGCCTTTCCTCCTGCGCGTCGCCGCCTTCGCGCTGGCCGGGGCCGGGGCCGGGCTGGCGGGCGGCCTGTTCGCCTTCGCCAAAGGCGGCGTGTTCCCCTCCTACGCCGACATCCCCCGCTCGGTCGACGCGCTGCTCATGGTCCTGCTCGGCGGCCTGCAGACCATGGCCGGCCCGATCGTCGGCGCGCTCGCCTACACCGGCCTCTACGACCTGCTCCTGCAAGCCACCGACCTCTGGCGCCTCTTCCTCGGCGCGGCGATCGTCGTCCTCGTCCTGGCCTTCCCGCAGGGCATCGCCGGCTCCCTCCAATCCCTCCTCGCGCGCCGGGCCTCCGCATGACTCCGGTCCTCACCGTCTCCGGCCTCAGCAAGAGCTGGGGCGGCATCCGCGCCGTGCACGACATCTCCTTCGCCGTCGCCCCCGCCGAGATGCTCGCCCTCATCGGCCCCAACGGCGCCGGCAAATCGACCACCTTCAACATGATCGGCGGCCAGCTCCGCCCCTATGCCGGCGCCATCACCCTCGCCGGCCGCCCCATCACCGGCACCCGGCCCCGCGACCTCTGCCGCCTCGGCGTCGGCCGCACCTTCCAGATCACCGAGACCTTCGCCTCCATGACCCTGCGCGAGAACGTGCAGACCGCGCTCCTCGCGCACCGCCGCCAAACCTGGCGCTTCTGGCGCGACACCGCCCCCCAAGCCGCCGACGACGCCGATCGCGTCCTCGCCCAAGTCGGCCTCGACCGCCAAGCCGGTGACCCCGCCGGCATCCTCGCCTACGGCGACCTCAAGCGCCTCGAACTCGCCATGGCGCTGGCCAACCAGCCCCGCCTGCTCCTGATGGACGAACCCACCGCCGGCATGGCCACCGCCGAGCGCACCGCCCTGATGGCCCTCGTCCGCCGCATGGTCACCGAGCAGGGCCTCGCCGTCCTGTTCACCGAGCACGACATGGACATCGTGTTCGGCACCGCCGACCGCATCCTGGTCCTCAACCGCGGCCGCCTGGTCGCCGAGGGCGACGCCGCCGCCATCCGCGCCAACACGCTCGTGCAGGAAATCTACCTCGGCGGCGGCCGGGTCATGGGCGCCGCCTGATGCTCGAGGTTGACGGCCTCCAGGCCCGCTACGGCCAAGCCCTGGTCCTCCAGGGCGTCTCCCTCGCCGTCACCCAGGGCACCGTCTGCCTCCTGCTCGGCCGCAACGGCGCCGGCAAGAGCACCACCGTCAAATCCCTGATCGGCCTCGTGCGCCCGTCGGCCGGCGCCATCCGCTTCCTCGGCCACGACATCACCGGCGAGGAACCCTACCGCATCGCCCGCCGCGGCATGGGCTACGTCCCCGAGGAGCGCCGCATCTTCACCGACCTCACCGTCATGGAAAACCTCCAAGTCGGCACCCGACCCGGCCCCAAGGCCTGGACCCCCGACCGCCTCTTCACCCTGTTCCCCAACCTCGCCGAGATGCGCCACCGCTCCGCCGGCCGCATGAGCGGCGGCGAGCAGCAGATGCTGTCGATCGCCCGCACTTTGATGGGAAACCCCAAACTGCTGCTGCTCGACGAACCCAGCGAGGGCCTCTCCCCCCTCATCGTCGAGCAACTCGCCGACACGCTGCTGCTCCTCAAGCGCGAAGGCACGACGATGCTGCTGGCCGAACAGAACCTCCATTTCGCCCGCCTCGTCGGCGACGACGCCGTCATCCTCGAACGCGGCCGCGTCGTCTGGTCCGGCCCCACCCCCGCCCTGACCGCCGACGCCGACGCCCAACAACGCTACCTGGCCATCTGAAATGGATATCCCAACCTCCACCACGCTCTTCTGCCCCCTCTCCCTCCGGGAGAGGGCCGGGGTGAGGGCTCTCCTAAGGCCACCCTCATGACCGAGAAAATCCGCTGCGACGCCTGCCCCGTCATGTGCCTCATCGCCGACGGCATGACCGGCGCCTGCGACCGCTACGCCAACGCGTCCGGAGACCTCGTCCGCGTCGACCCCCACATCCTCCTCGACCGCGCGCGAGAAGGCGGCACCGACCTCGTCGCCTTCCTCGGCGGTGACGAGAGCGGCAGCACCACCTTCGTCACCGCCATCGGCGCCGGCACCACCTACCCCGACTACAAGCCCGCCCCCTTCATCGTCTCCAGCCAGATCGACGGCGTCGACATGGTCACCATCGTCACCGAAGGCATCTTCAGCTACTGCGGCGTCAAAGTGAAAATCGACACCGACCGCTTCCTCGGTCCCGAAGGCGCCCCCGTCCGCGCCGCCGGCGAGGCCGTCGGCCACGTCACCACCGGCGAATACGGCTCGCAGATGCTCTCCCTCGGCGGCGTCCACCACCTCACCGGCGGCTCCAAGCGCGAGGGCAAGATCACCTGCGACACCCTCCTCGACCTCTGCAACCGCAAGCCCGTCGCCCTCACCATCGACGGCGGCGCATCCCTCACCGTCGCCGCCGGCCAGCCCCCCATCATCGACGGCGTGCCCGAGATCCGCATGCGC
>CAZZVQ010000260.1:0-2864 GCA_964657565.1 uncultured Acetobacteraceae bacterium
GGGCGCGACGGTCGGGACCGTGCTGGGCGGCGGTGCGGGCCTGCTGGCCGGGCTCGGCATGTTGGCCATTCCGGGGATCGGCCCCGTCGTCGCGGCCGGCTGGTTGGTGGCCACGGCGGTCGGCGCGGGCGTCGGCGCCGGTGCGGGCGGGTTGCTCGGGTCGCTGGTCGGGGCGGGCGTCGAGGAGAGCGACGCGCATGTCTATGCCGAGGGCGTGCGCCGCGGTGGCACGCTCGTCACGGCGCGGGTCGACGCGGGACAGCGCGCGGCGGTCGAAAGCGTGATGGACCGCTTCTCGGGCGTGGACGCGTCGACGCGGGGGGACGATTATCGCGCCGCAGGCTGGCAGAAATTCGACGAGATGGCGCCGGGTTATCAGGCGGGTGCGGTCCCGCCGGCGATGCCGTCGGCGATGGTTGGCGATATCCCGCCAGTGCCGGGCGTGCCCGGGTCGCGCACGCCGATGCCGCCGACCGGTATCTGATCCTTCCGACATCTGGGGCCTGAGAGCGAGGCGGCGGTCGAAAGATCGCCGCCTTTCGCTTGGCCGCGGCGGGCCCATGTTCCGGGACCAACAGGCAGGTGACCGAATGGATGGCGGCTTCAGCAGCCCGGGCGTTGGCCAGACTGCGTATATCAATCGGATCGGCACCGCGGTTCCTGATCACGACGTGCATCAGGCGTTCATCGGCTTTGCGGAAAGTCTGCTGCCGGAGCGGGAGCGCCGGCTGTTCGGGCGGATGGCGGAGCGGGCGGGGATCGAGCACCGGTTCTCGTGCCTGTGTCCCAGCCCGGACGGGTCGTTCGCGTTGGACGACGACGGCTTCTACACACGCGGGGCGTTTCCGAGCACCGGGGCCCGGATGCGGGCGTATGAGGCTGAAGCAACTGGCCTGGCGGTGCGGGCGGTCGAGATGCTCGAGCTCGATCCGCGCGGCATCACCCATCTGATCGTCGCGAGTTGCACGGGGTTCACCGCGCCGGGCCTGGATCAACTGGTGGCGACCCGGTTGGGGATGGCCGACACGATCGAGCGGACGATGATCGGGTTCATGGGCTGCTACGCGGCGGTGCCGGCGTTGCGGGCGGCGCGGCACATCGTCCGCTCGGAGCCGGACGCGCAGGCGCTCGTGATCAACCTGGAGTTGTGTACGCTGCATTTGCAGGAGACGAGCGATCTCGAGACGGTGCTATCGTTCATGCTGTTCGGCGACGGGGCGGCGGCGTGCCTGGTCAGCGCGGAACCCGTCGGGATCGCGCTGGACGGTTTTCGGGCCCAGCGCCTGCCGAAGACCGAGGAGCTGATCACGTGGCGGGTCGGCGATCAGGGGTTCGACATGCATCTGTCCGGCCAGGTGCCGGCGGCGATCGCCACGGCGCTGCGGCTGGAGCGCGCCCGCAATGACGAGGGCTGGCTGGGCGATACGGCCGAGCTGCATTGGGCGGTGCATGCCGGCGGACGCACCGTGTTGGACGCCGTCGAGCAGGGCGTCGGGCTCGGGCCGGCGGCGCTGTCGCACTCGCGGGACGTGTTGCGCGAGATCGGCAACGTATCGTCGGCGACGCTGCCGCATGTCCTGTCGCGGTTGATGCAGTCGGGGGCGAAGGGGCCGGGGATGGCGATGGCGTTCGGGCCGGGGCTCAGTGCGGAGACGTTCAGGTTTCGGTTGGTTTGATGCGGTTCGCGGCCCGGAGTACCGCGAGCGAGTGGATGGATGCGCCGGATCTGGACCCGGCGGAGTTGGCGCGGTGCTTGGACGATCTGGCGGTGGTGAACAGCGTGACGTTGGCGCGGGCGCCGACGATCGGGTTTCTCCGGCGGGCGGCGCGGGGCCGGGATCGGCTGTCGGTGCTGGACGTCGGCTATGGCCAGGGCGACATGCTGCGGCGGATCGCGCGCTGGGGGAAGCGCCGCGGGATGGCGCTGCGCCTCGAAGGGGTCGATCTCAGCCCGGCCAGCGCGGTCGCGGCGCGGGCGGCGACGCCCCCGTGGATGGATATCCGGTATCGGACGGGCGACGTGTTCGACGAGGCGCCGGGCAGCGTGGACGTGATCGTCAGCTCGTTGTTCACGCATCACCTCGGCGATGAAGATGTCGTGCGGTTCCTGCGGTGGATGGAGGGGACGGCGCGGGTCGGGTGGTTCGTCAACGATCTGCACCGGCATGCGGTGGCGTTTTACGGGTTCAAGGCGCTGTCGGCGGTGGCCGGGTGGCATCCGATGGTGCGCCATGACGGGCCCGTCAGCGTCGCGCGGAGTTTTCGGCGAGCGGATTGGGAGCGGCTGCTGGACCAGGCCGGAGTGACGGCGCGGGTGCGATGGCATGTGCCGTTCCGATATTGCGTGAGCCGGTTGCGGGGTCAGGCATGAACCGTGTGCTGATCGCCGGTGGGGGCGTGGCGGGGGCGGCGGCGGCGTGCCTGTTGGGGCCGGGCTGCACGGTGGTGGAACGCGAGGCGGGGGCACACGACAAGATCTGTGGCGAGTTCCTCAGCGTCGAAGCAGCGGGGTATTTGCGGCGGCTCGGGGTGGATCCGGTGGCGCTGGGGGCGGTGCCGGTCGAGCGGGTGCGGCTGGTGCATGGGGATCGGGTGGCGGAGGCGGCGTTGCCGTTCGCGGCGCTGGGGCTGTCGCGCCGGGTGCTGGATGCGGCGTTGCTGGCGCGGGCGGAGGCGCTGGGGGCGGAGGTGGTGCGGGGGCATTCGGTCCGGCTGGAGGGAGGGGTGCCGGTGGTGGCCGGGCTGGGGCGGTTCGGGGGGCACACGCTGATGCTGGCGACGGGCAAGCACGATCTGCGGGGCGCGCGGCGGCGGCTGGAGCGGGCGCCGGAGGATCTGGTCGGGCTGAAGATGTATTTGCGGCT
>CAZZVQ010000261.1:0-2829 GCA_964657565.1 uncultured Acetobacteraceae bacterium
CCGTCGGCGAGCTGCTGCGCGTCGCGCATCAACGTCACGGCGTCCGGCTTCTCGAAATCGAACAGCACGTGCCCGCTCTTGACCTTGCTGCGCTTGCCCGTCGCGGACTCGACCTGCATCGATGCGCCCTGGTCGGACAACACGTTGCCCGCCTTGAAACCGCCGTCTTCTTCGTAGAACACGTTCATCGACGCATTTTAGCGGCCATCCCACTTGCAGAAGGAAGCAGCGATAGGGTCGACCGCACTCTGTCGTTGCGATGGAACCCCTCCATGCGCGCGGTCCGCTACTACTTCGCGCCTGCGGACGCAGACCGCTGGTCTAGGCCGCGCGCGACCTGCTCCGCGAACTTCGCCGAAGCGATCGACAACCTGCGTCCACGCAACTGGCTCAGCACGACCTGCATCGGCGCGAGATCACGGCGATCGATTTCGCGCACGACGAGGCCGGTGCGCGCGGCGGGGATGCCGATCGCGATCTGGAACGACACGACCCGCTCGCGTCGCACGTAGTTGCGCAGGAATTCGATCGAAGTGGATTCCACGACGATCTTCACCGGCACGTGCGAGCGCACGATCGCCGCGTCCAGCAGGTGCCGGACCGAGAGCGAGCGATCCGGCAGCGCGAGCGGGAAACCCAGGCACTCGCGCAGCCGCACCGGTCCGGCATCCGCTCCCGCGTGCGCTCCGCTCCTGGCGAGCGGATGCCGGGCGTCGAGGACGGCGCACACCGTCAGTTCGCCGATGAACAACGGCTGCAGGTCCGGCGTCGGCGGCGGCTGCAGGATCAGCGCGAGTTCGGCGTCGTAGGCGATCAGCGCGGCCGTCGCCTGGGCATGGTCGCGGATCTGGACGGAGAACGAGACGTCGGGGAAACGGGCCCGGAAGGCCGCGATCTCGTCCGGCATCACGCTGTCGACGAAGGCCTGGCTGCACACGATGGCGACATGACCGCGCCGCAGGCCGGACAGGTCCGCGATCTGTGCGCGGACGCGATCGAGGTCGGCGGCCTGCCCGCGGGCGTGGTGGACGAGCAGTTCGCCGGCGGCGTTGAGCCGCATGCCGCGCGTCGTCCGCTCGAACAGCGGCGTGCCCAGCTCCTGCTCGAAGTCCTGGATCTTCCGCGTCAGCGCCGACGGCGTGAGATGGAGGCGCTCCGCCGACTTCCGGATGGAGCCGCTGCGCGCCACGTCGACGATGGAGGCCAGAGTGCTCAAGTGCTTCACGTGTTGCAGTTTGCGCAACGCCCCACTGAAAAACAAGCAATGGATCGCGAACACCGGGCCTTGTAACCTCGTCGCAACGAAAAGCAACTCCTCTTACGGACAACCGATGAATCGCATTAGCCGCTTCACCCGCTTCACCCTGACCGCAGCCGCGGTCTTCACCTCCATCGCCACGGCCACCGCCGCGCCGGTCTTCACGGCCACCACGCCAGGCATGACGAGCGTCACGCTCGCGGCGGGGACCTACGACATCGTCGCCGTGGGCGCGAGCGGCGGCACGAGCCCTTACGATCCGACGAAGACCGCCGGCTTCGGTGCGATCGTCCAGGGGACCTTCACCTTCCTGTCGAGCACGCTGCTCGACATTCTCGTGGGAGGCGCGGGCGGGTCGTCGAAAACGGGGGCGAACGTCAGCGAAGGCGCCGGGGGCGGGGGCGGTACGTTCATCGTCGGTGCGTCCAACACGCCACTGCTGATCGCAGGGGGAGGCGGAGGCGTCGGGAACGGGTACAGCGGTGGTTCCGCTCGCGGGATCGCCACGAGTGGCGGCGCCGGTGGCTCGCAGACGGGGCCGGACCCGCAGTTCGCAGGCGGTGGTGGTGGCGGCCTGCTCGGAGACGGCGCCTCGAGGTTCGGGGGCGGAGGCCTCGCCTACGTCAACGGTGGAGCGGGCGGGCGCAAACAGCTCGCGCTTAGTGGGGCAGGTGGCGTAGGCGGCGGCGGTGGCGGAGACCTCGGCGGCGCCGGCGGTGGCGGCTACACGGGCGGAAGCACCAGCTACATGGGCGGCGACGGTGGCACCTCCTTCGATGCCGGCCTCGACCCGATCTTCAGTCTGGCGACGCTTTACGGCGATGGCGCCGTCACCATCACGCTCGTGGCGCCGGCCGCGATCGGCGTGCCGGAGCCGGAGAGCCTGGCCCTCCTCGGCATCGGGCTGTTCGGATTGATCGCCACGCGCCGCACCCGCAAGTCACTCGTCGCGCCGGTCGCGCGCCTCGGCCGCTCTTCCTGCTTCGCCTGAGCCCACTTCTTCAACTTCCAGAGACCCATCCATGCGCTTCTTCACTCTCGCCCGCAGCGCGTTGCCCGCGCTGGCCGCCTGGGCGTCCATCGCCTCGGCCGCGCCGATCACGTTCGGCTATACCGGCGGCTTCCAGACGTTCACCGCCACGGTGGCCGGCACTTACAACATCCTGGCGTTCGGCGCCCAGGGTGGTCGTGGCTACGGGGCCGGTTTTGGGGGTGCCGACATCGGCGGCGAGTTCGTGCTCGCCGCAGGACAGATACTGCAGATCGCCGTGGGCCAGATGGGAGGCGATCACGGTGCGGCCATCTCCGGCGGGACCCCGGGCGGCGGTGGCGGTGGCGGCAGCTTCGTGATCACCGAGGACGGCACGCCGCTCGTCATCGCTGGTGGCGGCGGCGGCGGGGACTTCCGTGGCGGCAGCGGCGGCCAGGTCGGAACTGCGGGTGCCAGCAGCCTGGACCCGAGGGGCCACGGGGGCGCGGGCGGTGTCGCCGGTAGCGGTGGCTGGGCGTCCGGCGATGGCGGTGGGGGCGGTGGCGGCGGCTTTCTTTCGGCTGGCGGCGGCTTTGGCTCG
>CAZZVQ010000262.1:0-2820 GCA_964657565.1 uncultured Acetobacteraceae bacterium
TGCCCTTTTTGGCTTTGCCGCGCGTAACAAAGCGCGCCTTTGCACTCCTGGTCGACTCCAGCCTTTGTGTCCTTACGGTGTGGTTTGCCTATTGCCTGCGGCTTGACGGGTGGGTGATCCTCGAGGGCGTCGAATGGGTACCCGCCTTCGTCTCGCTCCTGCTCGCGATCCCGATCTTCATCGTGCTCGGGCTCTACCGCGCGATTTTCCGCTATGCCGGCCTCTCGGCGTTCATGACGGTGGTCAAGGCGGTGGCGATATACGGCCTGGCCTTCATGACGATCTTCACCGCGATCAGCATTCCAGGCGTGCCGCGCACCGTCGGCATATTGCAGCCGTTGCTGCTTCTGATCGCCGTCGGGCTGTCGCGCATGTGGACACGCTATTGGCTCGGCAACGCTTACCAGCGGCTTCTGAACCGCAATTCGCTGGCAAAAGTGTTGATCTATGGCGCTGGTGCTTCCGGAAGGCAGCTCGCCGCAGCTCTGTCCAATAGCTCGGAGCTAAATGTCGTAGGCTTTCTTGACGATGACAGGCACCTGCATGGCAGTATCATGGCCGGGCTGCCGATCTACGATCCCGCCGACCTGCCGGCACTCGTTGCTACCGGCGAAACACGCGATGTATTGCTGGCGCTGCCGAATGCCACAAGGCAACGCCGCAACGAAATCCTGGAGGCGATTCGCAAGGCCCGCGTCACCGTCCGCACCATGCCCGACCTGACCGCCTTGGCGCAGGGACGTGTGGCCGTCTCCGACTTGCGTGAACTCGATATCGAGGATCTTCTTGGCCGCGATGTCATTGCGCCCGACCAGGCTTTGCTCGACCGCAACATCCGCGGAAAGGTCGTCATGGTGACCGGTGCTGGAGGCTCGATCGGCAGCGAGCTGTGCCGCCAGATCGTCAAGAACCGCCCCTCCAGCCTGCTGCTGGTAGAGCAGAACGAATTCGGCCTCTATCTCATCTTGGGCGAGCTGGAAAAGGCGGCGCTGGCGATCCAGGATGCCGAGATCCGCATCATCCCTTTTCTTGCCTCCGTTCGCGACGGGCCGCGTCTGGAGCAGATCATGACGGCGTGGAAGCCCAGCACCGTCTATCACGCTGCCGCCTACAAGCACGTGCCGCTCGTCGAATATAACCCTGCCGAGGGTATCAAGAACAACGTCACCGGGACCGTCGCCGCAGCCACGGCGGCGCAAAAGGCTGGCGTCGAGAATTTCGTCCTCATCAGCACGGACAAGGCGGTTCGTCCGACCAATATCATGGGCGCGAGCAAGCGACTGGCGGAGATGGTACTGCAGGCCCTCGACGCTGATCGCGTCACCAGCGGCACGACCACGAGTTTTTCGATGGTCCGCTTCGGCAATGTGCTGGGCTCATCGGGTTCCGTCGTGCCGCTGTTTCGCCAGCAGATCCGTGACGGTGGCCCGGTTACGCTCACCCATCCGGAGATCACCCGCTATTTCATGACAATCCCGGAAGCCTCGCAGCTGGTCATCCAGGCCGGCGCCATGGCATCGGGCGGGGATGTCTTTCTGCTCGACATGGGAGAGCCGGTTCGCATCGTCGATCTCGCCCGCCGTATGGTTGAGCTCTCCGGCTTCAGTGTTCTGGACGACGATAATCCCGAGGGCGATATCGAGTTGCGGATTACCGGCCTGCGTCCCGGCGAAAAACTCTTCGAGGAACTGCTGATCGGCGACAACCCGCAGCCGACGCCGCATCCGCGGATCATGCGGGCTCGCGAGGATTTTCTTAGGTGGCCGGAATTGTCCGAGCGCCTGGCGGCGCTGGAGAAGGCTTTGGATGAAAATGACATTCCGCTCGCCCAGAGCATCCTGAAGATGCTGGTCTCCGGCTATGCCCCGAACGGAGATGTTGTGGACCTGGTGTTTCGCGAACGCGAGGGAGAGGCCGCCGCATAGACCTGCTCGCGGTCTTTTGTGTTTTCTTTGAGCGCCTGAAAGCTTCTAGCGGCTGATCCGCTGGCATCCCCATGTCGCATAGAACCACCGTCGCAGCTGGTCGTGAGCGCGAAACCAGTGGGTTGTCATGCGCAGCATGAAGTGTCGCTTGGCAGCCCTGTAATGCGACCTCTTGCCGATCGTCGTGTCTCTTCGATGCGGACTGAATGTTACGAGATTGTCTTCTGTCGAAAACGTCTGGACACCAGTCGACCAGCCGCGTTCGAGAGCGACATCGTAGGGCAACAGAACCGTATTCAACCTCTTTACCAACTTCAACGCCGCTTCGCGCGTGACGATGTAGCATGCAGCCGAGCCCTGGGGACCGTGCAGGCAGCGGCCGACGACATCGCCGAGGGTGGTCATAGCGACGGGTCTGAAACCGACCTTTCGGTGATTTGCGAGCTTGATGACGCTGCCCTCGGTGCCAGGCACGGCCGCCACGGCCGCCATGGCCCGCGGGATAAGTGCCGCGTTGAGGTCGACATCATCCTCTATGATGATGGCCATCGCGTCGCCACTGGCAACGAAGGTTTCAAGAGCCAGCAGGTGGCTTCGATAACAGCCGTATTCGCCGGCGAGGATCGTGCGGCCGTTGTGATAACTGAAGGAGCGGGGATGAAAGCCGACCCGCTCCTCCGCGAGCACAGATTGGCCGTCTACGGCTGCGACCCGAACGAGGTTCAGGCCATGCTGGACAGCCTGGGTGCGGAGGCGATCCCAGCGCTCGATGCAGCGATCCAGATTGATAACGTAAATGAGGAGCGGAGACGCGGGGACTGCCCTGTCAATCCCGCGACAGGCATCCTTTCGCTCGACCCGTTCAAGCATTCACTCAACTCCCGACAGATCAGCA
>CAZZVQ010000263.1:0-2802 GCA_964657565.1 uncultured Acetobacteraceae bacterium
TCCGCTCCGCTGGGCAGAGCCGGCCGACGGATCTGGATTGGGTTGTCCGGATCGTTGTCATTGGCGGTCGTAATTTCCCCAGATCGGGCGGCTGAAAACTCCCCACTTCGTTTCGGTGGCGTCTAAGTTTGGCGTTGTGGGGTGCAGCCCGGCATTAACCCACCCTTTCCCTGGCGGTCCGGGGAGAACAGGGGTGGTCAGGCTTGGGGAACTCGTCGTGATCCTGGATCTGCATCGGCAAGGCTTGAGCGTATCCGCCATCTCCCGGCAGACGGGGTTGGATCGCAAGACGGTGCGGCGCTATGTCGAGCGGGGCCTGGAGCCGCCGGCCTATCAGCCGCGGCCATCTCGCGCCAACAAGATCGCGCCGTTCGAGGCGTATCTGCGCGAGCGTGTGACCGCCTATCCTGAGCTGACAGCCAGCCGCCTGCACCGCGAGCTGCGCGATCTCGGCTACGGTGGCGGCTACACCATGGTCAAAGTCTTTCTCCGCGGCATCCGGCCGAGTGCATCCGCCGGTTTCGAGGTGCGGTTCGAGACACCGCCGGGCCGCCAGGCACAAGTCGACTTCGCGCATTTCCGCACGGTGTTCACCGACGAGCCCGGCGTCGAGCGGGTGGTCTGGCTGTTCTCGCTGGTGCTGGGACATAGCCGCATGCTGTGGGGCCGCTTCGTGCCGCAGCAGGACATGCAGACGGTGCTGCGCTGTCACGCCGCGGCGTTTGAGGCGTTGGGCGGCGCGCCGGCCGAGATCCTCTACGACCGGATGAAAACCGTTGTCGACCGCGAGGCTCCCCAGGATGGCCCGGAGCCTGGCCACATCGTTTATAACCGCACCCTGGTCGAGTTCGCCCGCCACTACGGCTATCTGCCCAAGGCCTGCAAAGCCTATCGGGCCAAGACCAAGGAAAAAGTAGAGCGGCCGTTCCGCTACATCCGCGAGGACTTTTTTCTTGGCCGCAGCTTCCGCAACCGCGACGACCTCAACGGCCAATTCCGCCAATGGCTCGACCAGGTCGCCAATGCCCGGGTGCACGCCACCACGCACCGGGTCGTCAGCGAACACTTCGCCGAGGAGCGTCCCAGCTTGCAGCCCCTGCCGGCCGGGCCGTTCCAAGCCGTGCTGCGCCTGGAACGCCGGATCACCAAGGACGGCATGGTCTCGATCGACGGCAATCTGTACAGCGTGCCCGATACGACCCGCCGTCGCCCTGTCGAGGTGCACAGCACGGCCAACGAGGTCCGCATCCTCGAGCAGGGCGCGGTTATCGCCGTGCATCCCGTGATGGACGGCCGCGGCCAGCGCCGGATCACCGCCGGCCATCGCACCACCCCGGCGCCGGCCAACAGCCAGACGCCGCGCAACGGTCCCCCGCCTGGCCGCTCCGGCGAGGTCGTGACACTGCGTCCGCTGGCCTTCTACGACGCCGTCGGCAAGCGTCTGGCCGCCGACGGAGCGGCGGCATGATGGCCAGCATGACGCCGGACAATCCGGTCGAGCGGATCCGGCACAACCTGGTTGGCCTGCGCATGCCGCGCGCGCTGGAGGCGCTCGGGGGCGTCATCGAGCAACTCGAGCGCGGTCAGCTGGGCGCCATCGAGGCGATCGACATCCTGCTTGCCGAGGAGATCACCGTGCGCGAGAGCCGCCGGATCAAGGCTGCTCTCCAAATGGCCCGGTTGGCGACGATCAAGACGCTGACGGGCTTCGACTTCTCGTTCCAGCCATCGCTCGACCGCAACCGCATCATGGCGCTGGCCAGCTTGGACTTCGTCGACAAGCACGAGGTCGTCCACTTCATCGGCCAGTCCGGAACCGGCAAAAGCCATCTTGCCGTGGCCCTGGGCGTCGAGGCGATCCGGGCCGGACGCAGCGTCTACTTTTGCCCGCTGGCCGACATCATCGACAGCCTGGCCAAGGCCGACCGGGAGGGACGTCTGCGCGAGCGCATCCGCTATCTCTGCCGCACCCAGCTACTGATCATCGACGAGATCGGCTACGTCACGCTGGGCGCTGCCGCCGGAAATCTGTTCTTTCAGCTGGTCAACGCCCGCTACGAACGCGGCGCCATGATCCTGACCTCGAACCGGGGCTTTGCCGAATGGGGCCAGGTGTTCGGCGATCCCGTCATCGCGACCGCCTTGCTGGACCGGCTGCTGCATCATGCGGTGGTCGTGCACATCGAGGGCTCCAGCTACCGCATGCGCCAGCACGCCGACCTGCTGCCGCCGGTGCCGCCGCCCGGCCCGCGTCAGGATGCCCAGTCGAAACGCCGTGGCCGACCGCCCAAAGCGGTTGCCGACGCGACGCAGGCTGCCTGAGCCGCGTCCTCGCCTGTGCCACGTTACGTAACGGAGGCAAGCATGCCGAAAGACCTGCCAACAGAAGGCAGCCAGGCGCTTAGCAACGCCGAACGCCAGGCCCGCTATCGCGCGCGCAAGGCCGAGCAGACCGGAACGACCATCCGCTATCGCCGGCCCACCGACCGCCGCACCCGCCCCCAGCGCTGGCATGCCGCCGTCGCCGAGCTGCTCGCCATGCAGGCCGAATACACTGCTTGGGCGGACGCCTTGCCTGACGCGTTGCGCGACACCGCCACAGCTGAGGCGCTCCAAGCCATCGTCGACCTCGACCTATCCGAACTCGCCGACATCGAGCCGCCACGTGGATACGGACGCGATTAAACTGTAACGAAGTGGGAAATTTTCAATCGCCACTTCTGGGGAGAATCCATCCGCCGTTGACAATCGTCATGAGGTGTCGCAAATCCATTGGGGCTTTTCGGGCCGTGCCAGAACGTC
>CAZZVQ010000264.1:0-674 GCA_964657565.1 uncultured Acetobacteraceae bacterium
GGTGCCAGCGATGCAGGATCGGGTCCAGCGGGCGCAACCAGGCCAATCCGACTTCGACGGCGCCGCCGCGGGGGCCGAACACGGCCAGGAACGCTGGCAGAAACGTGACCGTGCAGCAGAACGCGATCAGCATGCCGACTCCGGCGATCAGGCCGAGCTGGGCGACGCCGACGAAGCTGGCCGGCGTGAAGGCGAGGAAGCCGGCCATGCTGGCCAGCGCCGCGACCAGGATCTGCGCCCCGGTCCGGCGCGCGGTCTGGAGCAGCGCCTCGTTCATCAGCGGGTAGAACATCCGGGTTTCCCGGAAGCGGACGGCGAACTGGATGGTGAAATCCACGGCGATCCCGGTGAACAGGACGGCGAACGCGACCGAAACCAGGTTGAGCGTGCCGACCGCCAGCGCCGCGAAGCCGGTCGTCGCGAGCAGGCCGAGCAGGAGGGTCAGCAGGATCGGCACCGCGATCCGCCAGGTGCGCACGGCCAGGAACAGCAGGACGCCGACCATCGCGAAGCTGAGCAGCAGGCCCTCCACGGCGCCGTTGGCGACGGTGCCGAACTCCTCGTCGTCGAGCGCGACCTGGCCGGTCAGGCGCACGCTGGCGCGGCCGCCCCGTACGTCGGGCAAGGCCGCCGCCGCGGCGCGCACCCGGGCCGACGCGGCCGCACCTGGCTCG
>CAZZVQ010000264.1:684-2777 GCA_964657565.1 uncultured Acetobacteraceae bacterium
CCAGCACGGGGCGGATCAGCACGAAGCGGTATTTGCCGGCCAGGTCGGCCACCGACCCGGCGAGCAGTCGCTGCCACGACAGCGGCTCCGGCTGGCCGGCCGCCGCCCTCGACAGCGCGGCATCGAACCCGGCCAGCGCGGGCGTGAACGCCCCGAGATCCGCCTGCCCGGCGTCGACGCCCTGCGCGATCAGCCCGAGCGCGCCCATGAGCCCGCGCAGACTGGGATCGGCCGCGAGCTGGCCGAGGAACGGCTGCGCGTCGATGGTCGCGTTCAACAGCTTCGTGAGTGTGTCTTTGTCAAGGAACAACAGGCCGTTGCGGACCAGATAGGGTGAATTGTCCGGCCGCTCGACCGACTTGAAATGCGTCTGGTCCGGGGCGATGGCGGCCGCCAGGGCGTCCGCCGTCGCTTCCGTCTCCTCGGGCGTCACGCCGCTCACGACGGCGACCAGCAGCTCCTGCTGCCGCGGGAAGGCCCGCTCGATCGCCAGGGCGCGCTGGCGCCAGGGAAGGGCGGCGGAAAACAGGTTCCCGGTGTCGGTGGTCACGCCGAGCCGGGTCGCCGCCAGCCAGAAGCAGACCATCGCCAGCGCCACCGCCGCGACGACGGTCGTGGTCTTGTGTCGGGCGCAGCCGCCGCTCCAGGCGCCAAGCGCCCCCGCCATGGGCGACGCGGACCCGGCAGGCCGGCGCGGCTTGGGTGTAGAAGCAGGTCGTGTGCCGTCGTTCACCCGTTGTTAATCCCGATTGCTCATGCTTGCGCTCTCATATCGGTCGGGAGGTGGCAAGAGCTAGGAGGCGACGGTCAGGAGATGACGGCAAGCGGTCGCGGTTCTTTGCTGCAGTGCGGTTGCGTTCGCGTTGACCCGCTCCAAGTCAACCGATACGAACACATTGATCAGTTGGCCGTGACCGACGGGAGTGATTTTTTTCGAATGCGAGATGTCCGCGACGCGATGATGGTGGCGCATACCAGCGAGGGGAAGTTGGTCCATCGGCCGCTCTCTCCGCATCTACAGGTTTACTCGCCGCAGATCACGTCGGTGCTGTCGATCATGAGCCGGGTGACCGGGATCGCGACCTCGGTGGGTACGCTTTTGCTGGTTTGGTGGCTTGCCGCGGCGGCAAGCGGGCCGGTCGCGTTTGCGCGGGTCCAGGGCTTCATCGGCTCCTGGATCGGCCTGTTCGTGCTGTTCGGCTGGACGGCGTCGCTGCTCTACCATCTGCTCGCCGGTCTGCGGCATCTCGCTTGGGACGCCGGCTATGGCTACTCGCTGGAAGCCACGCATCGGAGTGGCTGGGCCGTGGTGATCGCCTCGGTCGTCGCGACGATCATCGTCTGGGTCGTCGGCGTCGCGGTGTGGCCGCGATGAGCGACCCGGGGGGTCGCCCGTCGATCAGGGTCATGCGCTCGCCGCTCGGGCGGGCGCGCGGCGTCGGTTCGGGCCATTCCGGCGTGCATCACTGGTATGCCGAGCGGATCACGGCCATCGCGCTCGTCCCGCTGACGATCTGGTTCATCATCAGCGTGCTGCGGATGGTGGGCGCGAGTCAGTCGATGGTGGCGATCTGGGTTGCCAGCCCGCTCAACGCGGCGCTGCTGCTGGCGCTGATCGCGATGACCTTTCACCATATGCAGCTCGGCATCCAGGTCGTGCTGGAGGACTACACGCCTAATCCAAAGAAGCTGATGGCGTGCGTGCTGATCAATCGGGGCGTGGCTCTTTTGCTCGGGCTGATCGCCGCCATCTCAGTGCTGAAGCTCGCCCTGGCCTGATCGGCTCGGCCAATTGATACGAGGATTGCCGTCATGAACGCCATCAGCTCTCCTTCCCCGCGGGCCTATACCGTCATCGACCACACCTATGACGTTGTGGTCGTTGGCGCAGGCGGGGCCGGGTTGCGGGCGACGCTTGGGATGGGCGCGGCCGGGCTGCGGACGGCGTGCCTGACCAAGGTGTTCCCGACCCGCAGCCACACGGTGGCCGCGCAGGGCGGCATCGGCGCCGCGCTCGGCAACATGGGCGAGGACGATTGGCGCTGGCACATGTACGACACCGTGAAGGGGTCGGACTGGCTCGGCGACCAGGA
>CAZZVQ010000265.1:0-2751 GCA_964657565.1 uncultured Acetobacteraceae bacterium
CTTGATGGTGACCACGCCGTCATGGCTGGCTTCGACGTTGCTCACCTCGGCGCCGCGCTGGGCCGCGCCGCCGATGTGGAAGGTGCGCATCGTCAACTGCGTGCCGGGCTCACCGATGGACTGCGCGGCGATGACGCCGACGGCCTCGCCGATGTTGACCGGCGTGCCGCGGGCGAGGTCGCGCCCGTAGCAGGCGGCGCAGACGCCGACCCGGCTGTCGCAGGTCAGCACCGAGCGGATCTTGACCGACTCGACGGCGGCCTTTTCGATCGCCTCGGCTTCGGGCTCCTCGATGAGGGTGTTGGCCTTGACCATCACCTCGCCGGTGATGGGGTCGAGCACGTCTTCGGCGGTAGTACGGCCGAGTGTCCGCTCCTCGAGACCGGCCACGACCTCGCCGCCGTCCATCACGGCCTTGACCGTCAGGCCGCGCTCGGTGCCGCAATCGGGCTCGACGATGATGCAATCCTGCGCCACGTCGACGAGACGACGGGTCAGGTAGCCGGAGTTCGCCGTCTTCAACGCCGTGTCCGCGAGGCCCTTACGGGCGCCGTGGGTAGAGTTGAAGTATTCAAGGACGGACAGGCCCTCCTTGAAGTTGGCGATAATGGGCTGCTCGATGATCTCGCCCGAGGGCTTGGCCATCAGGCCGCGCATGCCGGCGAGCTGACGCATCTGGGCCGGAGACCCACGCGCGCCGGAGTGCGACATCATCCAGACCGAGTTGGTCGGCGTGCCCACTTCCTGCTTGCTGATCTCCTTCATCATGGCGCCGGCCACTTCGTCGGTGCACCGCGACCAGGCGTCAACGACCTTGTTGTAGCGCTCGCCGGCGGTGATCAGACCGTCCTGGTACTGCTGCTCGAACTCCTTGACCTCGCCTTGGGTCTTGAGGATCAGCTCCGGCTTGCTGTCCGGGATGATCAGGTCGTCCTTGCCGAACGACAACCCGGCCTTGGCGGCCTGGCCGAAGCCGAGCCCCATCATCCGGTCGGCGAAGATCACGCATTCCTTCTGACCGCAATGGCGGTAGACGGCGTCGATCACGTCGGAGACGTTCTTCTTGGTCAGCGTGCGGTTGATCAGGCTGAACGGCACGTTGGCGTTCTTCGGCAGAATCTGCGCGATGAGCATGCGGCCGGGCGTGGTGACGACCTTCTGGCGGACCTTGTTGCCTTCGGCGTCGACCGTTTCCCACCGGGCGACGATCTTCTGGTGCAGCGTGATGGCCTTCGCGTTGAGCGCGTAGTCGATCTCACCGACCGAGGAGAAGGTCGTCGGGCCGGGTTTGACCATCTTGTCGCCCTCGAACACCGCGGTGTCCGGGGCTTCGCGGAACTCGGGCGTCTCGATGCTCAGGTAGTAGAGGCCGAGCACGATGTCCTGGCTGGGGACAATGATGGGCTTGCCGTTGGCCGGGCTGAGGATGTTGTTGGTCGACATCATCAGCACGCGGGCTTCGAGCTGGGCTTCCAGGCTGAGCGGCACGTGGACCGCCATCTGGTCACCGTCGAAGTCGGCGTTGAAGGCGGTGCAGACCAGCGGGTGGAGCTGGATCGCCTTGCCTTCGATCAGCACCGGCTCGAACGCCTGGATGCCCAAGCGGTGCAGCGTCGGCGCGCGGTTGAGCATGACGGGGTGCTCGCGGATCACCTCTTCGAGGATGTCCCACACCTCCGGCCGCTCCTTCTCCACCATCCGCTTGGCGGCCTTGATGGTGGTGGCGTGGCCGTATTTCTCGAGCTTGGAGTAGATGAACGGCTTGAATAGCTCGAGCGCCATCTTCTTCGGCAGGCCGCACTGGTGCAGCTTCAGTTCGGGGCCGACGACGATGACCGAGCGGCCGGAGTAGTCGACGCGCTTGCCGAGCAGGTTCTGCCGGAAGCGGCCCTGCTTGCCCTTGAGCATGTCGGACAGCGACTTCAGCGGGCGCTTGTTGGCGCCGGTGATGGCGCGACCGCGGCGGCCGTTGTCGAACAGCGCGTCCACGCTCTCCTGCAGCATGCGCTTCTCGTTACGCACGATGATGTCGGGCGCGCGCAGTTCGATCAGCCGCTTGAGGCGGTTGTTGCGGTTGATGACCCGGCGATACAGGTCGTTCAGGTCGGAGGTGGCAAAGCGGCCGCCATCGAGCGGAACGAGCGGGCGCAGCTCGGGCGGAATGACGGGGACGACTTCGAGGATCATCCACTCGGGCTTGGCGCCGCTCTCGCTGAACGCCTCGATCAGCTTGAGGCGCTTGACCAGCTTCTTGCGCTTGGCCTCGCTGGTGGTGTCCTTGAGGTCGGCGCGTAGCTTGACCTTCTCGGCGTCGGTGTCGATGCCGTGCAGGATCTTCTTGATGGCTTCGGCGCCGATGCCGACCTCGAATTCCTCACCGAACTCGTCCTGCTTGGACAGCAGGCCGTCCTCGGTCAGCAGCTGATATTGCTTGAGGTCGGTCACGCCCGGGTCGAGCACGACGTAGCTCTCGAAATAGAGGATCTTCTCGAGCTCCTTGAGCGTGAGGTCGACCATGAGGCCGATGCGGCTCGGGAGGGACTTGAGGAACCAGATATGGGCGACCGGGCTGGCGAGTTCGATGTGGCCCATGCGCTCGCGCCGGACCTTGGCGAGGGTGACCTCGACGCCGCACTTCTCGCAGATGATGCCGCGGAACTTCATGCGCTTGTACTTGCCGCACAGGCACTCGTAGTCCTTGATCGGCCCGAAGATGCGGGCGCAGAACAGCCCGTCCCGCTCCGGCTTGAA
>CAZZVQ010000266.1:0-2746 GCA_964657565.1 uncultured Acetobacteraceae bacterium
GACTCGGCCCAGCGCGGCGCCTGGCGCGGCTCGGGCTTCGAGGCGGGGACGGCGGGCTGGTCGAGCGTGCGGGCGGGGCAAGGGCTGCTGGTCTCCACCACCCCCCAGGCCGGCACGTACGGCAGTGCGCAGTCGACGCAGCTCAACAGCGCCGAGGCCATCGCCCAGCTCAGGGCGGCGCGGGACCTGGGTCAGCGGCTTGGACAGGCGGCGGGTGCGGTCAACGCGCAGGGGCTCGCCACCCACGACGACGCCCAGGCGGTGGCGAAGATCATCCAGGCGATCGACCCGGCGCAACACGGCAAGCACCCGGCGAGTGTGAACGGGCAGGCCGCACTGCAGCCGGGCGACGACGGGCGCAGTGCGGGCGGCAAGCCGGTGCCGGGCTACGCCCAGCCGATGATGGTCTTCGATACGCCGTCGGCGCTGCTCGCGGCCAGCAGTGCGAGCCTCACCGCGTTTGCGGGGCAGTCAATGAGCGTCGTCGCGCAGGGCGATGTGCAGCAGACCGCCGCGCACACCTCGACGCAACTCAGCGGAGGAACGACGAGCGTCTATGCGCACCAGGGCGGGATCACGGCAACAGCCGCCAACGGGCCGGTCAGCCTGCGGGCACATACCGATGCGCTGAGCATCCTGGCGGACCGGTCGGTCACGGTCACCTCGGTCAACGACGAGATCCGGATCGGCGCGCAGGAAGAAATCCGGCTCGTGGCGGGGCAGTCGGCGATCACGCTCAAGGGAGGGGACATCACCTTCGTGACGCCCGGGGCGTTCACGGTGCATGGGGGGACGCATGCGTTCGAAAGCGCAAAGCGAGGCAAAGCGTCGCTACCGGATCTGCCTAACGTGTCCTTGCCGCCACCCCCGACGGCCCTGGTGGACGTGTACGACGAACAGTTCAGGCTGGTCGAATCGGATGGCGACACACCGCTCGTGCACCAGCCTTACAAGATCACGTCGGACGACGGCCAAGTCTGGCTCGGCGTCACCGACTCGGACGGCTTGACCATGCGTGCCGTTACCAAAGGCGAACAAGGCCTCTCCGTTGAGATCCTGCCCTCTGCATCGTCGCAGGTAATCACATGACGCAGCACCAGAAAGCTCCGGCGCAAAAATCGAACAAGAATCCAAAATCGCTAGTCAAGGTAGTCGCATCCACCGACGTCGGAAAATGGTGTTCGCCAGCAGCCGGTGCCACGTTCGAGATCGATGCGACGCCCGAGTTTCCGACGATCAATTTTGAGATCGACACCCCCACTGGGGGTCCTTACAAGTGGAGTTGGAAGATCACATGGAATGCCAAAGTCAGCGGTATGAAAGAAAGCACCAAGCGAGGCCCGTCTGTTCGCGACTTCACCGAAACGGGTACGTTTGCCAGTGAGAAGAAGTCGTGGGCGGCTGACTTGGGCCACATCCTAGGCGGCGTACTGACTGTGGAGGTGAAGGCGGGTGCTGAACTTTATCGGCGCTCGGTCACTATCAAAGCGGCCAATCCGAAGAAGGAGGACGTAATCGCCTATCTGGCGACTATCGCTGACGCGTCCGGGTTCGAAAAGATTCTGCAGCAGGAAAGTCAATACAAAAACGTCATCAACGCCGATGGCCAGCCGATTGTCGCATTCGACAAAGGCTACGGCATGACGCAGATGACCCATCCGGCCCCCACATACGAGCAATGCTGGAGCTGGAAAGCGAACATTGACGCAGGCGTCGCGCTATACCATACAAAACTGCGGGATGCGAAGACCTACCTCGGCCAGTCCCACCGCACTTATTCGGCCGAGCAGTTAAAGCTGGAGACTTGGTCACGTTGGAATGGTGGTACGTATCACAAATGGGACACCAATAAGAACGGCTGGGTGCGCAACGACGACGTCCTATGCGATACAGATACCGGAAACATTGGCTGGCGAATGTCCGAGAAGGATAACGCGGGTCAGTCGGAGTTTGATTTACATGGCCGAGACAAGTCCTCTTATGGCAACCCAAAAATTAACAAAGGCGAAGCGAACAAGTGGGTCTACACGGGAGTCTGCTATGCTGATCATCTCAATTCGCAGTGACTTGTCGAGGTGGTTCGTTGCTGTCGTGCTGGCGCTCGAACTTACGCCCGTACATGCCGCCCTGGATGCGGCAATCGGCACAGAGGGTCATTTGCGTGTCACGTCGCAGCACTCACATGTCTCGGCGGAACTGGCAACGGGCACAAAACGTGATCTTCGGCTCAGCCCGCTGCTCGCGAAGGAGATCGGATCGGCGCAGACATTCTTCGCTGTCGGCAAGCGATCGTTTGTTCAGGGAGACGTGACGTGGCTGCTGCTCGTCGCAGAATCTGAGTCGCGCGCGAACCATGCGGCCGGCGCGTGCGGTTCCGGGACCGAAGACACCCTGCATCTGGTTCAAGTGGACATGGCCCGGGCCCAACTCGTCGAACGATCCAGTTTGCTTTTGCAAAGTTGCTTGACCGGCCTGTCGCTCAATGACGATTCCGGCCGTTCATTGCAAGAGACGCTCGAAGCCGTGACCGATCCAAGCCATGTGCAACTCAAGTGGTTGAATCATCCTGACTACGGAGACAAGCCAAAAACTCTCACCATCGTTAACGGCGTCATCAAGTTGGAATGAGTCACCGAGACGGTCTTCGCGAGCCACGCGCGCGAGGACAACGCCTTTACCGTGCTGGCGGTGGACCACGAGGCGAGCAACAACCTCGGCAGCAACGCCGCGCGGCTGCTCGGGCGCA
>CAZZVQ010000267.1:0-2720 GCA_964657565.1 uncultured Acetobacteraceae bacterium
GGGGTTGTGGCCGCCATCGAGCCAGAGCTCGGTGGTGGCCGGCAGCATCGCCGCGAGCCGGCCGGACAGGCGTTGCAGCCGGCCCGGCCACTGCGCGGCGGCCAGCCCGGCCGGTGCCATGGCGGCGCCGGCGGCGCGCAGCGCGGCCACGGCGAGGCCGGCATTGTCGATCTGGTGCTGGCCGGGCAGCGAGGGCAGCGGCAGGTCGAGGCTGCCGGCCGCGTCGGCGAAGCGCAGGCCGTCGCCGGCGGGCTCGATGGTCCAGTCGCGGAAGCGGGCGGCCAGGGGGGCGCCGACGCGATCGGCCGTGGCCTGCAGCACGGCGAGCGCGGCCGGGTCCTGCGCACCGGTCACGACCGGGATGCCGGGCTTGATGATGCCGGCCTTTTCGGCGGCGATCGCCGCGAGCGTGTCGCCCAGCAGGTCGCGGTGGTCGATCGAGATCGAGGCGATGGCGCAGGCGGCGGGGGTGATGACGTTGGTGGCGTCGCCGCGGCCGCCGAGGCCGACCTCGAGCACGCAGAGATCCGCGGGCTCGGCGGCGAAGAGCTGGAAGGCGGCGGCGGTGATGACCTCGAACACGGTGATGGCCTGGCCGCCATTGGTCTGCTCGATCAGCTCGAGCGTGGCGGCGAGGTCGGCGTCGGAGACCAGCCGGCCGGCCACGCGGAACCGCTCGTTGAAGCGGACCAAATGCGGCGAGGTATAGACATGCACGCGCGACCCGGCGGCTTCGGCCAGGGCGCGGATGAAGGCGCAGGTGCTGCCCTTGCCGTTGGTGCCGGCCACGTGGATGACCGGGGGCAGACGCTGCTCGGGGTGGCCGAGTGCGGCCAGCAGGCGCAGGAGCCGGTCCAGGCTGAGGTCGATCAGCCGCGGATGCAGGCTGTGCAGCCGATCGATGATGGGCTCGATGCGGCCGTCGACGTGACTCATGCGGCTTCGGGAACCGGGACGCGCTCGCGGAGCAGGCCGATCAACCGCGCCAGCGTGTCGCGCATGTCGGCGCGCTTGACGACGAGGTCGACGATGCCGTGTTCGTGCAGGTATTCGGCGCGCTGGAAGCCGTCGGGCAGCGTCTCGCGCACGGTCTGCTCGATCACTCGGGGGCCGGCGAAGCAGATGAGCGCGCCGGGTTCGGCGATCTGGACGTCGCCGAGCATGGCGAAGCTGGCGGTGACGCCGCCGGTGGTGGGGTCGGTGAGCACGGTGATGTAGGGCAGGCCGGCTTCCTTGACGAGCCGGACGGCGATGGTGGTGCGCGGCATCTGCATGAGGCTGATGCCGCCCTCGTGCAAGCGGGCGCCGCCGGAGGCGGTGAAGATGATGAGCGGGGCCGCTTGCAGGACGGCCAGGCGGGCGGCGGACACGATGGCCTCGCCGACCGCGGCGCCCATGGTGCCGCCTATGAATTCGAAATCCATCGCGGCGACCACGGCGCGGTGGCCGCCGATCAGGCCGTGCGCGACCAGGATGGCGTCGGCGAGCCCGGTCTTGTCGCGGGCTTCCTTGAGCCGGTCGGCGTAGCGCTTGCTGTCGCGGAAGGCCAACGGGTCCTGCGGGACGCGGGGCAGCTCGATCCGGGTCGGGCCGCCGATGCCGTCAGTGGCGGGGTCGAAGGTGAAGGCGAGGCGCTCGGACGCGCTGGCGCGCATGTGATAGCCGCAATGCGGGCAGACCTTGAGCGAGCGTTCGAGGTCCTTGGTGAACAGCATCTGCTGGCAGCTGGGGCACTGGACCCAGAGGTTCTCCGGCACCTCGCTGCGGGAGAACAGGGTCCGGATGCGGGGCCGGACGTATTCGGAGAGCCAGCTCATACGGGCTCCCTGGCGGGCTCCGTCACTCGCGCGCCGCGGACGCCCGCCGCGAGGCCGCGCACCTGGGCGAGCACGCGCTCGGCGGTGTCGGGGGCGGCGTGGCCGTGCGCGTCGAGGCTGGCGGCGAGCGTGTCCATCAGGGCGGAGCCGACCACGGCGGCGTCGGCGACGCGGACGGCGTCGGCGGCCTGCTCGGGGGTCCGAACGCCGAAGCCGATGGCGACCGGCAGGGTCGTGACCCGGCGCAAGCGGGGCAGGGCGGCGGCCAGGCTGGCCGCGGTCGGGCTGCTGGTGCCGGTGATGCCGGTGATGCTGACGTAGTAGACGAAGCCGGAGCTGCCCTGGAGCACCAGCGGCAGGCGGTCATCGCCGGTGGTGGGCGCGACGAGGCGGATGATGTCGATGCCGTGCTCGGCGGCGTGCGGCAGGATGAGGTCGGCCTCCTCGGTCGGCAGGTCGACGACGATCAGGCCATCGACGCCGGCGGCGGCGGCATCGGCGCAGAAGCGGGCGGGGCCGTAGCTGTCGATGGGGTTGAGGTAGCCCATGAGGATGATCGGGGTGTCGCGGTCACCCTCGCGGAAGGTGCGGACCATGTCGATGGTCTTGGCGAGCGTGGCGCCGGCTTTCAGGCCGCGCAGCCCGGCGGCCTGGATGATGGGGCCGTCCGCCATCGGGTCGGTGAAGGGCATGCCGATCTCGATCAGGTCGGCGCCGGCGGCGGGCATGCCGCGCAGGATGGCGAGCGAGGTGGCGTGATCCGGGTCGAACGCTTCGAGGAAGGGGATCAGGGCGCCGCGGCCTTCGGCCTTGAGGGCGGCGAAGCGGGCGGCGATGCGGCTCACGACTGCCTCCCTGTTGGCCCTCTCCCTCCGGGAGAGGGTTGGGTGAGGGTGCTTCTTG
>CAZZVQ010000268.1:0-2680 GCA_964657565.1 uncultured Acetobacteraceae bacterium
TTGCTGCGCGATGCCCAGGTGCAGCTTCGCATCCTCCGGGCGCTTCAGGTTGCCCTTCGCGATGGCGTCCTGCATCAGCTGCAAGCCGTGCGCCTTCTGCCCCTCGAACACCTGGTTCAGGCCGATCGTGATCAGGTCGTTGCCGTCCTTGGCCGCGACCGCCTGTTGCTCGTCGGCGGCTTCGGTCTTCTTCGCCTCGTCGTTGCGCTTGTTGACCAGGTCCCGCAGCCGCTTGTCGCGTTCGGCCTGCGGCCCGGTGCCGAGCACGCCCGCGGCGAATCCCTTGTCGATCACCTGGCGCGCCTCGGCGCCCGAGCCCGCCTGGAGCGCGAGCTGCGCCATCTCCGAATAATCGCTCGCCGCCGTCATGCTGCCCGTGGCCAGAGAGAGTCGATACGCATCGAGCGCGAGCCGCTCGGAGAATCCCGGCTTGGCCTGGATGCGCGAGAGCAGGCTGACCCAATACTCCTTCTTCGGGTAGTACATGACCAGCCGCTCGAGCGCGAAGCTCTCCGCCGCGACATCCTTTTGCTTGACCGCCGCGTTCATGAGGAGATTGATGCGGTCCTCCGCCGGCGCCTGCCCGTTCTTCTCGGCCGCGTTGATCTCCGCCGTCAGCTCCCTCGTCGCCCCGGCGAGGTCGCCCGCGAGGTACTGCGTCTGGATCATCAGCGTGCGGTTGGCGCTGCTCGTGCCGCCTTCCTTGAAGTAACGTGCATACCAGGCCTGCGCCTTCGCGTACTCCTTGGCGCGGTAGTAGCTGCCGGCGATCGACTCGATCATGCGCAGCTTGTCGGGGCCCGAGACGCCGGCGGCGACCGCCTCGAAGGACTTCGCCGCCGTGTCGGCGTCGCCCGCGCCCGAGGCCGCCGCCAGCCGCATCCGCTCGACCATCGTCTGCTCGGCCGCCGTCTTGCCGGAGACCGCATCGGCGTCGCGCACCTTCGCGAGCGCCTCGCGGTACCTGCCCGCCTTGATCATCTCCTGCGCCGCCTGCAGCGGCTTGCCGACTTCCGGGCGCAGGCTCTGCGCGAGCGCCTGCTGGGCGACACAGAGCACCAATGCGCCGCACAGAGCCGCAAACCGTCGATTCGTCATGTTCATCCTGCTGGTCATTTCACGAACTGCTCGTTGCCCACCATCCCGAGCTTGGTCACGCCGAGCCTTTGCGCCTCGGCCAGCACCTCGGCGACGTACTTGTACTCGACGAGCTTGTTGGGCCGCACGTGCACCTCCGGCTGGTCGGGCTGCGCCACCGCGTCGCGCAGCTTGACCTCGAGCGCCGGGCGGTTCGGGACCGTCTCGCCGTTCCAGAGGATCGTGCCGTCGAAGTCGACGTCGATCGTGACGACGACCGGGTCTTTCGCCGGCGGCGGCGGGTTGCCCGCGGGCATGTTGAGGTTGACCGAGTGCAGCTGCACCGGGATGGTGATGATCAGCATGATGATGAGCACCAGCATCACGTCGATGAGCGGCGTGGTGTTGATGTCCATCATCGGCTCGTCGTCGCCCGAGCCCGATCCGAGGTTCATGGCCATGGTTCTTTATCCCTTCGGCGGCGGTTCGGTGACGAAGCTGATCTTCAGGATCGAGGCCCGCTGGCAGGCGAAGACGACCCGGCCGACCGATTCGTAGCGGCTCTTCTCGTCGCCCCGGATGTGCACCTCGGGCTGCGGGTTCATCACGGCGATGACCTTCAACTTCTGGAAGAGCGCCTCGGTGTCGGCCACCGGCGTGGTGTTCCAGAAGATGTCGCCGTCGCGGCTGACCGAGATCTCGATGTTCTCGGGCTTGGTCTGCCGCGCGATGTTGGTCTCCTTCGGCAGACTCACCGCGACGGTGTGGGTGACGACGGGGATGGTGATCAGGAAGATGATCAGGAGCACCAGCATCACGTCGACGAGCGGCGTGGTGTTGATGGAGGCGACGACCTCGTCTTCGTCGCCGCCGCTCCCGAGGTTCATGGCCATGGCTGCGCTTTCCTCTCTTTTGCTTGGCGTGGGTGGGGAAGGCCGGGCGCTCAGCGCGCCGCGGCCTTGACGCCCATCTTCGCGCCCATCAGCACGCCGTAGAGGTCGGCGCCGAAGTTCCTCACCGACTCCATGTTGACCTTGTTGCGGCGCACGAGCCAGTTGTAGCCGAGCACGGCGGGCACGGCTACCGCCAGGCCGATGGCGGTCATGATGAGGGCCTCGCCGACGGGGCCGGCGACCTTGTCGATGGAGGCTTGGCCCGCAATGCCGATGGCGGTGAGCGCGTGGTAGATGCCCCAGACGGTGCCGAAGAGGCCGACGAAGGGGGCCGTCGACCCGACGGTCGCGAGGACCGCCAGACCGTCCTGCAGGCGCGACTGGACGTTGTCGATGGAGCGTTGCACGCTGGTCGTGACCCAGGTGGTGCGGTCGATGTTCTCGGTGAGCGTGCCGGCATGGCCCTCGTCGGCGGAGAGGCCGCTCTCGGCGATGAAGCGAAAGGCGCTGCCGGGCTTCAAGGTCTTGACGGCCTCGGCGACGTTGGGGGCCTTGAAGAAGCCCTTCTTGGCGTCGCGCGCCTGGGCGCTGATCTTGAAGCTCTCGAAGAGCTTGGTGATGAGGATGTACCAGCTGCCGAGGCTCATGATGAAGAGGATCAGCAGCGTGCCGCGGGCAACGAAGTCGCCCTGCGCCCAGAGCGCACCGAG
>CAZZVQ010000269.1:0-2639 GCA_964657565.1 uncultured Acetobacteraceae bacterium
TGTGGCGCGTCAATCTGCGTAAGAGGCGCGCGACAATCTGGATGAGAACCGTGTCGCGGCGCGACGATCATGCCGCAGTTCTGTTTGTCGCGGGTGTGTTCTACGGTGCAGCTTGGTTGTCGCCGGGTTTGGGCACGCCGACGTTCTTCGGCGTCGCATAGCTGGCAGGTCGTCCGGCACCGATCTGCTTGCGTTCAATAGCGGTGCGCCGGCGGTAGCTCTCCACATTCATCTCGAAGATCGTCGAGTGGTGAACGAGCCGGTCGACGGCCGCCAGCGTCATGGCTGGATCCTGGAACACCTTGCCCCATTCTCCGAACGGCTGGTTGGCCGTGATGATCATCGAGCGCCTCTCGTAGCGCGTGCTGATCAGCTCGAACAGCGCCGACGTTTCGGCTTGGTCCTTGGTGACGTAGGCCAAGTCGTCCAGGATCAGCACGTCGAAGTGATCGAGCCGGTTCAGCGCCGCTTCGAGCGCCAGTTCCCGGCGTGCCACCTGCAGCCGTTGCACGAGGTCCGAGGTTCGCGCGAACAGCACCCGCCAACCCTTCTCCAGCAGCGCCAGGCCGATGGCCGACGACAAGTGCGATTTCCCGCCGCCCGGCGGTCCAAGCAGAAGCACGTTGGCGCCGCTGCGCAACCACTCGTCTCCCGCGCACAGCGCCATCACCTGGGCCTTGGAGACCATCGGTACCGTCTGGAAGTCGAAGTTGTCGAGCGTCTTGCCCGGCAGCAGCTTTGCTTCGGCCAGATGCCGCTCGATGCGCCGCCGGTCCCGCTCGGCCAGCTCGTTCTCGGCGATCACCGTGAGCAGCCGGGCCGCCGGCCAACCCTCCTTGTCCGACCGTTCGGCGAAGCTCGCCCAGATCTGCTTGGTCGCCGGCAGGCGAAGTTCCGACAGCAAAAGCGTCAGCCGCGCGGCATCGAAGTTCTCGTTCATGCCGCGACCTCCAGAGCCAGAGCCGCATCCATCAGGACGTCGTAGGAGCTCAGCGGTACCAGCTGCACTGAGACCTCCGGCAGGCGCGCCGGATCCGGCGCGAAGCGCTCGAGCAAGGCGTGCAGGTCGGGCAGCCGCCGCTGCGCCAGATCGTCGGCCAGCACGACAGCGAGCTCGGCCTCGCAAGACCGGTCGTGCGCGAGGCTCAGCAGCGCCACCATCAGCTTGCAGGCGGCCCGCTCGGGCAACTGCTCGCACAGGAACTCGAACATCCGCCGGTAGGCCTCTCGTGGGAAGAGCTGGTCGCGGTAGACCAGGCTGAGCAGCGCCATGGGTTTGCGTCGCAGCGCGTGGATGACGTGGTGGTAGTCGACGACGTGGCCGTGCTTGCCGTTGGCGCCGCCGCGACCGCGCTCGAGCGTCATCAGGAGAGTCGCCCCCAGCAGCAGCTCGAGCCGGTCGTCGTAGAGGCGAACCCTCACCCGATGGCCGATCAGCCGCGACAGCACGGTGTAGAACACCTTGCGGAGGGTAAAGCCGCCCGAGGAGGTGACGTAGACGAAGGTCTCCTCGTAGTCGCAGGTCCGCTCCGGCGGCAACGCCTGCAGGAGCGCCCGTTCGGCGTCGATGCGCGGACCGTTGCGGGCATTCTTGCGGCTGACGATCTCGTCGATGAAGCGGCGGTAGGCGGCCAGGTCGGCGAAGTCGAGCGCACCGCGCAGCAGCAGCGCGTCGCGCACCGCGCTCTTCATGTGCCCGTGCGCGCTCTCGATGGAGCCGTTCTCGTGGGCTACGCCCCGGTTGTTGCGGGTAGGCGCCATCCTATAGTGCGCGCAGAGGGCGTCGTAGCGCGAGGTCAGGTCTTCTCGTGCATCGGCGTCGAGATTGCGGAACGCTGCCGAGAGGCTGTCGCTGCGGTGCTCGCGCGGCGCGCCGCCGAGCGCCCAGAGCGCGTTTTGCAGGCCCTCGGCAAGCGCGACGTAGCTCTCGCCGCCCAGGATGACGTGGGCGTGCTCGAAGCCGGAGCAGACGAGGCGAAAGTGGTAGAGACGATGGTCCAGCAGCACGCCGGCCACGGTGACGGCAAGGTCGCCCATCTCGGTGAAGTCCGACAACCCCATGCGGCCGGCTTCGTGGATCTGGCGGAAGATGACCTCGCGCTCCTCGCCATGCAGGGCGCGCCAGGCGCGGATGCGGCGCTCCAGGGTCCGGCGAACGCTCGGCGCGAGCTCGGCATGGCGGCGCCGCAACTCGTCAAAGATCGCCACCGGCCGGATGCCGGGGGCGGCCTGGAGCATCGGGACGACCTCGGCATCGAAGATGTCGACGAGCGGATCCGGGCGTCGCCGCTCGCGGTGGATCTGCTTCTCGGAGGGCAGCCGCGGGTCATGACCGAACCGGTAGGCCGTGGCCACGCTGATTCCGGCTTGCGCCGCCGCCGCCGGCAGCGTCTTGGAGAGCTTCAACTTCATGAACAACCTCATCTGGTGATCGTGGATGTGATGTCCAGGCACAGCGGGGGCCTCTCAGATCGAGAAACCCCTTCGTACCTGATCCACCGCGATCACCGACGAAGCCGCCCGATGGGCAACCAGTCGCCAGCGCGGGCGGGAGCCTGCCGGGCTACGCCCGCCAGCCTCCCGCCCGCGCTGAAATTCTCACCTTGATTGACGCGCTGTTCTCATCCTGATTGACGCTG
>CAZZVQ010000270.1:0-2636 GCA_964657565.1 uncultured Acetobacteraceae bacterium
CTGGCGGTGGCCGTTCTTGCGGCGGCTGTTCTGCCGGCGGCGCTTCTTGAAGATGATGATCTTGTCGAGGCGGTCCTGGGCGATGACGGTGGCGGACACGGTGGCGCCGGGGACGAGGGGGGCGCCGATGGTGGTGCCGACGTCGCTGCCGACGGCGAGGATGTCGGAGAAGGTGATGGTGTCGCCGGCGGCGCCTGGCAGCTTCTCGACCTTCAGCACGTCATTGGGCTTGACGCGGTATTGCTTTCCGCCGGTGCGGATGATCGCAAACATCAGATGATCCTATGCGGCCGTGCCGATTGTCGGCGGCCCTTTTTGTGGAATGGGGCGAACGGGCGCGAGGCCCGCTTGCCGGAGGCGGGCCTTATACCGAGACGCGCGAGAAAGTCAATTGAGACCGAGCTGCCAGCGCGCGACGAGGCTGACGAGGGATACGAATGCGACGTAGGTGCCGATGATCCCGACGTTGGATGCGAGGAGACGCTGCATGTGCACCACCTGACTTGGCTGTGGCAGGAACTAAGGTGCTTGCCGGCGGCGGGACAAGGGCGGAGTGGGAATCTGAAGAAAGATTTAGGCGGCCGGCGCGATTGAACCGGGAAGCGGTCCTTGTTAGGATGTGGATATGGTCTTGATCGCCCCATCGCCGGGAGATTTTTGCGCGCTGGCTTCGCTGCGCGTGACCGACCTTGCCCTCCTGCTTCGACTTATCCGCCCCTGAGCGTCGCGCCGGCTCGCCGCCGGCATCGCCCAGGGGTTCAGGACCTGGGTGAGGACTCAGGCGGACAAGCGCAACGGGATAAGAGGACCAAGAGCATGAGCATCGATCATCCGAGTTTCGGCCATTTGCCGGACGACCGCGTCATCATTTTCGACACCACGCTGCGCGATGGGGAGCAGTCGCCGGGCTTCTCGATGAATTTGACCGAGAAGGTCAGGATGGCGGAGGCGCTGGCGGAGTTGGGCGTCGACGTGATGGAGGCGGGGTTCCCGATCGCGTCGGTGGGGGATTTCGAGAGTGTCGAGGCGATTGCGCGGACGGTCAAAGGACCGGTGATCTGCGGGTTGGCGCGGACGGGACAGGCGGACATCCTGCGGGCGGCGGAGGCGCTGCGGCCCGCGGAGCGGAAGCGGATCCATATCTTCCTGAGCACGAGCCCGCTGCACATGAAGTTCAAGCTGCGGATGGAGCCGGAGGCGGTGCTGCAGCTGGCGGTCGATTCGGTGACGCTGGCGCGCAACTACGCGGACGATGTGGAGTGGTCGGCCGAGGATGGCAGCCGGACGGAGCCGGACTTCCTGTGCCGCTGCGTGGAGGCGGCGATCAAGGCGGGGGCGACGACGATCAACGTGCCGGATACGGTGGGGTATTCGACGCCGGAGGACATGGCGCGGATCTTCACGATGCTGCGCGAGCGGGTGCCGGGGGCGGAGCGGGTGATCCTGTCGACGCACAACCATAACGACCTCGGGCTGGCGGTGGCCAATACGTTGGCGGCGGTGCGGGCCGGGGTGCGGCAGATCGAGTGCACGATCAATGGGATCGGGGAGCGGGCGGGGAACGCGGCGCTGGAGGAGATCGTGATGGCGATCCGGACGCGGCCGGATGCGGCGCCGTATACGAACGCGATCAAGACGGAGCGGATCCTGCGGGTGTCGAAGCTGCTGTCGACGATCACCGGGTTCGACGTGCAGCCGAACAAGGCGATCGTGGGGCGGAACGCGTTCGCGCATGAGGCCGGCATCCATCAGGACGGGGTGCTGAAGCATGCGGGAACGTATGAGATCATGACGCCGGAGAGCGTGGGCTGGATGAAGAGCAGCCTGGTGATGGGCAAGCATTCGGGGCGGGCGGCGTTCCGGGACAAGTTGTCGGCGCTCGGGTATGCGACGGTGGGCGACAACCAGATGAACGACGCGTTCCGGCGGTTCAAGGATCTCGCGGACCGCAAGAAGGTGGTCTACGACGAGGATATCGTTGCGCTGGTGGACGATGCGGTGGGCCGGGACAACCAGCGGATCCGGTTCGAATCGCTGGAGGTGACGTGCGGGTCGCGGGGGCCGCAGCGGGCGGTGCTGGAGCTGGAGGTGGACGGGCAGATGCAGTCGGCCGAGGCGACGGGCGATGGGCCGGTGGATGCGACGTTCAACGCGATACGGGCGGTTTTTCCGCACGAGGCGCGGTTGCTGCTGTTCTCGGTGGGGGCGGTGACGGAGGGTACGGACGCGCAGGCCAAGACGACGGTGCGGCTGGAGGAGGCCGGGAAGATGGTGGATGGGCAGGGCGCGGACACGGATACGATCGTGGCGTCGGCGCGGGCCTACATCCATGCGTTGAACAAGCTGGTGGTCAAGCGGGTGCGGACGGAGCCGGAGGCGTTGTCGGCCTAGGATGACGGGGGTGAGGGCGTTTGGACCGCCCTCACCTATCGCAGGCTCAGTAGCCGTAGGGGCGGTAATAGCCGGGCGGCGGCGGCGGCGGCGCGTAATACGGGTCGTAGGGACGCTCGTAGGCCGGGGCGTAGGCTGGTGGGGCCGGATAGTACGGGGCAGCGACCACCGGCGTGGTCGCCGCGCCGCCCGCTGCGCCGAGAGCGCCACCGGCTAGGGCACCGATCGCGGCGCCGCGGCCGCCG
>CAZZVQ010000271.1:0-2601 GCA_964657565.1 uncultured Acetobacteraceae bacterium
TGCCGACGGACCGCCCTGCTTGGCCTGGGCCCCCGGGTCAAGCCCGGGGGTGACGTCCTGAAGCGGAACTAAGACACGGGCGGCGATCCGGGCGGGCGCGAGGCGTCGGGGCCGGGTCGTGGGCGCAGCGTGCGGCGGAGCAGGTGCGACAGGCGGCGGCGGCGAACGAATTCACCTTCCATCGAAATTTCGGTCGCGGTCCGGCGCAAGGAGAGGCGGCGGGTGTGGAATTCGGCCAGCTCCGGACGGTGGCCGACGCTGATGAGGGTGGCGTCGCCGAGTTCGTCCTGGAAGATCGCCATGATGGAGGCCTGGGTATCCACATCCAGTGCCGCGGTGGCTTCGTCGAGGATCACGACGTCGGGCTTTTGCACCAGTAGCCGGACGAAGCCGATGCGCTGCTGCTCGCCGCCGGAGAGGAGCTTGTCCCAGCGGTCCTCGTCGTCCAGGCGGTGGACCAAATGGCCAAGACCGCAGCGGCGCAGTGCGGTCTCGAGTTCTTCGGTCGAGGGGGCGCGGGCGGTGATCGGATAGCGCAGGACCTGGCGCAGCGTGCCGTTGGGGATGTAGGCGCGCTGCGGCAGGAAGGCGACGCGGGCGTTGGCCGGGATAAGGACCCGGCCGGAGCCCCACGGCCACAGCCCGGCGATCGCGCGGATCAACGTGCTCTTGCCCGTGCCGCTCTCGCCGGTGAGCAGGACGCGTTCGCCGCGGCCGATCTCGGTGGTGGCTTCGTCGATCATCACGCGGCCGTCGAACTGGGCGACGGAGAGGTTCTCTAGGCGGACGCTGTCGTCGGGGCTCTCGCCGATGACGATATGTTCGTGCGCCTCGACGCCGACCGAGTTGTCGAGGCGGGAAAACGCGGCCCAAAGGCCGGTGACCCGGCCGGCGGACGCCATCCACTCGGCGATGCGCGGGTAGTTGTCGAAGATCCAGTTCAGCGCGACCTGCACCTGGGCGAAGGCGGCGGCGGTTTGCATCAGCGCGCCGAGAGTCATCTTGCCGGCGAGGAAGTTTGGCGCCTCGAGCAGCAGCGGCACGACCGGGGCGACGGCCCAGTTGCTGCCCATCAGCCACATCATGCGCGCCCATTGCTTGAGCATGCGCATCCAACTCTCGACGAGGGTGTTCAGCGTGGCGTGGAGCGATTTGATCTCGTCGGCCTCGCCGCCGATGAGCGCGATGCTCTCGGCGTTCTCGCGCACGCGGCCCATCTCGGTGCGGAGCTTGGCTTCGGAGGCGTTCTTCTCCTCGATGCGATGGATCAACGGGCGGCCGAAGATCAGCATCGAGCCGGACATCACGCCGGAATAGAGCACTGCGGCGATGACCATGAAGCCGGGGATGGTGGTGCCGTAGACCTCGACATCACCGCCGACCGACCACAGCACGACGAAGAAGACGAGGGCGGCGAGCACCGCGTTGAGGATGCCGGTACCGAATTCGACGACCGGCTCGGTGGCGATACGGGCGTCCTCGGCGATGCGGAATTCGGGGGCGTCGAGGTCAGGGGCGGCAATGCTGAGGCGGTAGAAACGCTGGTTGTCGAGCCATTGCGCGGTCAGGCGCTTGGTCAGCCATTGGCGCCAATAGACCTGCAGCTTCACCCGCGAGGTGAGCGAGAAGACGCTGATCATGGATGCGGCGACGGCGAGGACGGCGAAAAGAGAAACGGCGCCGATGACGCCCTTGTAGCTTTTCTGTTGCAGGGCGTCGAAGAAGTAGGCGTTCCACTTGTTGACGCCGTATTGGACGGTGGTGTTCGCGAACACCAGGAACAGGCTCGCGGCGGTCAGTTTCCAGGCGGCCCGCGCCGTGCTGCCGCGCCAGAATCCGCCGGCCAGCCGCCAGTATCCGCTGGCTGAACTGGTCGAACGCGGGCGTTTGTCTTTTTGACTGGGTAACCCTGCCACGACCGCTGGGGCCGTGGCGGGGAGGCTATCTGGCAGAACCGAACCCGAGGAAGCCCGCCTGCGGCACGGGGGTACCGCCGTCGCCGGCGAAGAGGCGGGCGTTCCGGGCGGGCACGGGGCCAACCGGGGCGGCGCGGGACGCGCGTTCCTCGGCGAGTTGCTGGCGCCGGGCTTGGGCGGCTTCGCGGGCTTCTGCCTGGCGCTGGGCGCGGGCGTTCGCAGGCGCCGCATTGCCAGCCTGGGCCGTATCGCGCGGGCCGGTGCTGGTGTTGTATCCGGCGCCGCCGCGCAGTGAGAGCAGCAGGAAGGAGATGTCGCTGCGGCCGAGATCGACGGATTGCTCGAGCGGCGTCAGGCCTAGCACGTTGCGCGCATGGATGTCGGCGCCCCGGCCGATGGCCTCGCGTGCGGACGCAGTGTCGCCGCGGTTGATCGCGTCGAACAGCGCCTCGTTGGGCGGCATGTCGGTGGGGATGCGGTCGGCGGGAGCGACCAGGTCGGGCTCGGCCCGCGCGCCGGGAACGCCGGCCGGAGTGGACTCGACTTTGCGATGACCGCGCACGGTGGGCTGGCCGTCCGGTGTCGAGATCGGGCCGGGGACGGTGGCCTGAGCGAAGGCGGCCGTCGCGCCGAGGATGGTGAATGCCACGCTGGCAAGGAGATTTCTAACCATCGGGCGAGTATA
>CAZZVQ010000272.1:0-2597 GCA_964657565.1 uncultured Acetobacteraceae bacterium
ACGCCCATGCCGGGCAGCACCATGATGTAGACGGCCGGGTGCGAGTAGAACCAGAACAGGTGCTCGAACAGCACCGGGTCGCCGCCGAGGGTGGGGTCGAAGATGCCGATGTTGAAGGCGCGCTCGAGCACCAGCAGGATCAGCGCCATGGTGATGACGGGCGTGGCGAGCAGGAAGATCAGGCTGACCGCGTAGTGCGTCCAGACGAAGATCGGCATGCGGAACCAATTCATGCCGGGCGCGCGCATGGTGTGGATGGTGACCACGAAATTGAGCCCGGTGAGGATCGACGAGAACCCGGCGATGATAACGCCGATCAGCGCGGGGATGACGTAGGTGTTGGAAAACGCGGTCGAGAACGGCGCGTAGAACGTCCAGCCGGTATCGACGCCGCCGATGATGATGTCGAACACGGTGAACAGCGAGCCGGTGACGAAGATGTACCAGCTCAGCAGGTTCAGCCGCGGGAAGGCGAGGTCCTTGGCGCCGATCATCAGCGGCAGCAGGAAGTTGCCGAACGTCGCGGGGATGGAGGGGATCAGGAAGAACCAGACCATCACCACGCCATGCACGGTGAACAGCTTGTTGTAGGTGTCCGACGTGAAGATCGCCCCGTTGGGCACCACGAGCGACAGGCGGACCAGCCCGGCGGCGATGGCGCCGATGACGAAGAATACCGTGATCGCGAACAGGTACATCACCGCGATGCGCTTGTGGTCCGTCGTCAGGAACCACGAGCGAAGCGTGTGCGCCTCGTGCAGGTAGTCGGGGGGGCGGTCGAGCGTCACCCGGGGGGTGGGCGGGTCGCGCAACGTGTTGTCGAGGGGGCTCATGGTCGCGCCTCTTTGACCTCGGTCGCGCCGCTGCGGATGAAGGCGACGAGCTGCGTCATCTCGTCCTCCTTGATCACGCCCTTGTAGGTGGGCATCACCTGCTTGTAGCCGGCGATCTTGTCGCGGTCCGGGTCGAGGATCTTGCCGCGGATGAAGGCGTCGTCGGCTGTGGCCGTGCCGCCTTTGGCGAGCGGGACCGGGGCGCCGGCGAGGCCCGCCAAGGTGGGCGCCCGCGCGGTGTTGGCGCCCTCATGGCAGCCGGCGCAGCCGAGCTGGGCGAACAGGCGCTGCCCGCCGGCCTCGAGGCTCATGGAACTGCCCGCCTGGGTCAGCCAGTTGGCATAGTCGGACGGCGTCATGATGGTCAGCAGCCCGGCCATGACGGAATGGTCGGTGCCGCAGAACTCGGTGCACAGGATCCGGTAGGTGCCGGGCCGGTCTGCCGTGAACCAGAGCTGCGTGTAGCGGCCGGGCAGCGTCTCCATCTGGATCCGCAGGGCGGGGATGTAGAGCGAGTGGATCACGTCCTGGCTGATCATGTTGATCAGGATCGGCTCGCCGGTGGGCACGTGCAGGTCGTTGATCTCGGCCTGGCCGCCGGGGTGCTGGAACTTCCACATCCACTGGCGGCCGATCGCCTCGATGCGCATGGCGTTGGCCGGCGGGTTCTTGTGGACGATGAACATCTTGGCGCCCCAGGCGAAGAAGATGAGCGTCAGCGCGAAGGGGATCAGCATCCAGCCGATCTCGAGCGTGCGGTCGCGATCCTCGCGGTACCGCCGGTTGACTTGGTTCCCCTCGCGGTAGCGAACCGCGAAGATGGTGATGCCGACGAAGATCGGGATGACCAGCACCAGGGTCAGCGCGGTGAACAGCCAGATCAGGTGGTCCGTCTCGGCGGCCGAGGCGGAGGCCGAGGCGGGCCAGAGCGAGAGGGCTTGGTCGGCGGGCTTCATGGCGGGGCACCCAATGGCTGGCCGATGGTCAGCGTCATCGCGCGGCCGATCGGGATGCGGGCGCGGGTGTGGTCCGCGTCGAGATAGGCGCTGCCGCCCAGCAGCTTGTCTTCACCCTGGCGCAGCGCGGCGATTTCGGCCAGCGGCTCGCGCTGCAGATGCGGACCGGGTGGCGTGATGATGGCGGTCTGCTCGCGGGTGAGCGGCGCCCGGCTGTCGCGCTGGATGGTGGTGACCCAAATGCGCAGTCCGATCATCGCGAAGATCATGCACAGAGCGACCCCGCCGAGCAGCAGGACGAGCTTGGCCATGAGGCCGCCGCGCATGTCCGACGTCTCATGTCCGGCGTCGCGGGCAAGCGGGCTGGCCGGGGTTGCGGGGCGGCCGCGGCCGCTGGCCTCGTCGTAGCGGGCGCCGACCAAGGCACGCATCTGGGCGAAATGGCTACGGCGGACCCACAGCGTCGCGGCCCCGAGCAGCGCGGCGCCGGCGGCGACCCAGGTGGCGGTACGCGCCGCCGAGCGGGCACGCCGGGTCATCGCGCACGCTCCGGACGCGGGTTGGGCACGAGGAGGAGCATGATGCCGCCGATCAGCCCACCGAGGCCCAGCAGTGCCAGGACGTCGGACAGCGTCAGCGCCATCTGGCCGCGGAAGGCGGGCAAGACGAGCAGCAGCGTCACCAGGAAGAGGGCGATGACGAGCATGGCGCTGATTGTGGCCAGGGCGGCGGGGATGCGGCCGAGCAGCGAGGGCAGCAGGGCGGTGGCGGCCAGAAGTCGTTTTGCAGTGGGTTTCATCGCTTTATC
>CAZZVQ010000273.1:0-2479 GCA_964657565.1 uncultured Acetobacteraceae bacterium
ACTATCGCGGCTTCGACACGCTCGGCGAGGAGTTCATCCTGCTCTGCGCCGTCACGGGGGTGACCGTTCTGCTGCGCGGCGGGCGCGGAGAGCAGACGAGCGCGCGGCCCGGGCGGGTGGAGGGGCGGCCGATCCTACCGCCGGGCGAGGCGGTCACGCTGGTCGCGCGACTGTTCGGCGTGATCACGCTCGTGCTCGGGCTATCGGTCTCGCTGCATGCGACGTCGACCCCCGGCGGCGGCTTCCAAGGGGGCGTCATCATCGCGGCGGGCTTCTTGTTGGTCTATCTCGGCGAGGGCTATCGGGGCTGGCGGGCGATGATCCACTCCGAAATGCTGGATGCGATCGAGGCGTCCGGGGCGTTGCTCTACATCGGCTGCGGTTTCGCCGGCATGTATTTCGGGCTGCCGTTCCTGACCAACGTGGTGCCGCTCGGGACGGCGGGGTCGGTTTGGGCCGGTGGGCTGATGCTGGTGATCAACGCGGGCGTGACGTGTGCCGTGATGGGCGGGTTCGGCGTGCTGTTCGTCGAGTTCCTGGAGGAGACGCGCGTGGATCCGGACGCGGGCCAATGATGGCGCCATGGTTGCCGTGGCTGGTAGCGGCCTGGCTATTCGGGATTGGGCTCTACGGCATCATCAGCAGCCGGCACTACGTGCACCTGATCGGCTGTCTCTCGATCGTGCAGTCGGCCACGTATGTCCTCCTGTTGTCGATGGGGTATCGGCATGGGGCGGGGCCACCGTTCTTCCACCCGCACCCGCCGGGCACCCCGGCGGTCGACCCGGTCGTGCAAGTGCTGGTGCTGACCGACATCGTCGTCGGTGCGACTGTGACGGCGCTGTTGCTGGCGCTGGTGATGCAGTTGCAGCGGCGGCACGGGGTGGTCGATCCGCAGCAGGCGGCGCCGCTCCGATGACCATCGAGGCGCTGTCGCCGCTGCCGATCGCGGTGCCGCTCGCGACGGCCGCCGTGCTGCTGGCGATCAGCAAGCACTTGCCGGGCCGCGTCCCGGATCTGCTGGCCATCGCGGCCGCGGCAGCGACGTCGGTCCTCTGCGTGATGCTGGCGCATGCGGCCGGCGCCGGGCCGATCACCTACTGGTTCGGCCAGTGGCACATGATCGGCGACCAGGTGGTCGGCATCTCGTTCGTGATCGACCTCGCGAGCGCCGGGGTGGCGGCGCTGATCGGGCTGCTGTTCGCGGCGACGCTGGTGTTCGCCTGGGGGTTCTTTCGGGAGGTGCATGCGCATTTCCACGTGCTCATGCTGGTGTTCATGGCGGGGATGGTCGGCTTCTGCCTGACCGGTGACCTGTTCAACATGTTCGTCTGGTTCGAGCTGATGAGCGTCGCCGGGTTCGCAGCCACCGCCTTCGCGCTGCGGCCGGCGGCCATTGCGGGAGCGCTGAACTTCACGGTCGTCAACACGGTGGGGGCCTACGTGTTCCTGTCCGGTATCGCGCTGCTATACGGGCGGCTGGGGGCGCTGGACCTGGTGGCGCTCGGGCAAGGGGTCGCGGCGCATCCGGGCGACCCGGTGGTGGCGCTCGGCTTCGTGCTGATCGCTACGGCGCTGCTGACCAAGGCGGCGCAGGTGCCATTCCAGATGTGGCTGGGCGACGCCCATGCGGTGGCGCCGAGCCCGGTGTCGGTGATCTTCTCGGGGGCGATGGTGGCGATCGGGCTGTTCGGGCTGGCCAAGCTCGGCTTCCGGGTGTTCGGCGGCGACCCGGCCATCGTGCACGGCATCCGCACGATGATGCTGGCGATGGGGCTGGCGAGCGCCGTGGTGGGGGCGATCCTGGCGCTGGGGCAGCGGCATATCAAACGCCTGCTGGCGTTCTCGACCATATCGCATGCGGGGATCATGCTGGTCGGGCTGTCGCTGATGACGCGCGACGGCGTGGCCGGGCTGCTGGCCTATCTGGCCGGGCATGGCCTGGTGAAGGGCGCGATGTTCATGCTGGCCGGGTTCGTCGCGGCGAAATGCGGCGGCATCGACGAATTGACTCTGCGCGGATGCGGCCGGGCGTATTGGCCGGTCGGGGTGGCTATGGCGATCGGCGGGCTGGTGCTGGCCGGGTTGCCGGTCGGGATGATGGACGAGGGGTATCGATACATCGAGCTGGGCGCAGATGCTGCCGGACGGGGGTGGATCGCGCTGCCGCTGCTGTTCAGCGCGGCGCTGACCGGGGCGGCGGTGCTCCGGATGGCGGGCCGCATCTTCGCCGGGTGGGGCGCGGTGCCCGGGGATGAAGCCCGCGGCGAGACCGAGGACGAGCACGAACCCGGCGACCAACCGGTGCTGCTGCTGGCGGCGCCGGCAGTGGTGTTGCTCGTGCTCGGCGTGATCGGGTGGGACGGCAAGGGCGCCCTGGCGAGCAGGGCCGCTTCGGCGCTCATGGCCCAGCCGGAGGCGGCCGGACCGATTCTGCACGGGTCGCCCGGGCCCTGGGCCGCGGTCGCGGTCGCCGTCG
>CAZZVQ010000274.1:0-2462 GCA_964657565.1 uncultured Acetobacteraceae bacterium
TGAAGTCGGTGACGATGACGGCGACCAGGTTGGAGCGGCGGGTGATGAGCGAGCGGGCGAGGGCGTTGGGGACGTAGCCGAGCTGCGCGGCCACGTCCTGGATGCGGGCGCGGGTGCTGGGGGACATCTCGCTGTCGGAGCGGAAGCAGCGCGAGACGGTGGATTGCGCGACGCCGGCAGCGACGGCGACGTCGTAGGACGTGGCGCGGCGGCCGAGCGGGGCGTTGAGCTTGGGCGACATGGCTTTCCAATGGCGACGGGCTCGCTGCGGTGCAAGCGGGGTTGTCAGGCGGCGGCGGCGGGCTTTAACTCCGCATTCGAATGCGGAGATGGGAATGGCGATAATCGACGGCGATGACCTGCTGGCCTCCGCCTATGCGCCGTATCGCGACCCGCGCGACTACATCCTGAGCTGGACGGATGCGATCTGGATCGATCGCGGGCTCGGGCGGCTGACGGAGCATTACGACAAGCGGGTGAAGGTCCATACCGCGTATGGCGAGACGTACGATTGGGACTACGTGGTCAGCAACTCGTTGCAGAAGTTTGCGGCGTTTCCGAATGGGGGCGGGGGGCACGGGGAGGACGTGATCTGGGAGCAGCGGGGGCGCAACGGGTTCATCAGCTCGCACCGGGTGTTCAAGTCCGGGACGCATACCGGGTTCTGGACCTATGGGCCGCCGACGGGGCGGGATTGGGTGTCGCGGACGGTGGCGCACTGCCTGGTGCAGGACAACCAAATCCTGGAGGAGTGGCTGGTCCGGGACGAATGGGCGGTGTTGGAACATCTCGGGCTCGACCCGTATAAAGTGGCGGCGGAGCTTGCGATGGCGAGCCCGGTGCTGGGCGGCGGGATGCAGGCGGGGGCGGATGTCGGCGCGTTCGCGGGCCGTGTCGCGGATGCGGCGCGGGAGGGCGTTTCCGGGCGGCGGCCGGGGCGGCATGCGGCCGAGTGCGCGATGGTGCAGGGGTTGTTCGAGGAGGTCTGGAACCAGCGGCTGTTCAACCGGGTGACGGCGTATGTGGATCGGCAGATCGTCTGCAACTCGGTGCGGCTGAAGCGGGTGCAGGGGATCGACCCGTATCAGATCGAGCTGATCAACCTGTTGGCCTCGTTTCCGGATTTCCGGGTGGAGGTGCGCGACATCGCGGTGCTGGATGGGCCGGAGCTTGGGCTGCGGATCGCGGTGATCTGGGTGTTGCGGGGGACGTATTCGGGCGTGCCGACGTATGGGCCGATTACGCGGACGCCGGTGAACGTATTGGGCGCGAGCCATTTCGAGATGCGGGACGGCAAGGTGCTGCGGGAGTGGCGGCTGATCGACGAGATCGCGGTGCTGGCGCAGATCCATGCGGGCCGGGTCGCGATGGGGGAGGGCGTTCGATGATGGATCCGGTGGTGACTGGGTATGCGGACGTGCCGTCGTTCATCTACGGCATCACGCGGGAGATCTGGGAGGATCGCGGGGTCGGGGGCAAGCTGGCCGGGCTGTATGCGCCGGGGGTGCTGGTGCGGGCGGCGACGGGGCTGACGGCGGACAATACGGGGGTGACGGCGCAGACGTTGCAGACGCTGCACCAGTTTCCGGACCGGCAGTTGGTGGGCGAGGACGTGATCTGGACGGGGTATGCGGACGGGTCGTTCCTGTCGTCGCACCGGCTGATCTCGGTGACGCGGCACCAGGGGGATGGCAGCTACGGGGCGGCGTCGGGGCGGTTGGTGCGGTCGCGGATCATCGCGGATTGCTGGGTGGTGAACGGCGTGGTGACGGAGGAGTGGCTGGCGCGGGACCAGGCGGCGTTCGCGCTGTGCCTGGGGCAGACGCCGCGCGGGTTGGCGCAGGAGATGGCGGAGGCGGACCTGCACCGGACGGGGGAGATCGCGTTCTATACGCCGGCGCGGGACCGGGCGGGCGTGTACCGGCCGGCGGTGGAGGCGGGGGCGGAGGATTATATCGCGGGGTATCGCCGGCTGTGGGGGGAGAAGGACGTCTCGGCGCTGCGGGGGCTGTATTTCGACGGGGCGGCGATGGCGATCCCGGGCGGGGAGACGCTGTATGGGCATGGCGACATCGACCGGTTCTATTTGGGGTATCTGGCCTCGTTTCCGGACGCGGCGTTCACGGTGCAGAGCGCGGTGGTCAATCGAGATGCGGGGCGGCCGTTGCGGGTGGCGCTGCGGTGGTCGCTGGAGGCGACGCATTCGGGGTATGGCCATTTCGGCGCGCCGACCGGGGCGCCGGTGCATGTGATGGGCTTCAGCCATGCGGAGATCGTGGACGGGAAGGTGCGCTATGAGTGGGTGGTGACGGACGAGGTGGCGATCTGGAAGCAGATCATCGCGCATGGGATGAGCTAGATGCGGCATCCGGGGGGGCGCTGCCTCGAGGTCTTTGTTACGATATCGTAATAAATTGAGCGTGCGAGGGCGCGTTGGGAGGCGTGGATTTTTGGCGCGGTAG
>CAZZVQ010000275.1:0-2450 GCA_964657565.1 uncultured Acetobacteraceae bacterium
CGGCGATATCATCCTGATGGCGTCACGGGCCCTGGCGGCCTGCGCGCGCGGCCCTGACGACTACCGCCATGTCTACGGCCGCATCCTGTCGCAACTGCGCGGCAAGGCGATCCTGCACTGGCTCGGCGAGATGTTCGACCCGGCACTCGAGGGCTACTGGGGTGCGGCCGACCATTGGCAGGCGATGGAGACCTGCCTGTCGGTGATCGAGGCCAATGCCGACAAGGTGGACGGCATCAAGATTTCCCTACTCGACAAGGACAAGGAGATCGCGCTGCGCCGCCGCCTACCGCCCGGCGTGCGGATGTACACCGGTGACGATTTCGACTATCCGGAGCTCATCGCCGGAGCGGACGGCCAGCATTCGGACGCGCTGCTCGGCATCTTCGACCCGATCGCGCCGGCCGCGGCGGCGGCGCTGGGCCAATTGGCGGCGGGGGACGCGGCGGGCTTCGCGGCGACCCTCGCGCCGACCGTGCCGCTGTCGCGCCACATCTTCCAGGCGCCGACCCGGTTCTACAAGACGGGCGTGGTGTTCATGGCCTTCCTCGCCGGCCATCAGACGCATTTCACCATGATCGGCGGCCAGCAATCCGCTCGCTCGCTGTTGCATTTCGCCGAACTATTCCGCTTGGCGGACGCAGCCGGTCTGCTACCCGACCCGGACCTGGCCTGCGCGCGCATGCGAAGCGTTCTGGGAGCCCACGGGGTCGCTTAGGACTGGAATTCGGCTGGGATCGGCAGATTATTCGCCGGGTTCGTGTCATGCCGCGAGAGGCGCCGGAGGGTTCCATCCGCAACGAAGGGACGCAGAGCGGCCTCGAGCGCATCCGCTGCCGCCTCGTCGTACACCTCGGCACCGCCGATCCGCACCGCGATCGCGAGGCGGTGTCTCGCCCGCTTCTCAGGATCGGCCAGCGTCATAGCGGTCCAGCGACCGAGCGGGCTCGCCGCCTGCGCCGGGTCGGCGAGATAGGCCTCGAACGCGTCGAGTTGGCTGACCAGGACCGCGTCGTGCCGCTGCAGGACGGCATGGATCCCATGTGCAGGATTATCGAGCAGCGCCCGCCCGGCTTCGTCGACATGAAGGCGCACCTGATGCTGCCACGTCCCGTCCATCGCCCTCGCCTCCTCGATAGTGCATGCCTTCCCGCCCACTCACGCGCGATATCCGCAGGGCGGCAGTCTACCTGGCGGGACGCAGGCCACACAATCCTGCCTGATCCGAGCGGTTCGGGGGGCGTGCGTGCGCGGCTCCGCTGAGGCGGGAGAACACCTCGCCGGTGAACAGGCGGCGGGCGGTGCGGTAGACGGTGGCGTGGCGGATGTGCACGCCGCCGGGCCGGGTCTCGGCCTCGGCGTCGACGAGGATGATGCCGGAAGGGTGGGCGATTCGGAGCGGGCCCAACCCGCAGGTCGTCCGATGGCGGGCTGCATCCCTGATCCGCGTGATCCCAACCGCCAGAAAGACCATTTACCGCGCAGAACTGGCCGATTTTCCGCAACCTGTTGAGCTCAATGCCCGGAAGACGGCACGTCGTTGCGGTGGGCCATCAACGCTATGGGCATGGCGACCGATCCCCAAGGCCAAACTAAAAGTTTAACCTGATCCGCCTGGACCTGCGTTTCCCAACGCCCATACATCCGGCGCTCGAAGCCATCCAATGAAACGGCTTGGCTCGCCACCGGTCCGCCATCCAGGTTGAGCGCCGTCGTAAGATCCAGTGGTGCGCTCAGCAGGAAGCGCGCGAAACGGTCGAGGGTGAAGAAGGCGTCGTCGGTCGTGCCGATGATGATGTGGCCCACCCGGTCTTGTCCCACGAAGCTCCGATTAGCCAGCCATCGGCTCGGATGTTCCACATGCGTCTGCCCGTCGGCGATCAGGAGCGGGAACGAGACCATGGCGTCCGACGCGCCGGCGAAGGCAACCCGGTAATCGGCTGCGCGGAGATCGAGCACGCTGACCGATCCTGGGCGACTGATGAAAGCGCCGGCCTTCGCGTCGTAACCGCTCGGCCCTTGCAGGACGCCATCCCCGATCAGCGGCGTCGCAGCCCGGCCGTGACGGTCGCTGTAGCTGCCGTTGACGACCATCACGGGATGCGAGCGGGCCATCCAATCGTCCAGCGTCACGTCGCCGCGGAAGGCGGTCTTCACCTCGAACCGGAACAGCGCCGGGTCGATCCGAACCAGCCGTATCCGGTCCACCACTTGGCCGCCGACACGTGCATCGAGATCGGCGACGTCGAACCCGGGTTCGATCGTGCGCCACGTGACTGCGCCGGGCTCCGCGACGGGCGCTTCGGCGAGGGCCAGGCGCATGGCGGGGGAGATCCAGCGGCTGTCGGCGCCGACGGTCACCCACCACGTGCCGCCATGCCGGAAGAGGACGTTAAGCCCATAGGGTCCAGCGTAGAGCCAGAGGCCGAGCAAGGCAGCGGCGGCGAGCA
>CAZZVQ010000276.1:0-2436 GCA_964657565.1 uncultured Acetobacteraceae bacterium
GATCGACCCGCCCCCGGCCCCCACCGTGACCATGTCCACCATCGGTAACGGTAACGGCCATTCGCCCACCCGCCCGTTCTGCGTCAGGCCAACCCGCCCGTCCTTGATCAGGCAGATATCCGCGCTGGTCCCGCCCACGTCGACCGTGATCAGATCCCCGATCCCGCACGCCGCCGCCACCGCCCGCGCCCCGATCACGCCCGCTGCCGGACCCGACAGCGCCGTGACCGCCGGCGCCCGGCTGATCGCCGCCACGCCCGCCACCCCGCCATTGGACTGCATCAGCAGCAGCGGCGCCGCGATCCCGGCCGCCTCCGTCCGCTCTGCCAACCGCGCCACATAGCTCGACACCGCCGGCATCACCGTCGCGTTCAACACCGTCGCGAGCGTCCGTTCATACTCGCGCGCCACCGGCAACACGTCGACCGACGCGGTGACCACCACCCCTGGCAACGCCGCCCGCAGTAACTCAACCACCCGCCGCTCATGCGCCGGATTCGCAAAACTATGCAGCAGGCACACCGCCACCGCCGCCACCCCCAACACGCGGCACGCCTCGGCCGCGGCCGCCACGCTCGTCTCGTCCAGCGCCACCTGCACCGCGCCCCCGGCCGCCACCCGCTCGATGACCTCCAACACGCGCGCCGGCGGCACCGGCCGCGCCGGCTTGCGCCACGCATACAGATTGGCCCGCCGCGGGATGTCCTGCCGCCCGATCTCCAGCACGTGCCGGAACCCGGCCGTCGTCACCAACGCCGTCCGCGCCCCCTTGCCCTCGAGGATCAGGTTGGTCGCCACCGTCGTCCCGTGCAGCACCCGCCCGATCTCGCCCGGCCCGGCCCCCGCCGCCTCCAACGCCAGCCCGATCCCGGTAATGAACGCCTGGCTCGGATCGCTCGGCACCGACGGCGTCTTCGCCCGCCACGCCCGCCCGCTCGCCGCATCCTGCAGCGTCACATCCGTGAACGTCCCGCCGATATCGATCGCAACGGACAGCGTGCCGCTCATGCCGCCACTCCACCCCACCCCGTCGCCCCCGGGCTTGACCCGGGGGCCCATCGTGCCGCGAGCGCAGCGCTTGCCGCCCTGGATTGCCGGGTCAAGCCCGGCAATGACGGGTTTGAGGCCTCTCTCATGCTGCGACCTGCAGCGAGCGCCGCGACGCCGTCGCCGCCTCGTCCACCCGCCCGTCCGGCAACAGCGCCACCCCATAATCCCGCAGCGCCGCCTCGGCCGAAACGAACCCGCCCGCCACGTCCTCCGCCACCATCGCCGCCGGCCGCTCATGCGGATCGCCCCGCCCGCCACCGCCGCCCGTCTCGATCCGCAGCACGTCCCCGTGCTTCAGCTGGTTGCCATCCGACAACGGCCGCAGCAGCCGCTCGTCCGGCCGCCCCGGATTGACCACCGCCCGCCCCGCGCCCGCCGCCAGCCCGCCCTTTGCGCCCCAGGGTGGGTTCGTCACCCCGTCGATCCGCACCGCCAGCACCGCCTCTTCGGCCAAGATCACGTATTCCCGCACGATCCCGCACCCGCCGCGCCACCGCCCGGCTCCGCCGCTGTCGCGATGGATGCCATAGGCCGCCAACTGCACCGGATACCCCATCTCCAGGAACTCGACCGGATAGTTCTCCTGCGCCACGAAATAGACCGCATCGATCCCATCCGCCTCCGCCCGCGCCCCATACCCGACCCCGATCCCGTCCGACATCAGGAACGGCTTTCCTCCTGCCATCCCGCGCAGCAGCGTGATGACATACGCCGAGTGCGCCGCCGGCGCCGCGCCCCCCGCGGCATTGATCAGCCCGTTCAGCGCCGCCAACACCCGCATCATCGTCAGCCCGCGCATTCCCAGCGGCGCCGGAAACCGCGGCCGCAACAGCGAGCCCTCGCGCAGGATCACCTCGTCGATCGAGCGCGGCCCGCCGGCATTGCACACCTCCGCCGGGTCGCCCCCGAGGAAGTAGAGGCCTAGCGCCATCCCCGGCACATCCCGGTTCATCAGGAAGTTGACCGGCCCGGCCGCCTGGTCGTCCGTCTCGCTGGCGTCGAAGATGAACCGGTCATCCGCCGTTCGCGTCAGCGCGAACCGTATGTGCAGCGGCCCGCTGCCATGCCCGTCGCCGTCGATGCTGTCCGTGAACCGGTGCGTCCCCACCGGGAACGTCTCGCGCAGCCGCCGCCGCACCAGCGCCTCGGTCCGCGCCAGCAATTGCCGCAGCGCGTCCTCCAGCGTACCCGCCCCGAACCGTCCCGCGATCTCCGCCATCCGCCTTACGCCAAGCCCCACGCTCGCCATCAGCGCCGCCGTATCCCCCCGGCACGCCTCCGGCTGGCGCGAGTTGCGGTAGAAGATCGCCAGCGCCGCCTCGTTGGTCCGCCCCGCATCGATCAGCTTCGTCGGCGGGATGATGATGCCTTCCTGGAAGATGTCCG
>CAZZVQ010000277.1:0-2379 GCA_964657565.1 uncultured Acetobacteraceae bacterium
CGCGATGGGCACTGTTGCTCGAGTATGACGGGACCGGGTTCATCGGCTGGCAGAGCCAGGCGGGTGGCGGGGCGCTGCAGGACCATTTGGAAGCGGCGGCGGCGAAGCTGGTCGGCGGCCGGGTCACGAGCTTGATCGCGGGCCGCACCGATGCCGGGGTGCATGCGACGGGTCAGGTGGCGGCGATGGACCTGCCGGACCGGTTCGACGCCCGCACGGTGCAGGAGGCGATCAACTTCTATCTCAAACCCCTGCCCTTCGTCATCCGCCTTGCCGCGCCGGTCGACCCGGCGTGGAGCCCTCGGTTCGATGCGATCGGGCGGCGGTATCGCTATGCGATCCTGAACCGGCGCGCGCGGCCCGGGCTCGAGCGCCATGTGTGGCATGTGCCGCAATCCCTTGATGAGCAAGCGATGCAGGCAGGGGCGGACCACCTGCTTGGGCGGCACGACTTCTCCTCGTTCCGTGCCGCGGCGTGCCAGGCCAAGTCGCCGATCCGCACGTTGGATCGGCTCACGGTCACGCGGGAGGGGGAGCGGGTCATCGTCGGGGCGGAGGCGCGGAGCTTCCTGCACCATCAGGTGCGCAACATGGTCGGCACGCTGAAGCTGGTGGGCGAAGGGCGCTGGACGCCGGACCGGGTCGCGGTGGCGCTCGCCGCGCGGGACCGCGGGGCCGCCGGGCCGACGGCGCCACCGGACGGGCTGACGCTGACCGGGGTGACCTATCCCGTGGACCCGTTCAGCCCAACAGCGCCGGACCGATCGCCAGCAGCGCCGTCCCCGCGTTGACGGCGACGACCAGCAGCGCGGCCCTGCACTTCGAGACGCCGAGCGCGTGCCGCGCGACGAACCAGTTGAGCCAGAGACTGTACAGGCCGAGGCCGCCCAAGACCGCCTGGGCGGCAACGGTGCTCGGCAACCCGGCCCCGACCGCCAAGGCGAAGCCGACCGTCAACAACGCGCCCGCGATCGGGATGGCCCAGTAACACCAATTATATGCGGTCGCGTAGTGCAGCCAGCGATCCTCGCATTTCCAGCGGACGGCGAGCAAGTGCGATAGGACCGGCGGCGCCAATTGGGCGACGAGGGTGAGGAGCAGGAGCGAGACGGCCGTCAGCCAGTCGTCGCGGAACACCTCGATGACGGCGCCGGCGAGCGGGAAGGCGATCAGCGGCGCGAGGCTGTTGAGGAATGACGGCACCGTCGACCCGAAGCGCGCGAAGCCGTCCGCCCGCCCGAGCGCGACCCGGGCGACGCCGATGATGGGATCGATTCCTGGGGTCAAACGAAGGCCGCCAGCACGGCACGGTAGATGTCGGCGAGGCGTTGAAGCTCGTCGACCGGCACGGCTTCGTCGGCCTTGTGCATGGTCGCGCCGACGAGGCCGAACTCGGCCACCGGACAGAAGCGGGCGATGAAGCGGGCATCGGAGGTGCCGCCGCCGGTGTCGAGGCGGGGTTCGAGGCCGGTGGCTCCAGCGATCGCGGCGCGGAGACGGTCGACTTGCGGGCCCGGGGCGGTCAGGAACGACTCGCCGCTGATGGCGATGTCGAGGTCGACCTGCGGGCAGTGCTGGGCGATGGTCGCGCGCAGCCAGCGGTCGAGGGTGGCGCCGCTGTGCAGGTCGTTGAAGCGGATGTTGAGTCGGGCGGTGGCCGCGGCGGGGATGACGTTGGTGGCGGGGTTGCCGACGTCGATGCTGGTGATCTGGAGGGTGCTGGGCTCGAACCACTCGCTGCCGGCGTCGAGCGGGGCGGCGGTGAGGGCGGCGAGAGCGCGGACGAGGCGGTGGACCGGGTTGTCGGCCTGGTGCGGGTAGGCCGCGTGGCCCTGGGTGCCGTGGACGCGGATCTCGGCGTTGAGGCTGCCGCGGCGGCCGATCTTGATGATGTCGCCCAGGGATTGCGGGTTGGTGGGCTCGCCGACGAGGCAGAAGTCAGGGATTTCGCCGTTGGCCTGCATCCAGTCGAGCACGCGGACGGTGCCGTCGGTGGCCGGGCCTTCTTCGTCGCCGGTGATGAGGAGGCTGATCGAGCCCTTGAGGACGGGGGCGTGGGTGGCCGCGGCGGCGACGAAGGCGGCGATGCCGCCCTTCATGTCCTGCGCGCCGCGCCCATAGAGCACGCCGTCCTCCACCGTCGCCGCGAACGGCGCGTGCCGCCACGCGGCCTCGGCGCCCGGCGGCACCACGTCGGTATGGCCGGCGAACAACAGGTGCGGCGCCCCCGTGCCGAGACGGGCGTAGAGATTATCGATCGGCGCGGTGCCGGGCTCCTCGAAGGTCACGCGATGGGTGGCGAAGCCGGCCTCGGCCAGGATCGCCTCCAGCGTGCCGAGCGCCCCGGCGTCGGCAGGGGTGACCGAGGGCTTGGCGATC
>CAZZVQ010000278.1:0-2348 GCA_964657565.1 uncultured Acetobacteraceae bacterium
GCGGGGCCGGAGATCCTGAGTCCGCTGGCGCGCGAGCAGGGGTTACCGGCGTCACAGACGTTGGTGGACGAGCTGCTTTCCTCACGGCACTGCGGTGGGCGGTGCCGCTGCCAGAAGCCTTGCGGGACGTGGGACGATGGGTGGTGGGCTCGCCGGAGCAGGCTGGAATAAGGTCCCACCCTGGCGAGGCGGTCCGTCCCGGGACGGATGTCCGCGCCTGGTTGTCTCGGGAGGGAGCACTCATCCGGGCGGTAGCAACGTTGGATCAACCCCAGACGTTCGGCGGACAGCATGATCCTGGTTGACCCTTGCAGGACCGGGCCAACCCCTGCGCATCACCCGTGCTCCCCGGCTCCATCGGGAGTGAAGATGACGGTAACCGACGCGAGCACCCTCTCAGCCCTGTCCTGCGATGTCAGGAGTCCGTTCTCGACACATTGCAGGCTCTCGGGGAACGCTTCGATCGGTCAGTGCTGAAATTTTCGCGGCAGCTGTAACTTTTCGGCAGAACGACCGGAACCTTGCAATACGAGCCTGGCCGTGGATGCCGGGACGATCGCCATGTCGCTCCGCTCCTCGCAATGGCGAGGTAGCACCAGCTGAAGCAGTCGGCCGCTTGCGCGAACGGATACACCGTCCAACTGCCACTCCACTTCTCTTCGACAGCTGATTCGAACCGGAATGGTGCTAGATACGGGTGCAAAGGCGGTGTCGACGTGGGGAGGACTGACATGCCCTCTGGCAAGGCAGGTGACGAGAAGGAGCCAAGTGAGTTCGGCCTGAAGCTGGAGTTGCTCAGAAGTCCTGATTTCAGCCATGAGCTGTTCCGGCACTACCGCATCGCCGGCAAGCGCAAGAGCGAGTGGACGGAGTGGCACCGCTACCAGGGCAATGCCGCACTTGCACTGAAGTGCGGCATCAGCGAGTCGGCGTTCTCCCGCCGATGCTACAGATACCTCCGACGACCACACGAACTCGCATCGGATGACGACTATCTGACGCTGCATGGCACCTACCACCTGAGCAAGTTCAACTTGCCGCTGGATGTGTTGCTCACCCACTCGAGCGCGGAGGTTGCCCGACTGACATGCCGAAGTTCGGGCTGGGCGAACATGTCCGCGTCGCCCTGTCGCTGCCAAGGGCCAGGCGGTTCTGGGTTGTCGGGCTCGTGATCACGCCGAACGGACGCATCCGGCTGCTGCCCGGAACCGACGCGCCGGTGGGGCGGGCGAAAGGATCGGACGATCTCGGGTATGCCCTGGTCGGGCCACCGCTTGAAGCCACGTTGCCCCGGGGAATGCACCTGCTCGTGGCCATGATCTGGAAGGAGGCCAGTGGTGAACCCGAGTTGCTTCGGAGGGTCGCAGCGGCGCATCGCCTGCCGTGCTCGAGGAATCCAATACGCGGTGGCTCAGTGAGCGTCTGGTCCGGTCCGACCCACGCGGCTGCAGCAAGGAGTATTAAGGCATTTCAGGCTCCTGTGACGGCAAAGGCCTTCGCTGCCCGAGCCGTGTTCGGGCCACCGGAGCCGTGGCCGACGGGATGAACATACTCGCGCGTGTCCGCGGCTTTCTGGGATGGTCCGCTGCAGCGGAGCAGGATGGGGACCCCGACCGGGCCGGGCGCATCTCGCGGGCAGCTCTCGCGCTCGCGGAGGCGGCATCTCAAACGGCAGGGACAACGGACGAACGCTGGTACGCGGTTGCGTCCCATGCATTGGCCGTGGCCGTCCTCCAAGGCCCGGAGGCCGGCCTGCAGCTCGCCCGGTCCGAAGGACTTACCTCGGAGCCCGGCTCGCGTGACATCTCCGTCGCTTACGCGGCAGCCCAGCGCGCTGCCGCCGGCATCGCAAGCACCATGGGAGGGTCGACCGTCTGCTGCGGCCATCTCCGTAATGCCCTTCGGATCGAAGTGGCGGGCCTGACTGGGCGGCTGCCGCCGTCGGCGGACCCACGGCAGGTGAGGCGCCTCGTCCTGGAAACCGGCGATGACCACGGCGCCGCTGTGCTGGCGAAGGGAGCGGCGAAGCTCGCCGTCGCTCATGGGCTCGGCGGCGAGCAACGGCAGGCACTCGGCTGGCTTCGGGCGACGGTCGCCCGGGCGTCCCGGGCCAACTGGACTGCCGGGCAGGAGGCGTGGCCCGATATGGCGAACGCCGCACTGGTCGTGCGACGCATCTCTGCGGATGCGGAACGGCAGGTCCAGACCCTGATCGACGAGGTCGGCGCGCACCTGCCGGCCGAGCCGCCCCCAGGCTTCGAGCGGCCTCCGAGTTGGGATGCGCTGCGGCCTCCGGCCGTGTCCCAGGTGGTGGTGTAGCAGCTGTGGGTAAGTGGCCTGCCGCAGCG
>CAZZVQ010000279.1:0-2314 GCA_964657565.1 uncultured Acetobacteraceae bacterium
TCCTGCGACGAAACGGCGGCTGCCGTGCTGGCGGCCGATGGGACAGTGCTGGCGGAGGTGGTGCTCAGCCAGTTGGAGGAGCATCGCCGGTTCGGCGGGGTGGTGCCGGAGATCGCGGCGCGGGCGCATTTGGCGGCGTTGCCGGGGCTGGTGCGGGATGTGCTGGCGCGCGCGGGGGTGATGGCGGGCGAGCTAGGGGGGGTCGGGGCGAGCTGTGGGCCCGGGCTGATTGGCGGGTTGATCGTGGGGGCGGGGGTGGCGAAGGGGATCGCGCTGGCGGCGGGGGTGCCGTTCGTGGCGGTCAATCATCTGGAGGCGCACGCGCTGACGCCGCGGCTGCCGGGACTGGTGCCGGGCGGGGCGCCGTTTCCTTATCTGCTGCTGTTGCTGTCGGGCGGGCATTGCCAATGCGTCGCGGTCGAGGCGGTCGGGCGCTACCGCCTGCTCGGCAGCACGATCGACGATGCGGTGGGCGAGGCGTTCGACAAGGTCGGCAAGCTGCTGGGGCTGCCGTGGCCGGGGGGGCCGGAGGTGGAGCGGTTGGCGGCCAAGGGGGATCCCGCGGCGGTTCGGCTGCCGCGGCCGTTGCTGGGGCGGGAGGGGTGCGATTTCAGCTTCTCCGGGTTGAAGACGGCGGTGGCGCAGCTGGTGGCGAAGTATCCGCCGGGGCCGTTGCCGGCGGCGGATGCTGCGGATTTGGCGGCCGGGTTCCAGGTGGCGGTGGCGGCGGTGCTGGCGGACCGGGCGGCGCATGCGCTGGCGATGATGCCGGAGGCGCGGTCGATCGTGGTGTCGGGCGGGGTGGCGGCGAACGGGGCGGTCCGGGCGGCGCTGACGGCGGTGGCGGGGGCGCACGGGCTGGCGCTGCTGGCGCCGCCGATCCGGCTTTGCACCGATAATGCGACGATGGTGGCCTGGGCGGCGATCGAGCGGCTGCGATTGGGGTTGGCGGACGATCTCGGGTTCAAGCCGCGGCCGCGCTGGCCGTTGGCCGAGATGAATTGTGGGATTCCCGGGTGAACTACCGGCACGCGTTCCATGCGGGGAATTTCGCGGACTGCGCCAAGCATGCGCTACTGCTGTGGATGCTGGATGCGCTGCAGCGCAAGCAGGCGCCGTTCTTCGTGCTCGATACGCATGCCGGGGTCGGACGCTACGATCTGATCCAGGGCGACGCGGCGAGGACGGGCGAGTGGCGCGACGGGATCGCGCGGCTGCTGCACGAACCGCCGGCGGCGCTGCGGCGGTATGTCGAGGCCGTGTCGGCGATCGGGGGCGAGGGGGAGTTCATCTATCCGGGCTCACCGATGCTGATCTATCAGGCGATGCGGGAGACGGACCGGCTGGCGTGTTGCGAGTTGCATCCGGAGGATGCGGCGGCGCTGCGGACGCTATTCCGCGGCGAGGGACAGGCGGGGGTGCATCTGCGCGACGGCTACGAGGCAATCCGGGCGCTGCTGCCGCCGAAGGAGCGGCGGGGGTTGGTGCTGATCGACCCGCCGTACGAGGCGCCGGGAGAGTTCGAGCGGGTGCTCAAGGCGCTGCAGGATGGAGCGGCGCGGTTCGACCATGGCGTGTACGCGGCGTGGTATCCGATCAAGCACCGCGCGCCGGTGACGACATTCCATGAGGCGGTGCGGTTGGCCGGGCTGCGGGACGTGGTGGCGGCCGAGCTGTGGCTGCGGCGCCCGATCGACCCGGCGGCGCTGAATGGGTGTGGGCTGCTGGTGCGCAATGCGCCGCATGGCTTCGAGGCCGCGGCGGGGGAGATGTTGGCGGCGCTGGCCGGGCGGCTCGGTGGTCCCGAGGCGGGGAGTGCCGTCGTGCGGATCACCGATGAGTAGCGTGGCGATCGTGGGCGCCGGGGCGTGGGGGTGCGCGTTGGCGCGCCAGGCGGCGCGGGCGGGGGCGTCGGTCACGCTCTGGGCGCGCGACCCGGCCCACGTGCGCGACCCGGCGCTCACGGCAGTGTCCGTGCTGCCGGAGGGCGGATACGACGCGGTGCTGCTGGCGGTGCCGGTGCAGCACCTGCGGGGGTTGCTCGAGCGGTTTCGGCCGGCGGGTCCGGTGGTGATCTGTTGCAAGGGGATCGAGACGGCGACGGGTCTGCTGCCGCTCGAGATCGTGGAGTCCGTGTGGCCGGGTGCATCAGGGGCGGTGCTGACGGGGCCGAATTTCGCGGGGGAGATCGCGGCCGGGCTGCCGGCGGCGGCGGTGGTGGCCGCAACGGATCCGGGGCTGCGGGGCGGCATCATCCGGATGCTCGCGAGTGCCAATTTTCGGCTCTATGGCAATGACGATCCGGTGGGGGCGC
>CAZZVQ010000280.1:0-2308 GCA_964657565.1 uncultured Acetobacteraceae bacterium
CGCCGCGGTGCTGGCGGCGTGGCAGGGCGTCAGCATCCTCGTCAACGGCGCCGCCCCCTATGACCCCGCCGGCACCGTGCTCGAACTACCACCGGCGGAATGGCACAAGGTCTTCGCCGTGCAGGTCACCGGCTCCTATTACATGAGCCGCGCCGTGCTGCCCTCGATGATCGCGGCCGGCCGAGGCTCCATCATCCACATCGCCTCGCAGATGGGCCGCGTCGGCAGCCCGGGCCGCCCCGCCTACTGCGCCGCCAAGGGCGCCCTCATCCAGCTGGCCAAGGTCATGGCGCTCGACCACGCCGCCCAAGGTGTCCGCGTGAACTCCCTTTCTCCAGGTGCAATCGAGACGGCGCGCCTGCTGGTTCGCAACAAGACCATGGAGGCCGCCCGCGCCGCGAGCGTCCCGCTGCACCCGATCGGCCGCCTCGGCCAGCCCGACGAGATCGCCTCGGCCGCCCTGTTCCTCGCCAGCGACGCCTCCAGCTTCATGACCGGAGCCGACCTGCTGATCGACGGCGGGTACACGGCCGCGTGAATTGAGCAATTGCGCCGGACGCCTGCCCACCTTACGATCGCCGAAATCAATTTAGGGACGAGACGCCACCCCTTAGGCAACAAGCGGTGTGTGCAGATGACGATCGAACGGCGGGTTCTAGTACAGGGTGCAGCCCTGGCGGCAGCCCTCGGGCAATTTCCGGTGCGGGCCATGGCCCAGACGCGCGCCGAAACGCTGCGCTATGTCACCGGCGCCACCATCAACACCCTCGACCTCACCCAGCCCGGCTCCACCCGCGAATCCTTCGGCCTGGCGATGAACGTCTACGACCGCCTGTTCGCCTTCGGCCGCAAGAAGCTCGGCCGGTTCTGGGTGTTCGACGCCGAGACCATCAGCCCCGAGCTCGCCAAGGGCTACACGATCAGCGACGACAAGAAGCTCATCACCATCCACCTGCGCCCCGACGCCGTCTGGCACGATGGCAGCCCGGTGACCGCCGAAGACATCAAATGGTCGCTCGACCGCGCGGTGACGTCGAAGTCGCTGGCCGGGCCGCAGCTACAGACCGGCTCGATCACCTCGGCCGACCAGTTCAAGATCGTCGATCCCCACACCGTGACGCTGACGCTCGACAAGCCGGACCGGCTGGCGCTGGCCAATCTCTGCGTCTGCTACGCGATCATGATCAACAGCAAGCTCGCCCGCCAGCACGCCACCGAGGCGGACCCCTGGGCGCAGGAGTGGATGAAGACCAACACCGCCGGCGGCGGCGCCTACACCATCGACAGCCACAAGCCCGGCGAGAGCACCATCCTCCGCCGCAACGAGAAATGGCTGAGCGGGCCGTTGCCCACCCTCAAGCGCATCATCATCCAGACCGTCCCGGAAGCCGCCACCCGGGCCAACCTGATCGAGCGCGGCGACGCCGACCTGGCCATCGACCTGGCCGCCTCCGACATCCCGAGCCTGGAGAAATCGGCCAAGTCGAAGGTGCAGTCGATCCCGCAGACCAACGGCTTCACCCACATCACCATGAACACCAGGATGAAGCCGTTCGACGATGTGAAGGTGCGCAAGGCGATCGCCGCCGCGCTGCCCTACGACGACATGTTCCAGGCCAGCATCTTCGGCCGCGGCCGCAAGCTCTACGGCGCCACCTGGACCGAGACGCCCGATGCGAGCTTCCCGCAGCCGATGCCCAACCGCACCGACCTGGCCCTGGCCAAGAAGCTGCTGACCGAAGCCGGCTACCCCGACGGCTTCTCCACCACCTTCGCCTTCAGCACCGGCCAAGCCGCCACCGCCGAACCGATGGCCGCGCTGGTCAAGGAGTCGCTCGCCAAGGTCGGCATCAAGGTCGATATCCAGAAGAAGCCGGACGCCGAGTTCAACACGCTCGAATCCGACAAGACGATGCCCTTCTTCACCGACGCGGCGACGGCGTGGCTGCCCTACACCTACTATTTCTTCTATCTTTACTTCACCCGCGACCAGCGCTGGAACTTCTCCTCGTTCAAGAGCACGCCGATGGAAGACCTGACGCTCGATGCGCGCTATCAGACCGACCAGGCCAAATACGACGAGGATTGCCGCAAGATGATCGACGTCTTCGTCGATCAAACGCCCCTGATCATGCTCTGGCAGCCCAACCAGGATGCCGTCATGGCCCAATCCCTCGACAACTACACCTACGAGTTCTACCGCCAGGTCGACTTCCGGGTGTTGACCCGGGCCTAAGGTGCAACACGTCGTCGCCGACCGTGAAAGCCCTCTCCCTCCGGGAGAGGGTTGGGTGAGGGTCTTTCCGCC
>CAZZVQ010000281.1:0-2299 GCA_964657565.1 uncultured Acetobacteraceae bacterium
AGCCGGTAGAAGGCACCCTCATGATCCACTGGCGCCTGCGCGCCCCAGATCTGCTTCAGCACCCCGACATATTCATCGGTGCGGGCATACCGCTCGTCCTTGCCGAGCCAGTCGCCGTCGCGGTGCTGATCGGCATCGTCGCCGCCGGAGATGACGTGGATTGCCGCCCGGCCCGAGCTGAGCTGGTCCAGCGTGGCAAAGGCACGTGCCGCATTGGGTGGCGACTGGAAGCCGGGCCGGTGCGCCACAAGGAAGCCGACATGCCGGGTGTGCGCGGCCGCATGGGTGGCGATCTGCAGCCCGTCCGGCCCATTGCTGTACCAGCCGATCAGGATACGGTCGAAGCCGCCCTCGTCATGCGCCTGCGCGCTCGCCCGTAGATAGTCCAGGTCGATTGCCGGCCCGCTTGCCGGACGTGTTTCCGACTGCTCTCGCGGCTGGATCATGCCGATGAATTCGATCGGATGGCTCATCACGCTCTCCCCTGACACATCGCATCTAGAGCATCATCCGATCATCTTGCTATCTGATCGGATAATGATGCTCGCCTTAACAAAGAGCTAGAGCTTTTTCTCCGATCCACTTCGATCGGAAAAAGCTCTAGCAGCCTGTCGGATTGGGGTACACGGCTTGGCTGATCCTGGCTAGAATCCGGGGATGGCGAACTTCATACCGTTTAACCGCGACCAGGCATTCTTGTTACCGCCGGACCTGAAGTCCTGGCTGCCGGATGACGACTTGGCGCATTTCGTCGTGGCTGCGGTCGAGCGTGTGCCTCTCGCGGCCTTTGAGGTACCGGGGCGGACCGGCGGCAAGCCGCAATATCACCCTCGGCTCATGTTGGCCTTGCTGGTCTACTGCTATGCCAACGGCATCTTCTCGTCGCGGCGGATCGAGCGTGCGACGTATCGCGACATCGCGGTGCGATTCGTGGCCGCCAACCTGCACCCTGACCACGACACGGTTGCGGTGTTCCGGCGCACCAACAAGGCGGCTGTCGAGGCTGCGTTCCTGCAAGTCCTGCTGTTGGCCCGCGAAACCGGGCTGCTGCGGTTGGGCACCGTGTCGATCGATGGCACCAAGATCGATGCGAACGCCTCCAAGCTACGCTCGGTGCGCTATGACCGGGCCAAGCAGTTGCGCGCCAAACTGGCCGACGACATCGCAGCCTTGCTGGCACAGGCTGAAGCGGCAGATGCCGAAAGTCACGACCCGCAATCGCTTCCCGAAGACCTGGCCCGGCGTGAAGCGCTCCGCGCCAAGCTCGATGCCGCCTGCGCACGCATGGAAGCCGACGCCCGTGCCGAGGCGGACGCGGCCCGTCCGGCCTACGAAGCAAAGCAGGCGGTCTATGACAGCAAAACCGGCCGACGCGGACGCCCGCCCAAACCGCCTGACGACGAGCCGCCACCCGAGCGGCAGAGCAACCTGACCGACCCGGACAGCGCCCTGATGCGCCGCTCCGACGCGCACGAATTCCGCCAAGCCTACAATGCCCAGGCCGTGGTCTGCGCCGATGGCACGCAACTGGTGCTAGCGACCAAACTGGTCGCAACGACGGCCGATGCGCCGAGCTTTGCCACCGTTATCCTCGGCATGCAGGACACAATCGGCCTGCCCACGACAGTCCTGGCCGACACCGGTTACGCCAGCGCTGCCGCCGTCGCGGCGTTGCAGGCGAACGCGATCGAACCCCTGGTCGCGATCGGCCGAACTCAGCCGCACCGCCCCTACGACTTCCGGCCGCCGCCCGCAGCGAAAACCCCGCGGCGGATCACCGAACCCTGGCGCATCGCCATGAAAGCCAAGCTGGAGACCGACGATGCCAGAACCCGATACAAAATGCGCAAGCAGACCGTCGAACCGGTGTTCGGCATCATCAAGAGTGCTATCGGCTTCACGCGCTTCCGCCTCCGTGGCCTAGCCAACGCAGCAACCGAGTGGAGCCTCGTCACACTAGCCTACAACTGCAGGCGAATGGCCAGAATGCAGGCAGCATGAAAGGACAGCTCCCGATCTTCCAGCAGCTCGTTACGTCCCTCCACCGATCCAATCCGACAGGCTGCTAGGCGGGTAGGTTCGGCCGCTTGCCCCGCCAGGGCGCCGTCTTCTCGTAGGCGGCGGCGACCCGCAGCAACAGGGCGTCCGCGTGGAACGGGCCTGCAAGCTGCATCGACACCGGCAGGCCGTCCCGCGACAGGCCCGCCATCATTGCCAGCGCCGGGTGACCGGTGACGTTGAACGGCATGCGGCACTGGCGGCTGTAGGTGCGCGCGACCTCGGCCGGGTCATCGATCCG
>CAZZVQ010000282.1:0-2296 GCA_964657565.1 uncultured Acetobacteraceae bacterium
CCTCGAGCCCGGGCCCGGGCTCCACCTCGATCAGCTTGATCGCGCCCAGATCCCGCCCGGTCGCCCCGGCGACCGCATCGGCCTGGTTCAGCGCGATCTTCGCCGCCTCGGACCCCAGCCGGGCCCGCTCCGCCTCCACCTCCGCCTCCCGCGGCAGCAGCACGGTCCCGGCCAGGTCGTTGCCGCCATTGGCCAGCGCGCCCGCGACCACCTCGGCCAGCCGCTCCGCCCGCACGCGGAAACTCGCCTGCACCGTGCCGTCATACCCGACGATCCGCTCCGCCCGACCCTTGTCGGCGACCGTGTTCGGGGTGACCGACAGCTGCTCCGTGCGCAGCCGCTCGACCCCTTGCTGGCGCAGATACGCCATCAACTTGCCGCTCCCCGCCGCCAGCGCGGCCTGCGTCGCCGCCACCGTCGGCGCATGCGCCTCGACCCCGATCGACACGTCGGCCACCGTGTTGGCCAGCCGCCCCCGCGCCGTCGCATGCGTCGTGATCGTGCCCGGCGCATCCGCCCAAGCAGGCCCAAAACTCAACCCGGCCACCACCACAGCCACCAAGATCCGCATCCGCCCCTCCCTCGCTCCGCCGACATTGCACGTCCTGCGCCAGAACGGAGTAGTCTTTCAATTCGCCCCGCCCGAAGCTATGAGCGACTTGGTTCGTGGAGATGGGTCGATGCGCTGGACGCGACGTGTATTCGCAGTTCTGACCGTGCTGTTCTGCGCGCAGGCGCACGCCGAAGACAAGGTCGTCAACGTCTATAATTGGACCGACTACATCGACCCCAAGGTCCTCGAGGCCTTCACCCAGCAGACCGGAATCAAGGTCCAATACGACGTCTACGACAGTCTCGAGACGCTCGAGGGCAAGCTGCTGGCCGGCAAGTCCGGCTACGACGTCGTCGTTCCCACCGCCGAGCCCACCTTTTCCCGCCTGATCAAGTCCGGCGCGCTGCAGCCGCTCGACAAGGCGACGATCGCCAACCTCAAGAACGAAGATCCCGCGCTGATGAAGCGCGTCGAGACCAGCGATCCCGGCAACAAATACGGTGCCATCTATCTCTGGGGCACCCTCGGCCTCGGCGTCGTCCCGAGCAAGATCAAGGCGCTCGCGCCCGATGCTCCCATGGATAGCTGGGACCTCCTGCTCAAGCCCGAATGGGCCAAGAAGCTCGCCCCCTGCGGCATCGTACTGATGGACAGCGCCATCGACACCATCCCCAGCATCCTCAAATATCTCGGCAAGGACCCCGACAGCAGCGACCCGAAGGACCTCGAAGCCGTCGAGAAGACCCTGATGGCGATCCGCCCCTATATCCGCACCTTCGCCTCCGGCGGCGCCCTCGAAATGCTCGCCAGCAACGAGATCTGCCTGGCGATGGACTATTCCGGCGACGTCGTCCAGGCCGCCAGCCGGGCCGCCGAAGCCAAGAAGGACGCGGTCGACTACGTGCTACCGAAGCAATTCACCGCCTACACCTTCGACGTGCTCGCCGTGCCGAAGGATGCGCCGCACCCCCAGGCCGCCATGCAGTTCATCGACTTCATCCTGCAGCCCGCCACCATGGCCGCCATCACCAACAAGGTCGGCTACCCCAACGCCGTCCCCGCCAGCATGGCCAGCGTCGACGCCGACGTGAAGAGCAACACCAACGTGTTTCCGTCCCAAGACATGCTCGCCCACGCCTTCACTGCCAAAGCCCCCAGCCCGGCCGCCGAACGGGCCCGCACCCGCATGTGGGCCCGCTTCAAAGCCGGCTCATGACAATCCCCGATTGCCTCGTCACCCGCGGGCTTGACCCGCGGGTCCATGGTGCAACCGGCGCTGGATTGCCGGGTCAAGCCCGGCAATGACGACGGTTGGCTGAACTCTGCATCGAGGACCTGACGGTCCGCTACGGCCCCGTCACCGCCCTGGCCGGCCTGAACCTGGAGATCGCGAGCGGCGAACTCTTCGTCCTGCTCGGCGGATCCGGCTCCGGCAAGACCACCCTGCTGCGCACCCTGGGCGGCTTCATCGAACCCGCCGCGGGCCGCATCCTGCTCGGCGGCCTCGACATCACCCGCCTCCCGCCGCATCGCCGCCCCGTCAACACCACCTTCCAATCCTACGCGTTGTTCCCGCACATGACCGTCGCCGACAACGTCGCCTTCGGCCTGCGCCGGCAGCGCGTCGCCAAGCCCGAGATCGCCACCCGGGTCGCCGAGCTGCTCGACCTCGTCCGCCTCCGCGACTTCGCCGCCCGCAAGCCGGACGCCCTCTCCGGCGGCCAGCGCCAGCGCGTCGCCATG
>CAZZVQ010000283.1:0-2210 GCA_964657565.1 uncultured Acetobacteraceae bacterium
GGTCTCAGGCGCCGTGCAGCAATCCGCCCTGCGCGGTGACGCCGGTGCTGCCGGGGAACACGGCCGGCATGGCGGCGGCGGGGACGCCGAGGTGATCCACCAGCAGCGCCATCGCGAGGGCTCGGGCGTCGGTGGTGGGGGCGAGGTCGCGGTTCTCGAATAGCTTGGTGTCGGAGAGGCCGGGCCAGGTGCCGGCCACGCGGCCGCCAGCGATGGCGCCGCCGGCGACGAACGCGACGCTGGCGGTGCCGTGGTCGGTGCCGCCGGTGCCGTTCACGCGGGCGGTGCGGCCGAACTCGGTCAGGACCAGCACGGCGGTCTGCTCCCAGGCGGCGCCCATGGATTGCTTCAGCGCGGTTATTCCAGCGTCCAACTGCTTCAGCGGCGCGACCAGGCGTTGGGCTTGCGCGGCATGGGTGTCCCAGCCGCCGCCCTCGAGCACGGCGACGCGGGGGCCGTCGGCGGCCGATAGCAGCTTGCCGGCGGCGGCGGCGACGTTGGCGACGGCGTTCCGGTCGCCGCTCTGCTGCAGGCCGGACAGGGTGCCGGCGGAGAAGCCGCGGTCGGCCAAGCCCTCGGTGACGACGGGCCCGAGCAGCGCGTCGTCATGGGCGAGGTCGGCGATGCGGGCGTAGAGTTCGGGCGAGAGGGCCTGGTAGCCGGTGGGGGCGTAGGTGCCGACGGCGGCCATGCCACGGAGCATCAGCGGGATGGTGACGCCGACGGCGAGCGCGGTGTTGGCCTTGTGGCCGGGCATCGCCTCGACGGCGCGGTTGAGCCAGCCGCTGGACAGGCGCTCGTCGGCGCCGCTTTCGAGGTAGTCCTGGGCGTCGAAATGGCTGCGGCTGCGGTACGGTCCGGCCACGGCATGCACGGGGAGCAACTGGCCGGCCTTGAACAGATCATGCATGCCGGCCAGCGCCGGGTGCAGGCCGTAGAAGCCGCCCAGGTCGAGCAGGCCGCCGGGTTGGCCGGGCTGCGGCGGCACCAGGCCGGGGCGCAGCCGGACCAGGTCGGCGTCGCCATACGGCACCACGGCGGCCATACCGTCGAGCGCGCCGCGCAGGATGACGACCACCAGCCGCTTGTCGGTCGGCGCGGCGGCCAGCGCCAGGGAGGCCGGGCCCATGGTCCAGGCGGCGGTGAGCCCCAGCAGGGCGGAGCGGCGGGAGATCTGCCAGGAAACCTGCATGTCAGCGCCTCTGGAACTCGGGGGAACTCAGCAGCAAGGTCAACGCGTCGCGCCGCGACCCGGCGCGCGTCATCGCCTCCAGGGTACGCGGGCGGAGGAGCGAGCCCATGCTGGCCTCGGCGACGGCGGCCGGGTCACGATCGCCGGCGCGGGCGGCGACGCTGAAGGTCCAGTCGAAGCGGCGCATCATGGCTTCCGGCGCGGCCCATTCGGAGGCGATGTCGGGCCAACCGTTGGGCAACGGCGCGTTCCACAGCGGTTGGCCGAGGCTGGACAGCACGCCCTCCAGCGGCACCTGCTTGTCGGCGGGCAGGTCGAGCGCGCGGAGTGCGGCCACGGCGAAGTCGAGCGGGGCGCGGATTTTGGTCAGCGGCACCCAGGCGGCCTCGAGATGGAGCAGCGCCGCGCTGGCCGCGCCGAGGTCGCCGCCGGTGTCGCGCAGCACGCCCTCGATGGTGCGGATCGCGTCGGGCGGCGGGTCGTCGGCGACGAAGTGGCGCACGAGCTGGGTGGCGAGGTGTCGGTGGGTGGCCGGGTGGTTGGCGAGGAATTCGAGGGCGGCGAAACCGCCGGCTTCGTTGGGCGGAAAGCGGCGGCCCATGAGGGTCTTGCCGCCGGGTTCGTGCGCGCCGGGGCGGAACAGGAAGCCGGGGAACAGCCGGTCGTAGTCGACCGACCAGCCGGTGAGGATCTTGGCGAACTCGGTGACGTCGGCCTGGGTGTAGCCGGCGGCAGGGCTGACCGTGTGCAGCTCGAGGCACTCGCGGGCCAGGTTCTCGTTCAGCCCGCGCTTCTGGTTGCGGCCGACGAGGCTGTTGGGGCCGATCGAATTGTTGTTGTCGAGATACATCAACATCGCCGGATGCCGCATCACGGCCAGCAGCATGGCGTCGAACGGCCCGGTGACGTTGGGGCGGATGGCCTCGCGGATGTAGGGGCCGATGACGGCGTTGGTGCTGCCCTGGCGGATGCTGACGGTGAAATGGTTGGCCCAGAACCAGACCAGGCGCTCGCGGAA
>CAZZVQ010000284.1:0-2189 GCA_964657565.1 uncultured Acetobacteraceae bacterium
AGGACACCACCCTTTCACGGTGAGAACCGGGGTTCGAATCCCCGTGGGGACGCCACGTTTGCCGCCGATGGTGCGGGGTTGCGGGGCGGGGCGGGGCTCGCAGACTCGCCAGGCGACGCGCGCTGCGCCCTTTGACGATCCAAATGGAGCAATGTTCGGCGTTTTGGCCAAAAGCAAGCCATGTTCTTTTAATGGCCTACCGAACCAAACCCCTGGTGTCTGGTTGGTTGAGAAATTCCCCCACCGTGAGATTCACCAGTGTCGGTCGGTCCTGAAAAGTGCCGTGGCCCGTTCCCGGCACCAAGAATAGTTGCGCGTGCGGCAGACCTCGAAATATTTCGGTGGTTTCTTCGATCGACGTGAAGTCATGATCGCCCGCCACAACCAGCGCCTGCGACTGTATTTTTTTCAGGTCATCCGGATTGATCACGATCGACTGCGCCCATAACCAATAGCACTTTGTCACCATGGCAATCCAATGGTCAGAACCGTCCGGACTGACGGCTGCGTAATTGGTTCGAAAAGAGGGCGGGAGCTTAGCTGCGAGCTTTGCCACTCTTTCTTCGAGCTCCGCAGGCGGCAATTGCTTGCGTGCCTCCAGCTCATCCGGAGGCAGGCCGCGAAGATTCGCACCCGAAACAATGATGTGACGGACGAGTTCCGGATGATCCCGGGCGAGCAGCAACGCAATGTCCGCACCGTCGCTATGCCCAACGACATCCACGGGGCCGACCTTTAGTGCACGTATGACAGCCGCCGTATCGTCGGCCATGAGCTGGTAGCTCAGCTGCCAAGGGCCGTCCGGGCTGTGACCGTGTCCTCGCTGATCGATGCCGATCACCTGGTGTTGTGCCGCAAAGTAATCGCGTTGTTTGGCGTATGCGCTGTCAAACGACATTAATCCGCCGTGCAAGAAAGCACGGGCGATCCATGGCCAACGGACTCGACGTAAAGTCGAGCGCCGTTAATGGAAAAGTACTCGTGGGTGACGCCTTCGCTTTCAGCAAAAGCAGGGATGCTGACGAAAGCGCCGAACGCGACGAGAAAGACAGCTATCACGTGGTCCACCAGATGACTGTGTCAAATTGCGACGACAACTGCAATCCCGCAACCGCAGAGCCGTTCGCGTCAACTTTGGTCCACCCCTCCTACAGCACGAGCAATTGCTTTCTTGTCGCCCGCCTGACCGCGATTGGCGAGATGCCGGCGTCGAAAGTCACCAGCCTGCCCGCGTGCCGAACGGCTAGGGCGAGCAGGTAACAGTCGGTGAGCTGACGCGGTCCGTGAATGCGGGTGGTATCGACGACCTCCGGATCCAACAGACTGACAGCATCGGGCCAGAATTCATGGACGTCTTGACGACAGGCCGCGGCCAGGCGTTCGGCGATGGCCCGAATCGGCAGGCGGTTGGGGTACGCCGCACTCGACATCACGCGAATGCAGCCGTTTTGCGTGATCGGACAGGACGCCCAGCCCTCCTGCGCGTGCTCGGTGAACCAGCCCAGGGCGGTAACATGCGATACGTGGTCGCTGTCCAACAAGGCAATCAGCACGTTCACATCGAGTAATGCGCGCACCCCGTCAAGTGCGCCTAATACGTATCTTCGTCACGCAGTTCGTCGATCAGGTCGTTGCTGACGATACCGCCTCGTGGCGCGAACGGTCTCAGTCCATGCACCGCCACGGGCTCGCGCCCGACGGGTTGATACGGCGAGGCGGTCAGCGCGCGTCGCGACAGCTCGGAAATTATCTCGCCCATCGTTTTCCGTTCCCGCTTGGCCCGTTCCTTGACCGCCTGTAGTACGTCGTCTGCAATGTCGAGCGTAGTTCGCATGCATTTGATGCTAACGCATCACGCACCATGAGGTCCATAGGGTGTGCGACTGACGTGGATCGCGTGCGCCCATCCGAAGCTGTGCTTCCGTCGCTTATCCACCGGGAACCTGGGCACGTATGATGCGACCGCAACGCATCTCTCGGGGCGAGCATCATTTGAAATTCCTCGGTAAGTTGTCCCCGACGTCATGGCTGACCACCAAGACGGTATTCTCCCAGTTGTTCGCGCTGGTGTTGTTCGCCGTCCAGGCGCCGGTGCTCGGTCCGCGGGCGTTCGGCCTGATTTCCATCGTCATGGCCTTCGTGGGATTTTGCGAGTACGTGGCCGTCGAGGCGGCGGCGGAGTCGTTGAT
>CAZZVQ010000285.1:0-2183 GCA_964657565.1 uncultured Acetobacteraceae bacterium
TGTCGACGACGGGTGAAAGCTGACCCTCTATCGACGGGTGAAAACGGACCCCCTTCCTCGATCATGAGGAGTGCTGAGCGTGGAGGATTGGGCAGAGATCCGCAGGTTGCATCGGGCTGAGGGGATGCCGATCAAGGCGATCGTCCGGGCGACCGGGGTGTCTCGGAACGCGGTGCGTCGGGCGTTGGCGGCTGACAGGCCGCCGAAGTATGAACGACAGGCTCGAGGGTCGTTGGTCGACGCGGTGGAGCCGCAGGTTCGGGCGCTGCTCGAGTCGTGGCCGACGATGCCGGCGACGGTGATCGCCGAGCGGATCGGCTGGACGCATTCGTTGACGATCTTGAAGGATCGGGTGCGGGAGCTGCGGCCGTTGTTCGTGCCGCCGGACCCGGCCTCGCGCACGACCTACTCGCCGGGACAGCTGGCCCAGTGCGATCTGTGGTTCCCGCCGGTCGACGTTCCGCTCGGGTTCGGACAGGTCGGCCGGCCACCGGTGTTGGTGATGGTGGCCGGCTACTCACGCTGGATCAATGCCGCGATAATCCCGAGCCGGCAGGCCCCAGATCTGATCGCCGGGCACTGGCTGCTGCTGCAACGCCTCGGGGCGGTCCCGAAGGCATTGGTCTGGGACAACGAGTCCGCGGTCGGGTCCTGGCGCGCAGGCAAGCCGAAGCTGACCGAGGAGTTCGAAGCGTTCCGCGGCATGCTGGGCATCCGGGTGATCCAGTGCCGCCCCCGAGACCCGGAGGCCAAGGGGCTGGTCGAGCGGGCCAACGGCTATCTCGAGACCAGCTTCCTGCCCGGCCGAACGTTCACCTCGCCGGGCGATTTCAACACCCAGCTCGCCTCGTGGCTGGTCCGCGCGAACGACCGCCAGCACCGCAGCATCGGCTGCCGGCCGGCTGAACGCATCCACGCCGACCAGCAAGCGATGCTCGCGCTGCCACCGGTTGACCCGATCACCGGCTGGCGGATGTCGGTGCGGCTGCCGCGTGATCACTACGTCCGCCTGGACAGCAACGACTACTCCGTGCACCCGTCGGCGGTCGGTCGCCGCGTCGAGGTGATCGCCGGCCTCGAGAAGGTGAGCGTGCTGCTCGCCGGCCGCCCTGTCGCCGAACATCAACGCTGCTGGGCGCGGCATCAGAGCATCACCGACCCCGCCCACCGCGACGCCGCCGACGCCCTGCGGACCGCCCACCACGAACGTCATCGCGACCCGCACGAGCAGCAGGTCCAACAGCGCCCGCTGGCCGACTACGACGCCGCCTTCGGGTTGGCCTGCGATGCAGACATCGACGGCGCGGTCGCGTGATGGCCGCCAAGACCACGCCCGCCGCCTCCGGCGCCGGGCGAGACTTCAGCAGCGAGATCGCGTTCCTGACCCGAGCATTGAAGGCACCGACGCTGCGCGACGCCGTCGAACGGCTCGCCCAACGAGCCCGCGAGCAGTCCTGGAGCCACGAGGAGTTCCTGGTCGCCTGCCTGCAACGCGAAGTCTCGGCCCGTGAATCTCATGGCGGTGAGGGCCGTATCCGCGCCGCCCGCTTCCCGGGCCGCAAAAGCCTGGAGGACTTCGACTTCGACCACGCCCGCGGCCTGAAACGCGACCTCATCGCGCACCTCGGCACGCTGGACTTCGTCACCGCCAAAGACAACGTGCTGCTGCTCGGCCCACCCGGCACCGGAAAAACCCACCTCGCGACCGGGCTCGCGATCCGCGCCTGCCAAGCCGGACACCGGGTGCTCTTCGCGACCGCCGCCCAGTGGGTCACCCGCCTGGCCGATGCCCACCACGCCGGCACCCTGCAAGCCGAGCTCACCCGCCTCGGGCGTTACCCACTCCTGGTCATCGACGAGGTCGGCTACATCCCCTTCGAACCCGAAGCCGCGAACCTGTTCTTCCAGCTCGTCTCGGCCCGCTACGAACGGGCCTCGTTGATCGTCACCAGCAACAAGCCCTTCGGCCGCTGGGGCGAAGTCTTCGGAGACGACGTCGTCGCGGCAGCCATGATCGACCGCCTCGTCCACCACGCCGAAGTCATCGCCCTCAAAGGCGACAGCTACCGACTCAAAGACCGCGACCTCGGCCGCACCCCACCAACCACCGTCGAGGACTAACCCAGGAAGAGGGGTCCATTTTCAAACGTCGCCAGGGGGTTCATTTTCAGCCGTCGTTGACA
>CAZZVQ010000286.1:0-2156 GCA_964657565.1 uncultured Acetobacteraceae bacterium
CTCCGGGCGTAACTTCAATCCCATCATGTGCACCGCCGCGGAGCTCAGCATCGTGCAGACGCAGCACGTGGTAGCGCTCGGCGAGCTGAATCCCGAGCACATCGTGACGCCGGGTATCTTCGTGGACCGCGTCTTGCACGTGCCCTACGGCGATCCGCCGATCTTCGGGCCCAACCTTTAGGATATCGATGGACGTCAAAGACAACGTGACACCGTGGACCCGCACGCAGATGGCCGCCCGCCTCGCCGGCGACATTCCCGAAGGCTGGTACGTCAATCTCGGCATCGGCATCCCCACCATGGTGGCCGAGCACGTGCCGCTGGGACGCGAGGTGATCTTTCATTCCGAGAACGGCTTGCTGGGCATGGGACCTGCGCCGCCGCGGGAAAAGATAAATCCCTGGCTGGTCAATGCGGGCAAACAGTACGTCACCCTGCGCACGGGCGGCGCCTACATCCATCACGCCGACAGCTTCGCGATGATCCGCGGCGGCCATCTGGATCTGTGCGTGCTCGGAGCGTTCGAGGTGGCCGGCAACGGTGATATCGCGAACTGGTCCACCAGTGAAAACGATACCGCGCCCGCCGTCGGCGGTGCCATGGATCTTGCGGCCGGTGCCAAACGTCTGTGGGTGATCATGGACCACACCACCAAGGACGGCCGGCCCAAGCTCGTGCGCCAGTGCAGCTATCCGCTCACCGCGCCGCACGCCGTGAAACGCGTCTATACGAACCTCGCGGTGCTCGACGTCACGCCGCATGGATTCGAGGTGATAGACCACGTACCCGGCCTCACGCGCGCTGATTTGGAAAGCCGTACCGGCACCGCACTGACCTTTCGCGAATGAGCGTCGACTCGCAGGAATGGGACGTCGTCGTGATCGGCGGGGGCAACGCGGCGCTGTGTGCGGCCATCACCGCGCGCGAGGCGGGCGCGTCCGTGCTCATGCTCGAACACGCCCCGCTGGCCATGCGCGGCGGCAACAGCCGGCACACCCGCAATCTGCGGGCCATGCATGGGGCGCCCACCTCGGTGCTCACCGAGGCCTACGAGGAGGATGAGTACTGGGACGATCTGCTGCGCGTCACCGCCGGCAACACGGACGAGTTCCTCGCGCGCATGACCATCCGTGGTTCGGCCGACGCCCTGCCTTTCATGGAGCGGTGTGGCGTGCGCTTTCAGCCGAGTCTCACCGGCACTCTGAATTTGTCGCGCACCAATGCGTTCTTCCTCGGGGGTGGCAAGGCACTGGTGAATGCGTATTATCTGCATGCCGCGCGCCTCGGCATCGAGGTGTTGTACGACACCGAGGTGCGCCACATCACCCTGGACGGCGGGCACGTGCGCAAGATAAACGTCACGAGCAAGGGGTTCCCGCTCGAATTGCACGCCAGGGCGGTGGTGGCCTCCGCCGGCGGCTTCCAGGCCAATATCGACTGGCTGAAGGAGAGCTGGGGCGCGGCGGCCGATAATTTTCTGATCCGCGGCACGCCTTATGCCAAAGGCGGCGTGCTGCGCGATCTGCTCGCGCAGGGAGTCGCCTCGGTGGGCGATCCCACCCAGTGCCACGCGGTGGCCATCGATGCGCGTTCGCCGAAGTTCGATGGCGGCATCGTCACCCGGCTCGACTGCGTCCCGTATTCCATCGTCGTCAACCGCACCGCGCAGCGTTTCTACGACGAGGGCGAGGACGTCTGGCCGAAGCGTTACGCTATCTGGGGACGGTTGGTGGCCCAGCAGCCCGGCCAGATTGCCTACTCCATCATCGACAGCCGCAGCGAGAGATTGTTCATGCCGTCCGTCTTTCCGGCCATCAAGGCCGCCACGATCGCCGAGCTTGCCGGCAAGCTCGAACTCGATCCTGCCGCACTCGAGGCCACCGTGCAGGGCTTCAACGCCGCCTGTCAGCCGGGGGCCTTCGATAATCTGCGGCTCGACGGCTGCCACACCGACGGTCTGCAGCCGCCGAAGACCAACTGGGCGCGCACCATCGAGAAGCCGCCTTTCATCGGCTATCCGCTGCGTCCGGGCATCACCTTCACCTATCTCGGCGTGCGCGTGGACGAGCGCGCGCGCGTCATCATGCAGGGCGGCGAGCCCTCGGCCAACCTGTTCGCCTCGGGGGAAATCATGGCGGGCAGCATTCTCGGGCGAG
>CAZZVQ010000287.1:0-2114 GCA_964657565.1 uncultured Acetobacteraceae bacterium
CGACCCGGTGAGCGACGCCATCTATGCGCTGACAGGCTACGGCACGCCGCATCTTCGCGGCCGGACGGCGCTGGATGACGAGGTGCTGTTGTATTACGCCGGGCTGTTCGCCCTGCGGAACCGGCCGGCGGTCGGGCTGCAGTCCATGCTGGCCGACTATCTGGGCGTCCCGGTGCGGGTGGAGCAGTTCTCCGGCCGCTGGACGAGCCTGGCGGCCGACGAGCAGACCAGCCTGCCCCGCGCCAGCGAGACGCCCGCCTTCTGCCGGCTGGGCGTCGATTCCGTCGCGGGCGGACGGGTGTGGGACGTGCAGGGCCACTTCCGGGTCGTGGTCGGGCCGGTGGATCATGCAGAGATGCTGTCTTTGGCGCCCGATGCGCCGCGACTGCGCCGCTTGGTGGATTTGGTGCGCGCCTATGCCGGGCCCGACCTCGGCTTCGACATCCAGGTCGTGCTCCGCCGCGAGAGCGTGCCCGACCTCCGCTTCGACCCGGCGATGGGGCCGGGCGCGCCGCGGCTCGGGTGGAACAGCTGGGCCAAGTTCCTGCCTGCGCTGGAGGACCGGCGCGACATCGTCATAGACCCCGATCGGCTGGCGCCGAGCATGGAGCGGACATGAAGCTCACCCTGCATCTCATCGACGAGGCCGGGGTGACCGCCGACACGCGGGTGCTGCAGGATGGCACGATGACGCTGGGCCGCAGCGGCGAGAGCGACTGGGTCCTGGGCGACCCGGAGCGCACGATATCGAAGCTGCATTGCCGGATCGACCGCTCGGCCGACGGCTTCCTGCTGACCGACATGAGCACCAACGGCGTGTTCCTCAACGGCGACCCGCAGCCGGTCGGGCGCGGCCACGCCCGGGCGCTGGCGGATGGCGACACGATCGTCTTGGGGCCCTACACCCTGACGGCGGCGCTGGAGGCGGACGGATCGCCCGTGCCACTGTTCGAGGCCGTCGAGGCGCCCGGGGCCTTGCTGGCCCCGCTGCCGGGCGCGTATCTGGGCGTGCCGGAGACCCCGGGGTCTCCGATCGCGCCGATCCCCGAGGAGCCGTGGCTCGAAACGATCCCGAGCGACGAATTCGGTCCCGACCGCCGGGCCGGCCCGGTCGGCTGGGAGGCCCCGCCCGACCCCGCGGACTACGCCGCGACCGGCCAGCCCCCCACCGAGCCGGTGCCTGGACTGTTTGCGACCGAGTTCGCGCAATCGTCCGAACACCTGTCGGCCGGGTCCACCCTGATGCGCACCCCGACGCCGCAGACCGTGCTGCCGACCGACTGGAACGACATCGACCCGATGGTCGGGCTCGAACCGGCGCGATCGAACATGGCGTCGGACATTCTGGCACCTCCGCCTGCGGTGCATGAAGACCCCGAGCCCATGCCCGCCCCGATCCCGGCATGGCAGCCCACCATTCCGCCCGTCGCGCTGCCGGCAGCCCTGCCTGACGCCGACCAGTGGCTGGCCGGCTTCATGGAGGCGACCGGTTTGCGGCCCGAAACGCTCGCGGGCGTGGACATGCGCGAAGCCGGGCGCGATCTCGGCCGCCTCGTGCTGGCCGCGGTCGAGGGGGTGCGCGACGTGCTCGCGACCCGGGCGATGGTGAAGTCCGAACTGCGGATCGACCAGACGATCGTGCAGGCGACCGACAACAATGCGCTGAAGTTCGCCCCCGACACCCAGCGCTGCCTGGCCGCGATGGTGGGCCAGCCGCCGCCGAGCTTCCTGCCCGGATCGACGTCCATGCAGCAGGCGCTGGACGACTTGAAGCGGCACGAGCTGGCGCTGGTCGCTGCATTGAACAGCGTGTTCACCGACCTGGCCACCCGGCTGGATCCCGAGGCGATCCTCGCGAAGGTCCGTGCCGAGAACGCCCTGGGCTCGGCCCTGCCGATGATGCGCGAGGCCCGGGCCTGGGCGCTGTACGAGGAAGCCTACCGCACCCTGCAGGAAGGCGATGGCGCGCAGAACACCGGCGGCTCGCTGCTCTCCCCGCTCGCCTCGGCCTACGCCCGCCAGGTGCGCCGCGCCCCCGAACCGACCAACCCAGGACCGCTGCGATGAGCCTAATCCGCCCGACCCTGTTCGCCGCGCTGGTCGCCGCCCTGGTC
>CAZZVQ010000288.1:0-2105 GCA_964657565.1 uncultured Acetobacteraceae bacterium
GCTGCCGCCGCCCCCTTCTCCGCCCCACCCTCCGCACTTGCACTCGCCGTGACGGGATTCACAAGATGAGCCTGCGCGACGTCATCAGCTCGCCGTTCTAGACCGCCGACGCCCCGGCGCCGACAGCCGCCGCGCCGGCCCCATCTGCACCGCAGCCACCGTGGCGAGCGCGGTCAGCACCCCGATCAACGCGAAGGTGTCGTGAAAGCCACCCAACGGATTGGTCGGGTGCGCCAGGAGACGCGCGTCGAGCACGATGCCGACGAGGCTGATGCCGACCGCGCCGCCGAGCTGGCGCATGAAGTTGATCGTGCTCGCGCCGTGCGGGATCAGCGTGTCGGGCAGGCCGCGCATCGAGCCGAGGTTGAGCGACGGCAGCACGCAGCCGAGACCGATGCGGCCGATCACGGCCCAGAGCGTGATCCAGATCAGCGCGGTCGCCGGGCCGACGCTGATCATCAGCAGGAACGATGCCGCGAGCAGCACCAGCCCGGTCGCGACGATGCGGCCGACCGGCACCTTGTCGACCAGCCGCCCGGCAAGCGGAATCGTCACCGCGAGCACGAGCCCGGCCGGCAGCAGCACCGCGCCGGCCTGCGAGGGCGGCAGGTGCAGCGCGATCTGCATGAAGACCGGCACCAGGTAGGTCGAGCCGAAGAGCGCCATGCCGTAGATGAACGCGACCACCGCGCCCATCGAGAAATTGCGATGGCCGAAGAGCGAGAGCGCCATCAGCGGCTGGGCGCCGCGGCGCTGGTGGAAGACGAAGCCGACGAGCGCGGTGGCGCTGCAGAGAAGCAGCGCCGCCCCGACCGCCGGGGAAGCCCCGCGCAACTGCACCATGCCGTTGAGGAGCGCGAGAACCGTGACCGACACCAGCCCGAGGCCGACGACGTCGAGCCGCGCCGCCGCCCTGCGGTCGACCGCGGCGCCGCTCGGCGTGCCGACCGGCAGATAGCGCCGTGCCAGCACCAGCGCGACGGCGCAGAACGGCACGACGACGAAGAAGATCGAGCGCCAGCCGAACCATTCGACCAGCACCCCGCCGACGCTCGGGCCCACCGCCGGCGCCAGCACGACACCGAAGCCGAAGATCCCCATCGCCTTGCCGCGCTCCCGGTCGCCGAAGATGCGCAGGATGACGATCGCGGGAATCGGCTGGAGCACGCCCGCCGCCAGGCCTTCGGCGACGCGCATCGCGATCACCAGGTCGAACCACGGGCTCAGGCCCCCGCAGATGCCGCCGACCATCAGCAGCGCGACCGCCCCCACGTACGCATGCCGGTAGCCGAAGCGTTCGAGCAGCCAGGGCGTGGTCAGCATCGACAGCGTCATCGCCGCCATGAAGCCCGCGGAGAGCCACTGCGCGCTCGCCTGGCCCAGTGTGAAGACCCGGCTGATGCCGGGCACGGCGACGTTGATGATCGTCGACGCCATGATCGACGCCATCGTCCCGATCATCACCGTCAGCAGCACGAACCAGCGGTAGTTCGGACCGAATCGCGCGGCGAGCGCGGCGTGGGAATGCGGGTGCGGATCCGTCATCGGCGACGGCGCGGCAGTGGTGCCCGAGGCAGCCTCACCAGATCGACACGCGCTCGGCGGGCGGCAGGTACATCTTGTCGCCGGGCTTGACGTCGAAGGCCGGATAGAAGGCGTCCTGGTTGCGCACCGTGCCGTTGACGCGGGATTCCTCCGGCGAGTGCGGGTCCGACTTGATCTGGCTCAGCAGCGCCGCCTCGCGGATCTTGCCGCGCCACGCTTGGGCATAGCCCATGAAGAAGCGCTGGTCGCCGGTGAGCCCGTCGATCACCGGCGCGGGCCTTCCGCCGAGCGACCGACGATAGGCGCGGTAGGCCATCGCGAGGCCGGAGTTGTCGGCGATGTTCTCGCCCAGCGTGAGCTCGCCGTTCAGGTGATAGCCAGGCACCGGCACGAACGCGGCGTACTGGGCGACGAGCGCCGCGGTCTTGTCCTGGAAGCGGGTCCGGTCGGCGGCGGTCCACCAGTCCCGCAGGTTGCCGCTGCCGTCGTACTGGCTGCCCTTGTCGTCGAAGCCGTGGCTGATCTCGTGGCCGATGACGGCGCCGATCGCGCCGTAGTTG
>CAZZVQ010000289.1:0-2060 GCA_964657565.1 uncultured Acetobacteraceae bacterium
CGAGGGCGAAGCCGGCGAGAGTGCCGAGGACGGTGGCGGCAGTGGCCGAGATGGCGGCGATCTGGAGCGAGAGCAGGGCGGCGTCGATCAGCTTGGTGTCGTGCCAGAGCGCGACATACCAGGTGAACGAGAAGCCGGTGATGACGGTCGTCAGGCGGGACGGGTTGAAGCTGGTCGCGACCAGGAGGGCGATCGGCACGTAGAGGAAGGCGTAGCCGGCGAGGAGGCAGACGGCGAGGAAGCGGCCCCGCTTCATGGATGGTTGAGCGCGGGCTTGGGAGCCCTCACCCCGGCCCTCTCCCGGAGGGAGAGGGAGCAGAAGAGAGAGCAGAGGAAAGTCATTCGCGCGTTCTGAGGAGGATCATGGGGATGAGGAGGACCACTAGGAGGGCGGTTGCCAGCGCGGAGGCCATGGGCCAGTCGCGGTTGGAGAAGAATTCGTTCCACAGGGCGCGGCCGATGGTTTGGGCGCTGGGGCCGCCGAGGAGTTCGGGGATGACGTATTCGCCGACGGCGGGGATGAAGACGAGGGCGAGGCCGGCGACCACGCCGGGGATGGAGAGCGGCCAGGTGATGGTGCGGAAGGTGGTCCAGGGGGTGGCGCCGAGGTCGGCGGCGGCCTCTTCGAGCGCCGGGTCGCGGCGGGAGAGCCGGGCGTAGAGCGGGAGGATCATGAACGGGAGGTAGGCGTAGGTGATCCCGATATACATCGCGAGATCGGTGTAGAGCAGCTTGAAGGGGCCGAGGCCGAGCCAGGACAACGCGAGGTTGATCCAGCCATCATCGCGCAGCAGGCCGATCCAGGCGGTGATGCGCAGCAGGAAGCCGGTCCAGAAGGGCAGCATGACCAGGAGGAGGAGGGCGGAGCGCCAGCGCTCGGGGGCGCGGGCGATGGCCAGGGCCATGGGGTAGCCGATCAGCAGGCAGCACAGGGAGGAGACGCTGGCGACGAGGAGGCTCTTGAGGAAGGCGGCCAGGTAATAGCCGTCGCCGGTGAGGAGTTGGTAGTTGGCCGGGTCGGGGTCGTGCAGGAGGGGGGTGAACGGGGGGACCGCCTCGATGGCGGTGGAGAAGGAGAGCGCGGCGACGATGAGGACCGGGAGGACGACGAAGATCGACAGCCACAGCCATAACGGCGCCAGGATCGCGAGGCGGTTCATTCGGTCGAAAACCCCGTCATTGCCGGGCTTGACCCGGCAACCCAGCACCGCGCTGGCGGCGGCGTGGACCCCCGGATCAAGTCCGGGGGCGACGAGCTTGGGGGTGACGAGCTTGGGAGCCCGGCGAGAAGGTCGGCAGCAGGCGGATTCATTCGGAGAGGATGGTCAGGGCTTCGGGGGGGAAGCTGACGGTGATCGGGGTGCCCGGCGCGAGCAGGCCGGGGCCGAAGCCGGCGCTGAGGGGCTGGACGAGCTGGAGGGTGGCGCCGGCGGCGAGGCGGATGGCGTAGTCGGCGGAATCGCCGAAATAGGCGGAGGTCAGGATGGTGCCGGCGGCGGCGTTGAGCGTGGCGTCGGCGTCGAGGCGGAGGCGCTCGGGGCGGATGGCGACCCAGAAGGGGGTGGGTGGGGCCGGGTCGCTGGTGTGGACCGGGCCGATGCCCTCGATCTCGATCTGGTCTGAGCCGAGGGCGCGGGCGGCGAGGACGTTGTCGTTGCCCATGAACCCGGCGACGTAGCGGCTGGCGGGGCGCTCGTAGAGCTCGGCGGGGGTGCCGATCTGGGCGAGGCGGCCGTTATGCAGCAGGCCGATGCGGGTGGCCATGGCGAGCGCCTCGTCCTGGTCGTGGGTGACCATGACGAAGGTGGTGCCGGTTTGTTGCTGGATGCGTTGGAGCTCCTGCCGGGTCTGCTCGCGCAGGCCGCGGTCGAGGGCGGACAAGGGTTCGTCGAGCAGTAGGAGGCGGGGGCGCGGGGCGAGGGCCGCTGGCAGTCGCAAAGCTGGACGGAAACCGCGCGGCAGGTGTGCCTGCTCGCGGAAGGGTTGCGCGCCCTGGGGCTGGTCGATGGCGACCGGGTCATGCTGGTGTCCGAAAACCGGCCCGAATGGTGCGTGGCCGA
>CAZZVQ010000290.1:0-2059 GCA_964657565.1 uncultured Acetobacteraceae bacterium
CCACCTCCATGTCCGGCGTGTCGCCACGGCTCACGGTGCACGCGATCGACTCGTTCCACGGCGTCACCGGCGCCGGCCTCAAGTACGAGTTGTCGCGCCTCGAGAGCGACGGCTGGAAGCACCTGAAGACCGCCGTATCGACCGCCGGGGGCCGCCCTGCCGAACCGCTGCTGATCGGCGACGACTACCGCGCCGGCCGCTACGAGGTGCTGCTGCACCTCGACGACTACTTCCAGATGCGGGCCGCCGCGTTGCCGCAACCGCCGTTCCTCTCGAAGGTGCCGCTGCGGTTCGTCGTCGCCGACGCGTCGCAGCGCGTGCACCTCGCGGCGCTGTTCTCGCCGTGGGGCTACTCCTACTACCGCGGCAGCTGACCCACCCTTGCAGGAGCCACCATGGCAGGCATTTCCACCCACGTCCTCGACAACTACACCGGCCGGCCCGGCGCCGGCATGCGCATCGACTTCTCGGCGCGTCAGCCCGACGGCCGCTGGCTGCTCGTCAAGACGATGACGACCAACGCCGACGGCCGCACCGACAAGCCGGTGCTCGCGCCCGCCGACGCGGCCATCGGCGAGTACGAGCTCGGCTTTCACGTCGCGGCGTTCTACGAGGCCAAGACCAGCGTGATCGGCGACCCGGTCTTCCTCGACGAGGTCGTGCCCTTGCGTTTTTCGATCTTCGACGCGAAGCAGCACTACCACGTGCCACTGCTCTGCACACCCTGGAGCTGCTCGACCTATCGCGGCAGCTGAAGCCTTTTCCCCAGGCCGATGTCCATGGCATTCATCGCCGGGGGAAGGGCGCCGCGCCGCGGTGCACCCCGCGCCAGCCCACGGCCCCGAGCTGACCTGGCGGGGTGCAAAGCGCTGGTCGCCCTCTTCGTCGTGGTGGCCGCCCAGCTGCCCGCCGCCGCCCGCGCCGGCTGCACCATCAAGGCTGTCGAACTGCCGGTGCAGATCACCGGAACGCGCGCCATCGCGACCGTCGGCATCAACGGCCACACCGTGCCGCTGATGGTCGACAGCGGCGCCACCTACAGCTTCCTCACCGACGCCGCCGCCGCGCAGCTGGAGCTGCCCACACGCCGCGCGCCGGACTCCATCAGGTTCATGGGCATCAACGGCCGGGTCGATATCCGGGTGACGACCGTCGACCACCTGAAGCTGCTCGAGGTCGACATTCCCCGCGTCGAATTCGCCGTCGGCGGCAACGAGGTCGGGCAGGGTGCGATGGGCATCCTCGGGCGCAACCTGCTGACCGTGGCCGATACCGAGTTTGACCTGGCCCACGGCATCATCCGCCTGGTCGCCCCGAGCGCCGAGTGCGAGAAGGCGAACATGGCCTACTGGGCCGCCGGTGCCAGCGTCTCGACGCTCGAGGCGATTCCCGACCGACGCTCGAAGCTCCCCGCCATCCGCGCCGCCGCCCGGCTCAACGGCGCCCGTGTCGACGTGCTCTTCGACACCGGCGCCTCCACGCTGGTCTCGCTCCGTGCGGCCGAGCGGGCGGGCGTCAAGCGTGCCGATCTGCGGCGCGACGGAACGCTCTACGGCGCGGGCCGGGGCAGGTCGGAGGCATTCACGGCCACCTTCGACCGGTTCGAGATCGGCGACGAGTCGATCCTCGACAACCGGCTGCCCGTGGGCGACTTCAACATCGACGAGGCCGACATCCTGCTCGGCATCGACTTCTTCCTCTCGCACCGCATCTACGTCTCGCGGCAGCAAGAGCGCATCTTCTTCACCTACAACGGCGGCCGGGTATTCGCCCGAAACGCCCCGCCGCCATCCGGCGAAGCGGCGTCCGCAGCCGCCTCGAGCGCGACCCCGGAGACGTTGGATGCCAGCGGCTACGCCCGGCGCGGCGCGGCCTTGCGGGCACGCGGCGAGCTCGACGCGGCGCTCGCCGACCTCGACCGGGCCTGCGCCCTCGATCCGGAGAACGCGGGCTTCTTCGCGGCCCGGGCGACCATCCATCAGGCGCTCCGCCAGCCCGCCGCGGCGCTCGAGGATTTCGACACCGCCGTGCGCCTCGACCCCGGTCGTGCCGACGCCCG
>CAZZVQ010000291.1:0-2046 GCA_964657565.1 uncultured Acetobacteraceae bacterium
CCTCAACACCAACGCCCTCCTCCAAGCCGCCGCCGCCCTCTCCGAGATCATCCTCGCCCTGAGCGCCACCGTCGACGGCGCCACCACCGCCCACTGGCTGACCGACCAACTCCGCCGCGTCGCCCCCGACCTCCCGATCACCCGCGTCGGCCAAGGCGTCCCCTTCGGGGGCGCCCTCGACGTCCTCGACGACGGCACCCTCCTCGCCGCCCTCAAAGGCCGCCGCTCCGTCTAACGGGTCGAGTGGCTACGGATTGCAAAGATATAGCTCCAAGCTATATCCTTCGTTGTGAAAACGGTGCGCTACACGGCAGCCGCCGCTCGTGATCTCAAGCGCCACAGCAACATGGCAGCGCGGATTCGGGCCGCACTGACGGACTACGCTCTGTCGGGTGCACGGGCGAACATGGTCACCCGGCTAGTCGGGTCCAGTGCAAGCCGCATGCGCGTCGGCAACTTCCGCGTCATCTTCGAGGACGCACACGGCGAGATCGTAGTCACGAAAATAGGTCCACGCGGCGATATCTATGATTGAGGGGCGGAAATATGGGCACCGTAACGCTGTCGACGAAGGAATATCAGGATCTGATCGATTCCCGCGACCACGCTATCGCGATGCGCAACGTTGCGACGGGCACAATGGAAACTTTGAACGAGGCTGACCTAGACGCCTACTTGGCGGCGCCGAGTCCGCTCGCGTTCTGGCGCAAGCATCGCGGTTTCACGCAAGCCGCTCTTGCTGAACAACTCTCTCTAACCCAGCCGCATATCGCTCAAGCTGAGCAGGGGAAGCGTGGCCTCAGTATCGGCATCTACGCAAAATTGGCCAAGATCCTGAGCGTCAGGATCGAGGACCTAGTGCCCGACGAAGAGCACTAATCTCCTACGTCGTCAGCCGCTTCCGATTGGCCCCCACCTTCTTGCGCAACATCCGCACCACGTCGTCGGCCCCCTGATCCGGACGCCCCTGCATCGCCGCCGCCGCCATCAACGTCGTCGCCGTTGCCGTCGCGGTCATCTTCTCCTCGATCATCTGCCGGATCTCCGCCTCCGCCGCCGGCCCCCCCAGCGCCAGCTTCATCAGCCGCAGCCCGATCACCTGCTGCGCTTCCATCGCCAGCATCGCCGCGTCCATGAACGGATTGCCGCTCCGGGTCATGCTCAATGCAACTCCTGCAACCGGCCGAGCAGATAGTCCCGGAACACCGCCACCCGCTTGGAATTCCTCAATTCCTCCGGATACACGAAGAACACGTCCACCTTCGGCGCCTTCAACTCCGGCAACACCGTCACCAACCCGCCGATCTCGTCGGCCATCCAGTTCGGCAGCGCCCCGATCCCCAGCCCCGACCGCACCGCCGTCGCCATCGCATGCAGCGAATTCACCTCGAGCAACGCCCGCCGCGGCGACCCCGGCCGCTTGCCCGCCTCCGCCAGCCAGTTGATGTCCGGCACCGGCGGCCGATACGGCCCGAACAGGATCAGCTTGTGATCGTCCAGATCCTCCGCCCGCTCCGGCACCCCATGCCGCTCCACATAACCCGGCGCCGCCACCGTAACCCAATGAATTTGAAACAAATGCCGCTGCACCAGATCCGGCTGCTTCGGCGCATGCATCCGGATCGCCACGTCCGCCTCCCGCATCGCCAGATCCAGCTCGCTGTCGTCCAGCAGCAACGACATCGTGATGTCCGGATACTTCTCCAGGAAGTCCCGCAGCCGCGGCGCCAGCCACGTCGTGCCGAACCCCACCGTCGTCGTCACCTTCAGCCGCCCCGCCGCCTTCTCCTTGCTCTCCGTCAGGAGCGCCTCGGTCATCGCCAGCTTGGCGAACACCTCCCGCACCGTCCGGTTCAGGCTCTCGCCCTGCTCGGTCAGGATCAGCCCGCGCGCATGCCGGTGGAACAGCGGCACCTGCAGGTTCTCCTCCAGCGCCGAAATCTGCCGCGACACCGCGGATTGGCTCAGGTTCAGCGTATCGCCGGCATGGGTGAAGCTTCCGGCTTCCGCGACCGCGTGGAACACCCGAAGCTTATCCCAATCCAT
>CAZZVQ010000292.1:0-2043 GCA_964657565.1 uncultured Acetobacteraceae bacterium
CGGCGACTACTCCGTCAGCGTCCAGCAGCTGGCCCAGGGCCAGACCGTGACCTCCACGATCGCCGCCGGCGCCGCGCTGAGCGCGGGCACGCTGACGATCCAGCTCGGCACCTATGCGTCGGACGGCGCCACGCCGCCCACGACCACGTTCACCGACGCGAGCAGCGGCCCGGTCAGCCTGACGATCGCCCCCGGCGAGACGTCGCTCACGGCCATCCGCGACAAGATCAACGGCGCGGCCTGCGGCGTCTCCGGCCGCAGCGCCGCCGGCTACCTCTCCGGCAACGGCCTCCTCTCCGCCGTCGCCGGCGGCTCCCTCGCCGGCGAAGCCGCCGCGACCCTCGTCCGTCCCGCGACGCCTTGAGGAACCCCACGATGGACCCCACCGACGGCCTTCCCCCCGCCCAGCGGCGCTGGGTGATGACATGCGCCTTGCTGGGCGTCGTGCTCGCCGGGATCGACAGCGCCATCGCCAACATCGCGCTGCCCACCATCGCGCGCGACCTGAACGCCACCGACGCCGCGACCATCTGGGTGGTCAACAGCTACCAGCTCGCCGTCACCGCATGCCTCCTGCCCGCGGCAGCGCTCGGCGACATCTGGGGCTTGAAGCGGATCTACGGCCTCGGCCTCGCCCTGTTCACTGCCGCCTCGCTCGCGTGCGCGCTGTCGCCGACACTGCCGATCCTCGTGCTGTCGCGACTGCTGCAAGGTGCCGGCGGGGCCCTCTTGGCAGCACTGGGCGGCGCCCTCGTGCGCTCCATCTATCCGCGCGCGCTGCTCGGCCGCGGTTTCGCCGCGGTCGCGCTGGCGGTCGCCCTCTCGGCCGCGCTCGGCCCGACCCTGGCCGCGCTGATCCTCTCGATCGCGCATTGGCCCTGGCTGTTCCTCGTCAACGTCCCCGTTGGTATCCTGGCCGTCCCCCTCTTCATGGCCGTCGCCCCGCCCGGGCGCCCGCGCCCCCGCGCCTTCGACTGGCCCGGCACGCTCCTCAATGCCGCGACCTTCAGCCTGATCGTGACGGGCGTGGACGGCCTCGGCAGCGAGGCCCGCGGGACCGCGCTGGCGGAGCTGGCCGCCGGGCTGGTGGTCGGCGCGCTGCTGATCCGCCAGCAAACCCGGCAAAAATCCCCCATGCTGCCGCTCGACCTCCTGCGCATCCCCCTCTTCGCCCTCTCGATGGCCACCTCGGTCTGCTCCTACGCCGCCCAGATCCTGGCCTACGTCTCGCTCCCCTTCCTGTTCCAGGTGGTCATGCACCGCACCGCCGTCGCCACCGGCCTGCTGGTCACCCCATGGCCCCTGCTGGTCGCCGTCGCGGCGCCGATCGCCGGCCGCCTGTCAGACCGCTACCCCGCCGCCGTGCTCGGCAGCATCGGCCTCGCCATCCTCGCCAGCGGCCTCCTCCTGCTCGCCACCATGCCCGCCTATCCCGCCGATTGGGACGTCGTCTGGCGCATGGGCATCTGCGGCATCGGCTTCGGCTTCTACCAGACCCCCAACAATCTCACGCTGATGACCGCCGGCCCGCCCGAGCGCAACGGCGCCGCCAGCGCGATGATCGCGGTCGCGCGCACGGTCGGCTGGTCGCTCGGCTCGGCCATCGTCGCCCTGATCTTCGGCCTCCGTGGCGACCAAGCGGCCGGCGAGTGCCTCTACGTCGCCGTCGGCTTCGCGGTGGTCGGCATCATCGTCAGCGTCTCCCGCACCGGCGCCAGCCCGGCCGTTCCAGCCTAGCGTGCGCTTCCTCCTGCTCAACCCGAACACGACCGAAGCCACGACGGCGATGATGCTCGCCATCGCCCGCGAGACGATCAGGGCCGCCGCAACGATCGACGGCATGACCGCCACCGCCGGCGCCCCCGTCATCCTCGACGAACCAGCCCTCGCCACCGCCGCCGCCGAAATCACCCGCATGACCGCCGGCCTCGCCGACCCGGCCCCCGCCGGCATCATGATCGCCGCCTTCGGCGACCCCGGTCTCGCCGCCTCCCGCGCCCAGCAGCCGATCCCGGTCACCGGCATCGCCGAGGCCGCCATCGC
>CAZZVQ010000293.1:0-1970 GCA_964657565.1 uncultured Acetobacteraceae bacterium
CTCCTTCTCCCTCGGCATCGCCGACGCCGTCACCATCCTGGCCCCTGACGCCGCCACCGCCGACGCCGCCGCCACCCTCGTCGCCAACGCTGTCGACCTCCCCGACCACCCCGCCATCACCCGCCGCCCCGCCGCTGCCCTCCACCCCGACTCCGACCTGGGCCACCGCCTCGTCACCATCGCCGTCGGCACCCTCTCCCCCCGCGACATCACCCAAGCCCTCGACCGCGGCGCAGCAACCGCCCAAACCCTCCGCGCCGCCGGACGCATCGCCGCCGCCATCCTCCGCCTCGCCGGACAAACCCGCCAAATCGCGTAGGGTGGGTGAAACCCACCACCTTGCCTCACGACAGGAGCGAGAAATCCCCATCGTCGACGACACCGCCCGCAAGCTGCTAACCACCGCGCTCGCCGACCTCCTCCCCCTGTCATTCGGAGCAGAGAATTGAGCGTGATCACCGCCTACCTCGCCGGCCCCGACGTCTTCCTCCCCGACGCCGTCGCCCACGGCCAGCGCAAGATCGACATCTGCGCCCGCTACGGCATCCACGGCCGCGCGCCTCTCAACGAAAGCATCCCCGCGCTGCACGACATGTCCGCCGACGACGCCTGGTGGGCCATCTACCGCAAGGACATCGCCATGATGGAGGCCTGCGACATCGTCATCGCCAACCTCACCCCCTTCCGCGGCGCCTCCGCCGACAGCGGCACCCTCATTGAAGTCGGCTGGTTCCTCGGCCGCGCTCGCCCCATCTTCGGCTACTCCAACACCGCCACCCCCTTCGAAATCCGCTCCCGCCACCACATCGCCGCCATCCCCGACCCGGTCCCCGGCCTCGTCACCGAGGGCTTCGGCCTCTCCGACAACCTCATGATCGAGGGCGCCGTCGTCGACGGCAGCGCCGCGCGCGTCATCCTCCCGCCGGGCGGCCAAGACCTCCCCTTCGACTCCCTCGAGACGTTCGAAGCCTGCGTGCAAGCCGCCGCCACGCTGCTCACCCGCACGTGAATCGCCAAGCAAGCGACCAAGTAACGATCGCTCTCCCCGGCGTCAGGTCCCCGGTCGCGTCATGGCGCCACCCCGGCCTCGGACCGACTCCAGCCCCGCATCCACCCGCGGCGGAAACGCCAGCGTCCACTCCTTCCCCGGCACCAGCGACAAATTCGGGTTATGGAACGGATCCGCCCGGCACACATGCGCCCACCGCCGCTGCATCCGCCGTACCTCGACCGCCTCCTGCTCCGCCCGCCCGGCATAATGATGCCCGAACGAGATCGTCTCGTGGTGCACCAGCTCGACGCTCCCCGCGAACACCACCCGATGCCCCTTCTCCCGCGCCCGCAAGCAGAAATCGACGTCGTTGAACGCGCTCGCCAGCGCCTCGTCCAAACCACCGAGCTCGACATACAAGCCCCGCCGCACCAGCAGACAAGCGCCCGTCACCACCGAAAGCTCCTGGTCCAGCACCGCCCGCCCCATATACCCCGGCGCCCCCCGCGGCAGCAGACGGCTCACATGGTCGGCCAGCCCGCCCAGGCCGATGATCACCCCACCATGCTGCGTCGTCATGTCCTCGTAATAAAGCTTCGCCCCCACGATCCCGACCGCCGGGTCCGACATGATCGCCACCATCCGGTCCAGCCAATCCGCCTCCAGCGTCGAAACGTCGTCGTTCAGCAGGCACACGAACTCCCCCGTGCTCTGCGCCACCCCCACATTATTGGCCACCGAGTAGTTGAACGACTCCCGCTCCAGCACCGAAACCCGCGCCAGCCCCGTCTGCTCCAACCGCTGCACCGCCTGCGCCTGCTCCGGGTCCAACGGATCGCCCTGCGTCACCACCACCAGCATGTCGAACGCCGGATACGCCGTCCGCGCCAGCACATCCTGCAGACACGCCAACTGCACCGCCCCCCGCAACCGCGACGGCACGATCACATTGACCCGGCCCCGCACCGCCTTCTGCCAT
>CAZZVQ010000294.1:0-1920 GCA_964657565.1 uncultured Acetobacteraceae bacterium
GACGATCCGGTGGGCGCGCAACTCGGCGGGGCGGCGAAAAACGTCATTGCCATCGCGGCCGGGGTCGTTGCAGGGGCCGGGCTGGGGGAGAACGCGCGGGCGGCGCTGATCACGCGGGGGCTGGCGGAGCTGACAAGGTGCGTGACGGCGCTGGGGGGGCGGGCGGAGACGGTGTCCGGGCTTTCCGGGCTGGGGGACCTGCTGCTGACCTGCACCGGGGCGGCGAGCCGGAATTTCCGCTGTGGAATGGCGCTCGGGCAGGGGAAGACGTTGGCGGAGGTGCTGGGGGCGTCGCCGGGGGTGGTCGTGGGGGTCGCGACGGCGCCGGCGCTGCTGGCGCGGGCGGCGGGGGTCGAGCTGCCGATCTGTAAGGCGGTGGCCGGGTTGCTGGCGGGGCGGCTGAGCGTGGACGGCGCCGCGGCGGCGCTGCTCGCGCGACCGATGCGGGACGAATAGATGCTGAGGGGAATCGTCACCGTCGGCGGCTGGACGATGGCCAGCCGGATCATGGGGTTCGTGCGCGACATCCTGATCGCCGCGCTGGCGGGGACGGGGCCGGTGGCGGATGCGTTCTTCGTCGCGCTGCGGGTGCCGAACCTGTTCCGGCGGCTGTTCGGCGAGGGGGCGTTCAATGCGGCCTTCGTGCCGGAGTTCTCGGGGATCTATGCCATCGAGGGCGCGGAGCCGGCGCGGGAGTTCGCGGAACAGACGATCGCGGTGCTGGCGTTCTGGCTGCTGCTGCTGACGGTGGTGGGCGAGATCTTCATGCCGCAGATCATGCGGGTGTTGGCGCCGGGCTTCACGGATGTGCCGGGGAAAGAGCAGCTTACGGTGGCGCTGGCGCGGATCACCTTTCCTTATGTCTTATTGATCTGTCTGGCGGCGCTGCTGTCGGGGGTGCTGAACGGGCTCGACCGGTTCGCGGCGGCGGCGGCGGCGCCGTTGGTGTTCAACACGGTTTCCATCGCGGCGATGCTGCTGATGACGCCGTATGTGCCGACGGTGGGGCATGCGCTGGCCTGGGGTGTGACGATCTCGGGCGTGCTGCAATTGGCGTTGCTGGCATGGGCGGTGCGGCGGGCGGGGATGCGGCTGAGCATTCCGCGGCCGCGGATGACGCCGCAGATGCGGCATCTGCTGCGGCGGATGGGGCCGGGGCTGCTGGGGGCGGGGGTGACGCAGCTCAATCTGGCCGTGGACGTGGTGATCGTGAGCCTGCTGCCGCCGGGCTCGGCGAGCTTGCTATACTATGCGGACCGGGTGAACCAGTTGCCGCTGGGGGTGATCGGGACGGCGGTTGGGACGGCGCTGCTGCCGCTGCTGTCGCGGCAGGCGCGGTCGGGGCAGACGGAGGAGGCGCGGCATACGCTGGCGCGGGCGCTCGAGGTCAGCCTGGCGCTGACGCTCCCGGCGGCGCTGGCGCTGGCCGTGGCGGGCGAGCCGATCATGCTGGTGCTGTTCGGGCGGGGGCAGTTCACGGCGGCGGCGGCGGAACTGAGTGCGCAGTCGTTGGCGGCGTATGCGTTCGGGCTGCCGGCGTTCGTGGTGGTGAAGGTGCTGATCCCGGCGTTCTTCGCGCATGGCGACACGTCGACGCCGGTGCGGATCGGGTTCATCGCCATCGTGCTGAATTTGTTGATGAACCTGCTGTTCATGGTGCCGCTCAAGCATATGGGGCCGGCGCTGGCGACGAGTTTGTCGGCGCTGTTCAACGTGATCGCGCTGGGGGTGATGCTGGGGCGGCGGGGGCAGTTGGTGGTGGACCGGCGGCTGCAGATCCGGCTGTTGCGGATGGCCGGCGCGTCATTGGCCATGGCGGCGACGCTGGTGGCGGTGCAGCACTACGTGTTCGTGCGGGTGGAGATGGCGCCGGGCTTGCGGTGGGGGGCGTTGGCGCTGTTGGTCGGGGCGGGGTTCGTG
>CAZZVQ010000295.1:0-1864 GCA_964657565.1 uncultured Acetobacteraceae bacterium
CCGTCGTGGCTCGGATGGGGTTAGGCGGGGAGGGTGAGGGTGTAGCTTTCTTTGGCGATTTGCTGGAGGTCGTGGAAGAGGTCGGAGAGGGAGTGCGGGCTGGCTTCGCCGGCGCCGAAGGTCATGTAGAGGCGGCGGAAGTGCTGGTAAAGACGCTCGTAGGTGGCGACGGCGGCGGGCTCCGGGGTGAAGGTGCGGGTGGGGAGGCAGAGGGCGGCCTGGGCGGTTTCGAGGTCGGGGTAGATGCCGGCGGCGAGCATGGCGAAGATGCCCGAGCCGAGCGAGGTGGGGAAGCCGTCCGGGACGACGACGGGCTTGCCGAGGACGTTGGCGTAGACCTGGTTGAGGGTGGCGTTGTGCTGGGGGATGCCGCCGGCGTTGATGACGCGTTGGATGGGGACGCCGTGCTGCTCCATGCGCTCCAGGATGATGCGGGTGTGGAAGGCGGTGCCTTCGATGGCGGCGAAGAGCTCGTCTTGCGCGGTGTGGGTGAGGCGCCAGCCGAGGGTGACGCCGGCGAGGTCGGAGTCGACGAGGACGGTGCGGTCGCCGTTGTCCCAGGTGAGGCGGAGGAGGCCGGTCTGGCCGGGGCGGTAAGCTTCGAGGCCCTGGGCGAGGGTTTTGACGGTGGTTCCGGCGCGGCGGGCTATGGCTTCAAAGATGTCGCCGACGGCCGACATGCCGGCCTCTACGCCGGTGAAGGCGGGATGGACGGAGCCGGGGACGACGCCGCAGACGCCGGGGATGAGCGTATCTTGCACGCCAGCGACGGGCTTCTGCATGGCGATGATGCAGGTGGAGGTGCCGACGACGTTGACGACGTCTCCGGCGCGGCAGCCTGCGCCGATGGCGTCCCAGTGGGCGTCGAATGCGCCGACGGGGATGGGGATGCCGGCTTTGAGGCCAAGGGTGCTAGCCCAGGATTCAGACAGGTGGCCGGCGAGGTGGTCCGAGGTGAGGACCGGGCCGGAGAGTTTTTCGACGATGCCGTCGAAGAGGGGGTCGAGCTTGGAGAGGAAGGACTGCGGGGGAAAGCCGCCCCATTTGGGGTTCCAGAGCCACTTGTGGCCCAGGGCGCAGACGCTGCGCTGGACCTGGGCGGGCGAGGTGATGCCGCAGAGGGTGGCGGCGATCATGTCGCAGTGCTCCAGAGCGGAGGCGAACCGCGGGCGCAGGGTGGGGTTGTTGCGGAGCCAGTGAAGGAGCTTGGCGAAGCCCCACTCATGGCTGTAGACGCCGCCGCACCAAGCGATGGCTTCGAGGTTTTCTGCGTTGGCGAGGTCGGTGATCTCGCGGGCTTCGCGCTTGGCGCGGTGGTCGCACCAGAGGTAGTAGTCGCCGAGGGGTTGGAGGTTGGCGTCGACGGGGATGACGCTGGAGCCGGTGGTGTCGAGTGCGATGGCGGCGATGTCCGCGCCGTTGATGCCGGCCTGGGCGATGGCCTGGTGCATGGCGTCGGTGAGGGCGGTGAGGTGGTCGGCGTGGGACTGGGTGGCGAAGTCAGGGTCTTCGCGCTTGCGGTGGAGGGGGAATTCGGCGACGGAGGTGGCGAGGCGGCCCTTTTCGCTGTCGAGGAGGGTGACGCGGGCGGAGAGGGTGCCGAAGTCGACGCCGGCTACGATGGGCATTTTGAGAACTCCTTGTCCTGCCGGACGGGCGCCCTGCGCGGGCGGCGGTCACTTCGTGACGTGTGATCTGGTTGGGGTGAGGATGACGGTTGTGGTCCGGCCGTTGGCCGGGTCGGATGGCGGCTAGTTTTCGGGTTGGCCGTAGGTGGCGTTGGGGCCGTGTTTGCGGAAGTGGTGGCGGTCCAGCAGGTGCTGGGAGACGGGTGGGGCGTTGGGGGTGAGGAGGACGGTGTTCA
>CAZZVQ010000296.1:0-1862 GCA_964657565.1 uncultured Acetobacteraceae bacterium
GGCCGCCCGGTGCCGCCATACAGCGGCCGATCGGTGGCGGCGGATTGCTTGTTGCCGGACGGGTCGGTCGGGGGTGGCGCGCCGGGGATGTATTGGCCATACCCGCCCGGCCCGGACCCGCCGCCGTACAGCGACGGCCCGGTCGGTGCGGCCGCGCCGCCCCCGGGCGATGCCGCACCGGCGCGGTCGCACGGGGTGACGCCCTGCCGCAGGCCCGAGCGCGTGCCCGCCGCCCGGTCCTCCGACACCAACGGCCTGGACCGGTCCAGTCGCTGCGGCTGCATCAGCGTCGTCAGCCCCGGGTTCGGCACCAGCGGCTGCGCCTGCGCCAAGCTGGCCGCGCCCGCTTCCAGCGCGACCGCCAGAACCAGCGCCGTGGCGGCTCTCAGATCCAGCCGCGTTTCTTGAACCAGATCAACGGACAGATCGCGCTCAGCACGATGACCGTCAGCCCGTAGAAATAGCCGTAATCCCATTGCAGCTCGGGAATCCATTTGAAGTTCATTCCATAGATGCTGGCCACCAGCGTCGGCGGCACCCCCACCACCGACACGACGGTCAGGATCTTGATGCCGTTGTTCTGTTCGATATTGATGAATCCCAGCGTCGCATCGAGCAGAAACTGCACCTTGTTGCTCAACTGGACGTCATAATCCATCAACGACGCGATGTCGGCCCGCAGCGTGCTGCAGCGATGCACCAGCGTCTTGTCCATCCACTCGGCGCCCATGTCGTGCGCATAGCTGACGATCCGCTGCGTACCGACCAAACTGTCGCGGATATTGGCGAGCCGATCGCCGATCTGGCCGATGGTGCGCAGCGTGCCGCGCAAGCGCGCGTCGATCTTGTTGGAATTCTTCTCGTTATCGTTGTCGGTGCCAAAAATCGTATGCGAACTCTCCGCCAGCTCGGCACCGATATGCTCCAACACGTCGGCGAGCCGGTCGATGATCGCCTCCAACAGGCCGATGAACGCGCCGCCGCTGGTCGTCGCCGCGTTGTTGGCGAAGCGTTGCGCGAAATCGTCGAACACCGGCATCGCCGCATAGCGGACCGTGATCAGATGCGACGCCGACAGCACCAGGCCGACCGGCGACACCCGCGAGACCCCCTTGTCCTTGTCCCAATAGGTCAGCGGCATGCTCAGATACAGCACCTTGCCTTCCATCATCAGCCGGCTGCTGCTCTCGATCTCGGCGATGTCGGCCAGCGCCGGCACCCGGAGCTGCGTCAGCCGCTCGACCATCGAACGCTCCTGATCGGTCGGCTCCAACAGGTCGAGCCAGACCCCATCGCGTTCGTTGAACGTGTGGGCGGTGGGCTGGACCGTCACGCGCGGCGAGGTGCCACTATTCGAATAGAGCATACCTGCTTCTAAGCTGGATCGTGAACCCCGACCAGAGCGTGACCCGGCCCGCGCCCTGGTCTAAACCGTCGGGATGGAGATCCGCCCGTGAGTGCAGCAGAAACTATCACCCGGCCGAACACGCTTCGCTCCGGTCCCGACGCCCGCGGCCGCTTCGGCGCCTTCGGCGGCCGGTTCGTCGCCGAGACGCTCATGCCGCTGGTCCTGGCGGTCGAGGCCGCCTACGAGGCGGCCAAGGCCGACCCGGCGTTCCAGACCGAGCTGGACCGCTACCTCAAGGATTACGTCGGCCGCCCCAGCCCGCTCTGGTTCGCCCAGCGCCTGACCGACCGCATCGGCGGCGCGCGCATCTTCTTCAAGCGCGACGAGCTCAACCACACCGGCAGCCACAAGATCAACAACTGCATGGGCCAGATCCTGCTCGCCCGCCGCATGGGCAAGACGCGGATCATCGCCGAGACCGGCGCCGGCCAGCACGGCGTCGCCACCGCCACCG
>CAZZVQ010000297.1:0-1835 GCA_964657565.1 uncultured Acetobacteraceae bacterium
CGACAAGTTCATCGGCGATGGCGCGCTCGTAAAGCTGGAGCATATGCTCGATCCGGTCGGCGTCCGACCGGTACTTACGCGAACCAAAGATGGCCTCGACGGTCTCGTCGAGTTCCTCATGCGCTCGTTTCAGATCTGGCGGCATGGTTTTGGGAGCATATAGATCACCGAGCGTTCGGCTGAACCCAGACTCTTTCCGCGCCCGATCGATCTCCCACCAGTGTTCTTCGAGTTCGTCCTTTCTGCGTTCCGATAGGGCCGGCAGCGGAAAGGGTAATTACCCACCCCTGTGACCGCTGGGTTCAGGCGCCGATGGTTTTGAGGATGGCGCCGAAGGGGCTGCTGCCTGTGAGGCGTGCCGTATCGACGACAGTGCGGATGTCGGCTTCGCCCGCGGCGGCCCACATCGCACGGTAGCCGTTGGTAACCTTTCGCTGGACGACGGACGGGCGCAGTAGCCGCTCAGATCCGTTGTTGGTCGGCTCGACCGCGCCGGGGTGGGCGAGGAAGACCAAGAGCTGATGGCGAGCCCGACTGATCTTGGCCTGCAGGTCGCGGGTCAGGTCGCAGCGGCTCGGCGTGGCGAGGATGGCGCCGAGTTGGCGATCCAGGCTCCGGCGCTTGGCGGCCAGCGTCGAGATCGCGAAGTCGGTGACGTGCTCGGCCAGGGCGAACACGGATCGCAACCAGAGCTGCAGACGCCAGGGCACGGCATCATCGCTGGTCTCAACGACGTAGGCGACATCGCGGGCGAGATGGGCAAGGCAGGTCTGGTGCGCGGCGGCGTGGCCCTGCTGGGCGGTGTAGCGGTCCGAGATCCAGACTGCGGGCCGATGCCCGTCCATCATCTCCCGCACCACGATGGCGCCCCGCGTCGGGGAGGCCGTGTGCACCACGGCTTGGGCCGAATGGAAGATCCAGTGGTAGGCGTTGCTGCCCTCGATGCGCACGCCGGTCTCGTCTGAAGCGACCACCGTGGCTTGGCGCAGGGTCGAGACGGCCTCGTCGCGACCGGAGCGGAAGCGCTTCTGCGCGCGCTGGAGAAGGTTCATCAGCCCGCCCTGGCTGAGCGTGAGCCCGAACAGATCCGACAGCGCCGCCTGCAACCGCTCGTAGGACAGCGCCTGGAAGGTCTTGAGATAGGTGGCAACCGCATGCAGCCGTGGGCCGAACGGTGTGCCCCGCGCCGCCTCCGGAACCAGTGCGATCACGCGCGCCCCGCAGGTCGGGCACTGCACCGCCAGCCGTTGATGCTGGGTGACGACCGGTGCGACTTCCGGCAGCTCGATCCGTTCGGACACGCTGACGACCTCGGTGGGAAGGTCCCCGTGCAGTCCGCCGCCGCAGCACGCGCAGCGATCCGGGCGATGCTCGACGACGGCATCGGGATCCTTGCTCATCACTCGGCTGTGGCCCTCGTGGCCAGGCTTGGCACCACCGGGCTTGGATTGCTCCCGACGCTCCTTGCGGTCCGTCGCGGGCGGCTTCGACGAGGTGCGCGAAGTCTTCTCCGGGCGCTGCAGCCGCAGCACCAACTCGATCAGCTCTTCACGGCTCAGCCGCTCAAGATCGCTTCGGCCCATCCGGTGAGGGAATCAGCGAAATCCGACCCGCGCAAGGGGGTGGGTAATTACCGAGATCCGGCCCTATCGGTTCGGAACGAAGTGTCAGAAATTTATCAGTGACTTCAAGCCCAAGACTACCGCATCGGTCTTCCGCAACGGACTCCCGTTTCGGGTAATGTACTGTATGTTCGGCCTGATGATAACGTTGTCGGCGACGTCGATGCTGTAAAACGCTTCGATATATTTTTCCTGCGTCGGGATTTTTCTGGG
>CAZZVQ010000298.1:0-1819 GCA_964657565.1 uncultured Acetobacteraceae bacterium
CATCGCCGTCATCGATGTTCGTCTTGCCGGCGGCGGCGACGGCATCGCCCTGGCCGCGGAACTGGCCGCCTGCATGCCGATCCTGATCCTGTTCGCCACCGGCAACCCGGCCGAAGTCCGCGCCCGCGCCCGCGCCGGCAATGGCTGCCTGTCCAAGCCGTTCCAGGCCGAGTGGCTGCTCGCCGCGCTCGACTCCATCCAAACCGGGGTCCCCACCACCATTCCCAGCTACTTCATCCTCCCCATCGGACCGCCCCGATGATCCGCAAGCAGCGCGTCCGGCAGCTCCTCAACAACGTGCCGTGCCTCATCTGGTGCGCCGACACCGGCGGCAGTTGGGTCTACGTCAACAAGGTCTGGCTCGACTTCACCGGCCGCACCCACGAGGAGGAGATCGATGCCGGCTGGACCGCCGGCGTCCACCCGGAGGACGAGGCCCTCCGCGCCGCGAGGCTCGCCGAGAGCTTCGCCGCCCGCACGCCCTTTCGCCTCGAGTTCCGCATGCGCCGCCACGACGGCGCCTGGCGCGCCATGCTCGCGACCGGCGTTCCGCGCCTGGACCGGTTCGGCCTGTTCGCCGGCTTCATCGGCTGCATGACCGACATCACCGACTTCAAGGATGCCCAGGCCCAGCGCCAGCGCGACCTCGACGAGAAGGCGGCCGTCATGCAGGAGCTGCATCACCGGGTGAAGAACAACGCCCAGGTGTTCGCCTCCCTGCTCAGCGTGCAGGCCAGCCGCGCCACCGACCCGGCCGTCAAGGCAGCCCTCCGCGTCGCCGCCTCCCGCGCCGCCACCATGGCGCTCGCCCAACAGCAGATCTGGGACGCCGGGTCCTCCGCCCGCTTCGATCTCGGCGCCCTGGTCCGCCGCCTCGTGCTCGCCCAGCAGGGCCGCGGCGCGGAGATCGCGGTGCACGCCCCCAACACGCTGTTCGTCCCGCTCGCCACCGCCGTGCCACTCGGGCTGATCGTCCACGAATTGCTGATGAACGCCCTCGCCCACGCCTTCGTCGGCCGCGACGGCGGCAACGTGGTCATCCGGCTCGAGCGCGATGCGCAGACCGAGCTGCGCGTCTCGGTCGAGGATGACGGCATCGGCATGCCGGAGAACCGGGCGGCCAGCCAGTCGGCCGGCCTGACGATCGTGCGCAGCCTCTCCCGCCAGCTCGGCGCCACGCTGCAGACGAAGGCTGGGCAGACCAAGATGGCCGGCGGCACCATCGTCAGCCTCCGCTTGTCTTGTCCGCCGCCTTGACCCCATCGCCACCGTAAAACCGGGGTGCTATCGTCAAGCTAAGTTGACAAGAGTGCCTACCGATGCGTGAAAATTTCCCGTTCTCGGCGATCGCGGGTCAGGAGGAGATGAAGCGCGCGCTCCTGATCGCCGCGGTCGATCCGTCGGTCGGCGGCGTCCTGGCCTTCGGCGACCGCGGCACCGGCAAATCGACCGCCGTCCGCGCCCTCGCCGCGCTTCTGCCGCCCATGCAGGTCATCGCCGGCTGCCGCTATCATTGCGACCCGGCCCAGCCCGACTCCGCCTGCGACGAATGCCGCGCCGCCGGCCGCACCGAAGCCGCCACCGCGCCGGTGCCCGTCGTCGACCTGCCGCTCGGCGCCACCGAGGACCGCGTCGTCGGCGCGCTCGACCTGGAACGCGCCCTGGTCCGCGGCGAGAAGGCGTTCGAGCCCGGCCTGCTCGCCCGCGCCAATCGCGGCTTCCTCTATATCGACGAAGTGAACCTGCTCGAGGACCACCTCGTCGACCTGCTGATCGACGTCGCCGCCTCCGGCGAGAACGTCGTCGAGCGCGAGGGCCT
>CAZZVQ010000299.1:0-1816 GCA_964657565.1 uncultured Acetobacteraceae bacterium
GCAGGGACCCGTGTCTGGCTCGCCGCGGGCGTGACCGACATGCGCTGCGGCATCGACTCACTGGCCGCAAAGGTCCAGACGGCGCTGACCGAGAATCCGTTCAGCGGCCACGTCTTCGCGTTCCGGGGTCGCAGGGGCGACCTGGTGAAGCTGCTGTGGAGCGATGGCGACGGCATGTGCATGTTGACGAAGCGGCTCGAGCGAGGCCGCTTCGTCTGGCCGCAGGCCGACAGTGGCAGCGTCTCGCTGACGACCGCGCAGCTCTCGATGTTGCTCGAGGGAATCGACTGGCGGCATCCTGAACGGACGTGGCAACCGCGTATGGCGGTCTAGCCAAGAGTGCAAGCGGTTGACGGGAGATGTCCCGTTGCGAGAGAGGGTCGTGGCGGGCAAAGTCATGGCCATGACGTTCGCCGACCTCGTGGCCGACAACGCGGCGTTGAGCGGCGAGGTCAAACGCTCGCACGAGGCCCTGAAGATCGCGCAGTTGACCATCGACAAGATGTTGGTCGAGCTGACGTACCTCCGGCGCATGAAGTACGGCCGCTCCAGCGAGCGGCTCGACCACCCGCAGCTCGAACTCGTCGGCGGCCAGGTCGCGCAGCCGGTCGTTGATCCTTCCTCCGATGGCGGTGCGGATGACGGGTTGAAATCCAATGTGGCCCCGCTCGACACCGAGCGCAAGAAGCGCGAGCCCAAGACGAGGCCGGGCTTACGCGAGCTGCCCGCGCACCTGCCGCGACGCACCGTCGTTCACACGCCGCTGGGCGGCTGCGGCTGCACGGCCTGCGGAGGTGGCTTGCGTGAAATCGGCCAGGACGTCTCGGAGGTGCTGGACTACGAGCCCGGCAGCTTCCACGTCGTGCGCCACGTGCGCCCAAAGCTCGCCTGTGCGGGATGCCACACGATCACGCAGGCGCTGGCGCCGAGCCGGCCGATGGACCGGTGCCTGGCCGGCGCCGGGCTGCTCACGCACATTGCGGTGAGCAAGTTCTCGGATCATGTTCCCCTCTACCGGCTGAGCCAGATCTACGGCCGCGACGGGGTCGAGATGAGCCGCTCGACCCTCAGCGACATGGTCGGCAGTTGCGGCCTGTTGCTGACGCCGCTCGCCGACGCCGTCGGGCGCCACGTGCTGAAGGCCGCAAAGGTCCACGGCGACGACACGCCGGTCCGCGCGCTCGGTGGCAAGGGCGAGGCGGCGCACACCGGGCGGCTCTGGGTCTACGTCCGCGACGACCGCCCGAGCGGGAACAAGGCGCCGCCGGCGGTGTGGTTCCAGTATTCGGCCGACCGCAAGGGCGCGCACCCGGCGCGGCACCTCCAGTCCTTCCGCGGTGTCCTGCAGGCCGATGCGTTCGCCGGGTACAACAAGCTCTTCGAGAACGGTCGGGTCGTCGAGGCGGGTTGCTGGAGCCACGCGCGCCGCAAGTTCTGGGACATCCACGTCAAGCAAAAGCGCCTGCCCGGGACGCTGGCGCACCAGGCCCTGGTGCGGATCGGCGAGCTCTTCCGGATCGAGGCCGAGGTCAACGGGCGCTCGGCCCTGCGAAGACGGCGAATGCGCCAGGCGCGGTCGGTGCCGGTGTTGAAGGAATTGAAGTCGTGGATGCGCGAGACCCTGGCGCAGGTGTCGGCGAAGTCGCCGATGGCGCTCGCGATCGGATACTCGCTGGGCAACTGGACGGCGCTGACGAACTTCGTCGGTGACGGGCGCATCGACGCGCACAACAACACGGCCGAGCGAGCCCTGCGCGGTGTGGCAGTGGCTTGTTCATAGTGCCCCACCTCGTCAAGTGATTGAAAACATTGAGAT
>CAZZVQ010000300.1:0-1816 GCA_964657565.1 uncultured Acetobacteraceae bacterium
CACCCGCCTTCATTCCTCCGCCCCGTTGCCGATAAGGGCGAAGGCGCGGCCGCGCCGGCTGCTCCTTATCCGAGGCGACCCTCATGACCTTCCTTCGAAGTGTGAATCTCTCCAAGCGCCTGGCGCTCGGATTCGGGCTGATGCTCGTGCTGCTCGCGATCGTCGTCGTGCTCAGCGTCACCCGGCTCGGGCAGCAGGCCGGCGCGACCCTGGCCGTGACCCACGACGTCTACCCCAAGGTCGAGGCCGCCCAGACCATCGCCTACTCCGTCATGGACATCGCCCGCGTCACCCGCAACCTGCTGCTCGTGACCGACAAGGCCCAGGAGGCGGCCAACCAGGCCGCGCACGACAAGGACCGCGCCACCATCGACGAGAAGCTCGCCTTTCTCGACCAGCGCATGACCTCCGACAGCGGCCGGGCGCTGCTGGCGGACCTCCGGGCCAAGGCCGCCGACTACTTCGCCTTCACCGACGACGTGATGGAGGTCGGCCGGAAGGACCGCAAGGAAGCCGGCACGGCGCTGCTCTTCGGCCCGCGCTACCAGACCCAGAAGGCCTTCATCGGCGCGCTCGAGGAGCTCGTCCGGCTCGAGCAGGCCAACATGGTCGCGGCCAGCACCACCGCCGCCGAGGCCTACCGCAGCGCCGTCACGAGCGTGCTGATCGTCGCCGGCGTGGCCGCGCTGATCGGCCTCTTCTGCGCCTGGTTCATCACCCAGTCGATCACCGTGCCGCTGCGCCGGGCGGTGGCCATCGCCCGGTCGGTTGCGGCCGGCGACCTCAGCAGCTCGATCCCGACCGGAGCCCACGACGAGGCCGGCCAGCTCTTCGAGGCGCTCAAGGCGATGAACGACAGCCTGGCCAGCATCGTCGGGGCGGTGCGCCAGAGCAGCGACTCGATCGCGACGGGCTCGGGCGAGATCGCCATGGGCAACGCCGATCTGAGCCAGCGCACCGAGCAGCAGGCCGCCAACCTGCAGCAGACGGCCGCCTCGATGGAGCAGATGCACTCCTCGGTCAAGCAGAGTGCGGAGACGGCGCGCACGGCCACGCAGCTGGCGGCCTCGGCGAGCGCGGTGGCGCTGCGCGGCGGCGAGGTCGTGGCGCAGGTCGTCTCGACGATGGACCACATCAGCGCGAGCTCGAGAAAGATCGCCGACATCGTCGGGGTGATCGACGGGATCGCGTTCCAGACCAACATCCTCGCGCTGAATGCGGCCGTGGAGGCGGCACGCGCGGGCGAGCAGGGGCGCGGCTTCGCGGTGGTGGCCAGCGAGGTGCGCAGCCTCGCGCAGCGCTCGGCCGAGTCGGCCAAGCAGATCAAGTCGCTGATCACCGAGAGCGTGGAGACGGTCGAGTCGGGCTCGCGTCTTGTCGGCGGTGCGGGCACGACGATGACCGACATCGTCGGGCAGGTGCGGCGCGTGGCGGACCTGATCGGGGAGATGAGCGCCTCGACCGAGGAGCAGACCAAGGGGATCGGCCAGGTGAGCGAGGCGGTCGGCGCGCTCGATCAGGTGACGCAGCAGAACGCGGCGCTGGTGGAAGAGTCGGCCGCGGCGGCCGACAGCCTGAAGCAGCAGGCGATCCGGATGACGGAGCTGGTGAGTGTCTTCACGTTGTCGGGAGCGAACGAGCGGGCGGGGGAGCGCGCAGCGGCACGCGTGACGGTGGCCGCACCGGTCAAGTCGGTCGCGACGCCGAAGCCCGTGCCGCCGAAGCCGGCGGCAGCGGGCGCCAGACCGCGCACGACACCGGCCAGCGCGCCGAAGACCAGCGTGGCCGCGGGTGCGGAGCAGGATTGGGAGGCGTT
>CAZZVQ010000301.1:0-1788 GCA_964657565.1 uncultured Acetobacteraceae bacterium
TCGTCGCGGAAGTTGCAGAAGCTGATCGTGGTGCCGGCGTAGCCTGCCGCGTGCATGCGGATCATCTCGGCCACGATCTCGTCGGGGGTGCCGATCAGCGGGTAGGTGCCGGTGCCGCCGGCGAAGCGCTGGCGGTAGAGGTCGAAGGCCTTCTGGTCGTGTGAGCCGGCCATCTCCTTCTTCATACGCATGTGGTTGTCGACGGCCACATGGTCGGCCAGCTCGACCGCGTAGCGCTGGTAGAACGCCTCGGCCTCGGCCTTGGTCTCGCGGGCCACCACATGCGCGGTCGCCATCACGCCCAGCGAGCGCCCCAGCGCGTCGGCACGGGCGGCGATATCGGCGATGTCGCGGCTTCCCTCGTCGATGTCGGTCAGGGTCGTCAGCAGGTATTGGCTGGTGCGGGCGGCGAAGTCGCGGCCCGGCGGGGAGAACGCGGCCGACATGATCGTCGGGAGGCCGCCATCGACCATCCCCGGCGCGCTCTCGACCCGGCGGCAGCGATAGAACTCGCCCGCGAAGTCGAACGGCTCGGTCTCGGTCAGCGTGCGGGCGAAGATCTCGTGCCACTCGCGGCCCTGCGCGTAGCGGTCCGAGACGGCGGTCACGCCGAACATGTCGAACTCGGGCTGGTTCCAGCCGCAGACGATGTTCAGGCCGGCCCGGCCGGCGGAGACGTGGTCGATGGTGGCGATCGCCTTGGCGGCGAAGACGGGGTGCACCAGCGGGACGTGGACGGTGGAGAAGATCGCGATCCGCTCCGTCAGCGCGGCGAGCGCGGCGCCGTGGGTGAGCGTCTCGTAGGAGAGGCCGCGGGCGTCGGTCTCGCCGCCATAGCCCTTCCAGCGGGCGATGGGCAGGAAGAACTCGATCCCGGCGCGGTCGGCCATCTGTGCCACGGCGACGATGTCGGCCCATTCGGCGCGCCAGCGCTCCGGCACGGTGGTCAGCGTCAGCCCGCCATCGGCGTTGGCCGAGAAGACGCCCAGTTTGAACTTGTTCGGGCCCATCACCAGGTCTCGGCCGGGTTGAGGTAGCCGGCGAACTGGCGCTCGACGGCCTTGGCGTCCATGACCCGGCCGAAGGCGACGCCGGCGGCCATGTCGCCGGGATAGACCTCCTCCAGGCCGCGCTGGAGGCCGTCGATGACGGCGTCGGCGACCGCTTCCGGCGCCATCTTCGGGGCGTCGAGCCCGCGCGACATGTCGGTGTCGACGGCACCGGGCAGCACCGCGAGCACGTGCGTGCCCTGGGCGCGGAGGTGGGCGCGGGTGGCTTGGGTGAGACTGAGCGCGGCGGCTTTGGAGGCGCAGAGCGGGCCCATGGCGGGCAGGCTGATCTCGGCCAGCACCGATAGGATGTTGACGATGGCGCCGCCGCCGTTGCGGGCGAGGATGGGCGCGAAGGCACGGGTGGTGCGCAGCGGGCCGAGATAGTTGGTGTCCATCTCGGTCTGCGCGCGGTCGAGCACGTCGGGCGCGGTGAAGGCCTGGTTGAAGTTGATGCCGGCGTTGTTGATGAGCAGCGTGGTGTCGGGCGCGGCCGCGGCGGCCGTGGTGGCGGCGGCGGCGTCGGTGATGTCGAGGGCGATTCCGTGCAGCCGGTCGGGGGCGGTGGCGAGGAGGTCTTTTATGTGTGCCGGGTTGCGGGCGGCGCAGTAGATTTTCGGGCAGCCGGCGGCGAGCAGGCGGTGCACCAGGGCGCGGCCGATGCCGCGGGAGGTGCCGGTCACGAAGGCGGTGGTCGCGGTCCAGTCGATGCTGGGTTGTGTCTTTGGGCCGAAGGCCG
>CAZZVQ010000302.1:0-1772 GCA_964657565.1 uncultured Acetobacteraceae bacterium
CGACCGGCTGGCCATCGGCGCGATCCAGGCCGCCCGCGCCGCCGGCTGCCGGATCGGCACCGACATCTCGATCGTCGGCTACGACGATCTGCCGTTCAGCCGCTTCACCGAGCCGCCGCTCACCACCGTTCGCCAGCCGATCCACGAAGCCGGCCATGAGCTGGTCAATATCCTGCTCGCCCGCCTGGCCGACGCCACGCGCGCCCCGGTCACCGAGGTGTGGCAGCCCGAACTCATCCTGCGCGCGACCCACGGTCCCGCGCCAACACGCTAGACGGGAGAATAACCATGAAATCCAGAGTCCTGCTCGCGCTGCTCGCCACTGCCGCGCTCTGCAGCCCGGCCCGGGCCGATGTCGTGTTCCTCTCGAACCAGCTGCGCCCGATCGAGGAAGCACAAAAGGTCCGTGACGTGATCCTGAAGGGCTTCGCGGGGAAGGTCGATTACGTCGTCGACGAGACCGGGCCGTGGGTGGCCCGGATCAAGGCCGAGGCGCAGGCCGGCAAGGCGAGCGTCGGCCTCATTGGCGGGCTGCACGGTGATTTCTCGACGGTGGTGCCCGCGCTCGACCCGGTCGACGACCTCATGGCCGGCCTCGGCGATCGCGGGTTCAGCCCGGCCTATGTCGACCTCGCCAAGCTCGGCACCGGCCATGCGACCTACGTGCCCTGGATGCAGGCGACCTACATCATGGTCGCCAACAAGAAGGCGCTGCCTTATCTGCCAGCCGGCGCGACGGTGGATACGCTCACCTACGCGCAGCTCGCTGAATGGGGTGCGAACATGCAGAAGGCGACCGGCGAGCGGAAGCTCGGCTTTCCCGGCGGTCCGAAAGGCTTGATGTACCGCCTGCTGCAGGGCTCGCTGTACCCGGCCTATACCGGCGGCGTCGTGCGCACCTTCAAGAACCCCGACGCGGTCGCGATGTGGACCGTGTTCAAGCAGATCTGGGCGTCGACCAACCCCCGCTCGACGTCGTACGACTTCATGCAGGAGCCGCTGCTGGCCGACGAGGTCTGGGTCGGCTTCGACCACGTCGCCCGCATGATCGACGCGCTGCGCAAGCGGCCGGACGATTTCGTGGCGTTCGCGGCGCCCTCCGGCCCGAAGGGGCTCGGTTACATGCCGGTGGTGGCCGGGCTCGCCGTGCCGAAGGGTGACCCGGATCGCGCGGCGGCGGCGCAGCTCATCGCCTATCTGACCACGCCGGCCGTGCAGATCGCCACGCTGCGCGAGACCGCGTTCTTCCCGGTGGTCAAGGTGGACCTGCCGACCGACCTGTCGCCCGGGCTGCGCCTGGCCGCCGACGCCATCGCCAAGCAGGCCGCGGCGCCGAACGCCATCGTCTCGCTGCTGCCGGTCGGGCTGGGCGAGAAGAACGGCGAGTTCAACAAGGTCTATTCGGACGCGTTCCAGCGCATCATCCTGCGCAACCAGGCGATCCCCGCCGCGCTCGAGGCGGAGGGTTCGAAGCTGGCCGCGCTGATGAAGGCGGCGAACGCGCCGTGCTGGCAGCCCGACGCGGTCTCGACCGAAGCCTGTCCGGTGCAATAGGGATGCGCCGGGCCGAGCGCCTGCTGCCGCTACTGCTGTTGGCCCCGAGCATCGTCTTCTTGGTGGTCTTCTTCGCCTGGCCGCTGGCGGAAGCGCTGCTGGTGGCGTTCAGCGACGGCGGCGGGGGCTTCTCGCTCGGCAATTTCCGGCAGATGGCCGACGACCTCAACTTCCCGGACGCGCTGCGCAACACGCTGCTGCTCGTCGCGGTCGCCGTG
>CAZZVQ010000303.1:0-1760 GCA_964657565.1 uncultured Acetobacteraceae bacterium
CGCTCCTCGCCCAAAGACCCTCACCCAACCCTCTCCCGGAGGGAGAGGGCTTTGAAAGCGACCGCATGAGCGCAACCGTCGCTTCCGGCGGCACCGGCCGCCACATCGCCTACGTCCTCCGCTCCAACCCGGTCACCGCCATCGCGGCCGCCGGCGGTCTGCTTCTCGTCCTGATCGCGCTGCTCGCGCCCTGGATCGTGCCCTACGACCCAATCGCCTCCGACGTATCCAACGCCCTGCTGCCCCCCAGCGCCGCGCACTGGGCCGGCACCGACCAACTCGGCCGCGACATCCTCAGCCGCATCATCAGCGCGACGCGGCTCGACCTGGTCATCGCCATCTCCGCCGTCGGCCTCTCGTTTGCCGCCGGGGCCGTGATCGGCGGCTTCTGCGGCTACCAGGGCGGCAAGCTCGACCGCTGGGTCGGCCGCATCGTCGACGTGCTGATGGCCTTCCCGCTGTTCGTGCTGGCCATGGCGCTCGTGGCCGCGCTGGGCAACCGGGTCGAGAACATCATCATCGCCACCGCGGTCATCAACCTGCCGTTCTACGTCCGCTTCGCCCGCGCCGAGGTGAACGTCCGCCGCAACGCCGGCTGGGTCGAGGCGGCGCGGGCGTGCGGCGAGAGCCACCTCTCCGTCGTGCTGCGCATCCTGTTGCCGAACGTGCTGCCGGCGATGGCTGTGCAGATCTCGCTCAACCTCGGCTGGGCCATCCTGAACGCCGCCGGGCTGAGCTTCATCGGCCTCGGCGTGACCGCGCCGACGCCGGAATGGGGCATCATGGTCGCCGAGGGTGCCCGCTTCATCACCACCGGCAAATGGTGGCTGGTGGCGATGCCCGGCTTCGCTTTGATGCTGACGGTGCTGTGCTTCAACCTGCTCGGCGATGGCCTGCGCGACATCTTGGACCCCCGGATGCGCACGTGAGTTTGCTGCAAGTCGAGAACCTGGCCGTCGAGTTCGCCACCCGCCACGGCCGCGTCCAGCCGCTGCACGGCATCGACCTCGCCGTCGACCGCGGCGAGGCGCTCGGCGTGGTCGGCGAGAGCGGCTCCGGCAAATCGGTGACCTCCCTCGCCATCATGCGCCTGCTCGACCGCGCCGGCCGCATCACACACGGAAAGATCACCTTCGACGGAAGCGACATCACCCGCGCCAGCTACGCCGACCTGCGCCGCCTCCGCGGAGCCGCGATCTCGATGATCTTCCAGAACCCGCGCGTCGCGCTGAACCCGATCCGCACCGTCGAGCGCCAGATCACCGACGTGCTGAAGGCCCACGGCAAGGGCACCGACACCCGTGCCCAAGCGCTCGCGCTGCTAGAAGCCGTCCGCATTCGCGACCCGGCCCAACGCCTCCACGCCTACCCGCACGAGCTCTCCGGCGGCATGTGCCAGCGCGTGATGATCGCGATGGCCATCGCCTGCGAGCCCGCCCTGCTGATCGCCGACGAGCCCACCACCGGCCTCGACGTGACCACCCAGCAGACGGTGATGGAGCTGCTGGCCGCGATCCAGGCCAAGCGCGACATGGCGCTGATCCTGATCACCCACGATCTCGGCCTAGCCGCCCGCTGGTGCGACCGCATCGCGGTGATGGAGCAGGGCAGGGTGGTCGAAACCGGCCCCACCGCCGCGCTATTCGAGGCGCCGCAGCACCCCTACACGCAACGCCTCGTCGCCGCGTCGCCGACCCGGCGTTCAACGTTGGAATCCCTCGTGCCGCGGCCACTTCTCCCTCTCCCGCTGGCGGGAGAGG
>CAZZVQ010000304.1:0-1730 GCA_964657565.1 uncultured Acetobacteraceae bacterium
GTATCGGTTCGACCTGTATCGGACCAAGGAGGGGGCGGACGGCAAGCCGAAGCTGGCGACGCTGACGGTGCTGACGGACGATGCCGGGGCGGCGCAGGCGGCGTGGCCGGCGCTGGAGGCGATCGCGCGGGGGACGACGATCGCGCGGGACCTGATCACGGAGCCGCCGAACGTGCTGTATCCGGCCGAGATGGCGGATCGGTGCGCCAAGCTGGCCGAGTTCGGGCTCGAGGTCGAGGTGATGGGCGTCGAGGAACTGACCGAGAAGGGGTTTGGGGCGCTGCTGGCGATCTCGCAGGCGTCGGTGCGCGAGCCGCGGGTGGTGGTGATGAAATGGATGGGCGGGGCGGCGGATGCGGCGCCGCTGTGCTTCGTGGGCAAGGGGGTGACGTTCGATACCGGCGGCATCAGCCTCAAGCCCGGCGCCAACATGGGCGACATGAAGTGGGACATGGCCGGGGCCGGGGCGGTGGTCGGGCTGATGGCGGCGCTGGCGCTGCGGAAGGCGAAGGCGAACGTCGTGGGCCTGGTGGGGCTGTCGGAGAACATGCCGGCGGGCAATGCGCTGCGGCCGGGGGACGTGGTGACCAGCCTGTCGGGGCAGACGATCGAGGTGCTGAATACGGACGCAGAGGGGCGGCTGCTGCTGGCCGACGTGATCTGGTATGCGCAGGAGCGGTTCAAGCCGGCGCTGACGGTGGACATGGCGACGCTGACGGGGGCGATCATCGTGAGCCTGGGGCACGAGTTCGCGGGGATGTTCAGCAATGACGAGACGCTGTCGGCGCGGCTGATCGCGGCGGGGCAGGCGACCGGGGAGGCGGTGTGGCGGATGCCGCTGGGGGAGGCGTACGACAAGCTGATCAAGTCGGACATCGCGGATATGAAGAATATCGGCGGGCGGCCGGGCGGGGCGATCATCGGGGCGCAGTTCGTGCAGCGGTTCGTGCGCGGGCCGTGGGCGCATCTGGACATCGCGGGGATGGCGTGGAGCAGCAAGGATAGCGCGACGATCCCGAAGGGGGCGACGGCGTTCGGGCTGCGGCTACTGGATCGGCTGGTGGCGGAGCATTTCGAGGGGTGAGAGCCGGGGTGGAGGTTCGGTTCGGGCGCAAGAGCGATGCGCCGGCGCGGGCGGTTCCGGTGGTTGGGGCGGTGCCGAAGCCGAAGCGGGCTGCGGCGGCCGGGTTCCTGGGGCGGCTGGGGGAGGTGGCGGAGGTGGGCGGGCGGCGGCGGCGGGTGCTGCTGCTGGGGATGGGCGCGGGGGTCGATTTCGAGGCGGCCGGTGCGCTGGCGGTGGCGCGGCTGCAGGCGCTGAGGCATGTGGCGCTGGACGCGCGGGGATGTACGGCGGAGCAGGCGGCGGGGCTGGCGGCGGGGGGCGTGCTGCGGAGTTGGCGGTTCGACCGGCTGTTCACGCGTGAGGAACCGGGGGATGCGCTGCCGGAGCGGATCCGGGTGGAGCGGATCGACGTGATGGTCGACGACCCGGCGGCGGCGCGGGAGGCGTGGGCGGCGGTGTCGGCGGGGGTCGAGGGGGCGATGTTCGCGCGCGACCTGATCGCGGAGCCGAGCAATACGCTGACGCCGGCGGGGATGGTGGAGCGGCTGCGCGAGCTCGAACGGGACGGGATCGAGCTCGACGTGCTCGATGCGGCGACGCTGCAGAGCCAGGGGTTGGGGGGGATCTTGGCGGTGGGCGGCGGGTCGGTGAACCCGCCGTGTCTGGC
>CAZZVQ010000305.1:0-1719 GCA_964657565.1 uncultured Acetobacteraceae bacterium
TAGCCCGAATGTTGCACCGGTGTTTGTCGATGCGACGGTCGGCGGCGTGACTGCGCTCTCGTCCGGCGGGCGCGCAGGGTCAACCCGTCCCCACGCCTGCTCAGGATGTCGGACCGTTCATCGTCGCCTCCACATCGTCGTTGAGGGCCGGAGGGATGACGGCCGGGTCACTCCAGCCGCGGGGTGGGCATGGCGACCAGCCGCCGGGCGACGTCGGCGAACAGTGACTGGAGCGGGTAGGCGGCGCTGAGCCGCAACACGACCCGGCGGGCGGTCACGGCCACCACGGCGCCGACCTTCAACAGCTTGGTTCGGATCGTCGTCGCTTGGGCCGCGGCCCGTTCGGTCCCGGCCAGCGCGGTCCGCCGCAGCGTCTCGACCAGCCCGTAAGCGAAGGAGCCGAGCAACAGCCTGAACTGGTTGGCCGCGAACGCGTGGCAGCTGGTGCGGTCGGCGAACAGGCCGAGCTGCTGCTCCTTGATCCGGTTCTCCATCTCGCCTCTGGGGCAGTACCGGCGGTCGTACAGGTCGGCCGGCGGGTCGTCGAGGTTGGTGACGACGAACCGCGGGTTGTCGCCGCCGGCGTTGTGCTCGGCCTTGTGGATCACGCGCCGCTCGCGGTCCCACGTGCCGGCGGCGTACCGCAACTCGTGGAACGACCGCTGGGCCTGGCCCGTCCCCTTGAACAGCCGCTCGGCCTCGGCCATGGCGGGGGCGGCCATCCGCTCCAGCGTCTTGTTCCGGGCCAGCCCGACCACGTACCCGACGCCGTGGCGGTCGCACCACCGCAGCAGCCGCCAGCGGCAGAACCCGCTGTCGCCACGGAACACGATCCTCACCTTGGGCCACGCCTGCCGCAGGCGGTCGACCAGCAGCTTGAGGATGGCCCGGGAGCGCCTGGCCGCGTCGATGTTCGCCGGGCGGAGGTAGGAGACGAGCAGCCGCCCGCCGCAGAACACGTAGAGCGGCAGGAAGCAGTAGCCGTCGTAGTAGCCGTGGAAGAACCGCCCCTCCTGGTCCCCGTGGACGATCTTCGTCGGTCGCGTCGAAGTCCAAGACCAGCTCGTCCGGCACCTGGGTCCCGAACGACTCGATGAACAGCTCGACCAGCAGCTTCGACAGGGCCACGCACGCGCCGCGGCCCACGCGGTTCTCCAGCCGGCAGAGCGTGGCCGGCGACGCCAGCGGCCGCTCGTCGTCGGCCCCCGCGGCCCGTCGCCACCTGCACGAGCGGGTCCACCCGCAGCCCGTGGTGGTCGTTCGGGTCCTCCCACCCGCAGGCGATCCCCAAGACCCGCTGGGCCAGCATCGTCCGCTGATCGTGCTCGATCAGGTCGGGGTCGCGCGGGTCGGGCACGGCGGCCGACATCCGCTCGAACAGCTTCGACTTGGCCGCCACCTCGCGCAGGAGCAGCGCCCCGGCGTCGGACGTGATCCGCCCGCCGTCGAACGCGGACACGACGGCGCGGCGTCCCAGCGGTGTGAACTCGATCGGCTTCGCGTTACAGTCTGTCGGCACGGCCCGGCCTCCTTTGTAGTTGCGGAACTCTGGTAAGTCCCGACTCTACAAACGGCTGGGCCGTCGCGCTACTGGGTCACGCCAAACACCGGTGCAATATCCGGGGTATCGCCCGAAATCTGCCATCGTGGCGGCATTCTGGCAGCCCAGCCCGTGCGGATTCCGAACGTTTGGAAACCGACCCGTGACGACAAATCGAT
>CAZZVQ010000306.1:0-1705 GCA_964657565.1 uncultured Acetobacteraceae bacterium
GTGACGGCCACGGTGACGCTCACGGTGGAGTTGGTGGAGCCGAAGCCGACGCCGTGAGCCGGGCGAGGACCTGATCGGGCGTCAGCCCGGCGCCGCGGAGCGCGCGCAGGGTCAGGGCGGCATCGCGCTTGGCCAGGCGGGCGCCGTCTGGGGCTCGGATGAGCGGGTGATGGGCGTAGGCGGGTTCGGGCCAGCCGAGCAGGGCTTGCAGCAGGCGGTGCAGGCTGGTCGCCGGGCGCAGGTCGACGCCGCGGGTGACGAGGGTGACGCCTTGGAGGGCGTCGTCGTGGGTGACGCAGAGGTGGTAGCTGGCGGGGGTGTCCTTGCGGGCGAGGACCGGGTCGCCGAACGCGGCGGGGTCGCAGGGGACGCGGCCTTCGCCCTCCTCGAACCAGGTGAGCGGGCCGGTCAGCGCCAGGGCGGCGGCGACGTTCAGGCGGAGCGCGTGCGGGACCGCGGGGTCGACCTGCCGGCGCGAGCGGCAGGTGCCGGGGTAGACCGGGCCGTCCGGACCGTGCGGAGCCGACGCCGAGGCGGCGATGTCGGCGCGGGTGCAGGTGCAGGGATACAGCAGGCCGATGCCGGCGAGGCGGTCGAGCGCGAGGCGGTAGTCGGCGAAGTGGTCGGATTGGCGGCGGATGGGACCGTCCCAGTCGAGGCCGAGCCAGGCCAGGTCTTCCTCGATCGCGGCGGCGTAGTCGGGGCGGCAACGGGTCTGGTCGATGTCCTCGATGCGGAGCAGGAACCGGCCACCGGCGGTGCGGGCGCGGCGCCAGGCGACCAGGGCGGCGTAGGCGCTGCCGAGATGGAGCAGGCCTGTCGGGCTGGGCGCGAAGCGGGTAGTGAGTCCGGCGTCCAGAGAAGAGGGTGGCATGGAGCAGCAGCTTAAGGTCTTGCGCCGGGAGGCGGCCAGTGGTGCGGCGCGGCTGCTGGTCGTGCTGTGCCATGGCGTGGGCGCGGACGGGCAGGACCTGATCGGCCTGGCCGGGCCGTGGGCGGAGGCGCTGCCGGACGTGGCCTTCCTGGCGCCCGACGCGCCGGAGCCGTGCGACATGGCGCCGTTCGGGCGGCAGTGGTTCAGCCTGCAGGATCGGACGCCAGCCGTGCTGGAGGCGGGGGCGCGGCGGGCGGCGCCGCTGCTGTTGGCCGCGGTCGACGCCGAGTTGGCGCGGTTGGCGTTGCCCCCGGGCGCGGTGGCGCTGATGGGGTTCAGCCAGGGGGCGATGATGGTGTTGCACGCCGGGTTGCGGCGGCCGGTGCCGCCGGCGGCGATCCTGGCCTATTCCGGCGCCCTGCTCGACAGCCCGGCGCTCGATGCGGAAATCACGGGCAAGCCGCCGGTGCTGCTGGTGCATGGGGAGGCGGACGAGGTGGTGCCCTTCGCGCGCGGCCCGGCGGCGGAGGCGGCGTTACGGCGGCGCGGAATCGCCGTGACGACGTCCTGGCGCAAGGGCGTGGGGCACTGGGTGGACGAGGGCGGGTTGCAGGCCGGGGTGGCGATGCTGAGGGAGCTCTCACCGCTGGCCTAGGGAAAGGCGGAGTGACTGGCCCGTGACAATCTCCGTCGCTCGCTTGCCGGGTTGGTAGGGCAGTGGCATAACCCAATTCGACACCGGCGGTACATCTGGCGAGTCGTCTGGCAACCGACTCTCCAGTCTCACGCCTCCGGTGAGAAGGAGAGCGCTGTGCCAGACGGCGGAATGCA
>CAZZVQ010000307.1:0-1647 GCA_964657565.1 uncultured Acetobacteraceae bacterium
CTTGGACCTGGTCGCCGCGGGGGACGCGGACGGCGAGGGTGTCGAGGCCGGCGCCGGCGAGGAGGGCGACGCGGCAGGTGATGCGGCGGGGGAGGACGAGGGTGAGGGGGCCGGGCCAGAAGGCTTCGGCGAGGCGGAGGGCGAGTTCGGTGGCGACGACGTCGTGGAAGGCGGTTGCGGCGTCGGGGTAGTGGCAGATCAGGGGGTTGAAGTGGGGGCGGCCCTTGGCGTCGAAGATGGCGGCCACGGCGGCCGGGTTGGTGGCGTCGGCGCCGAGGCCGTAGACGGTTTCGGTGCCGAAGGCGACGAGGTGGCCGTCGCGGAGCAGGGTGGCGGCGCGGGCGATGCCGGGGGCGCCGTGGAGGAGTTCGGTCAAGGGACGGCTTGGGGCAGCGCCCTCACCCCGGCCCTCTCCCGGAGGGAGAGGGAGCAGAAGGGGGGGCGGCGCGGAGGCCGGTGCAGACGAAGGGGGGGTTTTCCCAGCCGGGTTTGCCGTAGCGGAAGGGGGCGCCGTCCATGGTGGTCAGGGCGCCGCCGGCGGCTTCGAGGATGGCTTGGGGGGCGGCGGTGTCCCACTCCATGGTGCGGCCGAAGCGGGGGTAGAGATCGCCGGCGCCCTCGGCGAGGCGGACGATCTTGAGGGCGGAGCCCATGTTGGTGATCTTTTCGACGGGGCGGCCCTGGAGGTAGGCGTCGAGGCGCTGGTCGCCGGAGTAGTGGCGGCTGGCGAGGACGTGGAGGCCGGCGGCGGGGGTGGCGCGGGCGCGGATGGGGGTTCGGCCGGCGGCGGTGGCCTTCCAGGCGCAGGGGGGTTCAGTTGTGCCGTAGCCGGCGACGGGTCCGATGAAGCCGCCGAAGATTTCGCCATGGGCGGGGACGCCGACGGCGCCGAGGATGGCGATGCCGTGGCGCACGAGGCCGATGTTGACGGTGAATTCGTCGCGCAGGGCGGAGAATTCGCGGGTGCCGTCGAGGGGGTCGACGAGCCAGTAATCGTGCTCGACGTCGGGAGCGATGCCGGCCTCCATCTCCTCTTCGGCGATGACGGGGATGTGCGGGGTGGCGGCGCGGAGGCCGGCGACGATGATGGCCTCGGCGGCGTGGTCGGCTTCGGTGACCGGGCTGCGGTCGGCCTTGCGGAGGGTCTCGAAGCCGCGGGCGCGGACGGCGAGGATGACGGCGCCGGCTTGCTGGGCGAGGTCCGCCGCGAGTTCGAGCAACGCGGTATTATTCATCCCCCTGTGTAGCCGTGCGGTGGCGCGATGGCTATGGTCCCGCTCCTGTTCGGGAAGAGGTCTCATGGTCGCCATCGAATTCGCCGCTGCTGCCTTGCCGTCAACCGGCGCGCTGGTTCTGCTCGTGATGGAGGGGGCCGAGCCGGCCGGGTTGTGGCAGCAGGCGGATGCGGCGTGCGGGGGGGCGATCGGGCGGGCGGTGGCGGCGGCGGAGTTCACGGGCAAGAAGGGGCAGACGGCGATGTTGCTGGCGCCGGGGGCCGGGCTGTCGCGGGTGTTGCTGGTGGGGTTGGGGAAGGATGCGGACCATACGCCGCGGGGGATGGAGGAGGCGGGCGGCAGCGCGGCGGCGGCGCTGAGTAAGGAGGCGGTGGTGGCCATCGCGGCGGATCGGATGCCGGCGGCGCATGCG
>CAZZVQ010000308.1:0-1590 GCA_964657565.1 uncultured Acetobacteraceae bacterium
CGAGGCGGCGGATGCGGCGGAGCGCGGGGCCACGGCGGCGGACGGGCAAGCGCGGGCGGCGCTGCGGGCGGCGGAGCAGGCGGCCGAGCGGCTGCGGAGCGAGGCGTCGGCGCTGCGTGGCCGGGCGGAGCAGGGGGCGGCCCGGCTGAGTGACCTGCAGGCGCAGCTCGACGCCATCACCCCGGAGCGCGAGGAGGCCGACGCGGCGCTCGCCACGGCCCGACGCGAGCGCGATGCCGCGCCCGACATCAGCCTGTTGCGCGCGGAGGTCGAGCGGAGCAAGGCGGCGCAGGCGGCGGCGCGGGGCCGGGATCGCGAGGCGCAGCTGGCACTGCAGACGCTCGAGCGGACGCATACGGCGCGGCAGGCCCGTATGGTGGTGATCGGGCGCGAGCGGGCGGATGGGCGGATGCGGGCGGCGGATGCGCGGGGCCGGGTCACGGATCTGGCGGCGCGGGCGCGCGATGCGGGCCGGGAGGCGGAGATGTTGCAGGACGGGCCGGCGGCGGCGGCTCGGCAGGCCGAGCAGACGGAGCGGGCGCTGCGAGAGGCGCAGGCGGCGCATCAGGCTGCCGCGGCGGCGCTGGCGGCGGCGGAGCGGCAGGAGACGGCCGCGGCGGCTGCGGCGCGGACGGCGGAGCAGGGCCTGTATTCGGCGCGGGAAGCGCTGGTGCGGGCGGAGGGGGCGGTCGAGGGGGCGGCGCAAGGTGTCGGGGTGGCCGAGGCGGCGGTGGAGGAGCGTCTCGGGGCGTTGGACATTCCGCCGCCGCCGGAGGATGTGTCGGTGGCGGCGGAGGAGCGGGCGCGGGGCAAGTGGCAGCGGCTGGCGCGGGAGCGCGAGGCGATGGGGCCGGTCAATCTGCGGGCGGAGATCGAGGCGGAGGCGCTGGCGACCGAGATGGCGACGATCGTGTCGGAGCGGGACGAGCTGGGGACGGCGATCGCCAAGTTGCGGGGCGGGATCGGGCATCTGAACCGGGAGGGGCGGGAGCGGCTTTCGGAGGTGTTCAGCCAGGTGGACAAGCATTTCCAGCAGCTTTTCGCGCGGATGTTCGGGGGCGGGCGGGCGCATCTGGCGCTGGTTGGGTCGGACGATCCGCTGCAGGCGGGGCTGGAGATCTACGCGCAGCCGCCGGGGAAGAAGCTGGCGACGCTGTCGTTGCTGTCGGGCGGGGAGCAGGCGCTGACGGCGCTGAGCCTGATCTTCGCGGTGTTTCGGTGCAACCCGGCGCCGTTGTGCGTGCTGGACGAGGTGGATGCGCCGCTGGACGATGCCAATGTGGAGCGGTTCTGCACGTTGTTGGCCGACATGGTGGCCGAGACGGGGACGCGGTTTCTGGTGGTGACGCACCATCATCTGACGATGGCGCGGATGGACCGGCTGTATGGCGTGACGATGCAGGAGCGGGGGGTGTCGCGGCTGTTGTCGGTGGATTTGGGGGCGGCGGTGGAGATGGTCGAGGCGGTGGCGGCGGAGTAGGGGCGGGATTTGCGCGACCAGATTGTTGCTACACCGAAACGATATGGGCGTGGAAAGGCGGCTGTCTCGTTGGGTCGGTTTGACGCGGCGGTGCGGAGAGCGGGCCTGGG
>CAZZVQ010000309.1:0-1545 GCA_964657565.1 uncultured Acetobacteraceae bacterium
CGCCGTCGGTGATGAGCACGAGGGTCTTGTCGCTGCCCGGACGGCGTTGCAGCGCGGTATCGGCCTCGCGGATGGCGGCCGCGATGTTGGTGCCCCCGCGGGGAATGCTGTTGGTGTCGACCACATTGAGCGACTCATAGAAGGCGCCGTAATCGAGGGTGATGGGGCAGGCAAGGAACGCGGTGCCGGCAAAGACGACCAGGCCGATGGCATCGCCATCCAAGCGCTTTGCAAAATCGTCGATGGCGAGTTTGGCACGGGTGAGCCGGTCGGGCTTCACGTCGGGCGTGTTCATGCTGCGCGAGGTGTCCACCGCGAACACGAGGTCGTTGCCGCGGCGGTTGGTCTGTTCCCAGCGATATCCCCACTGAGGGCCGGCGAGCGCGGTGAACAGCAGCGTCACGCTCGCCAGGTGCAGGCCCCGGCGCGCACGCCGGCGGGCGACGGACACTGATTCGGTGAGCGAGGCGCGCAGCTGCGGCGCGATGAAAAAGGCGAGCGCGGCGTACTGGCGCTTGTCATGGCGGTACCAGAGCCAGATCAGGCACAGGCACGCGGCGGCCCCGCCGGCAAGCCAGCCCGGCGCCGCGAACCTCACGGCAGCCTCCGGAAGCGGGTCTGCTGCAGCAGCGAGCCGAGGCCCAGGAAGGCCAGCGCCGGATACAGCGCCCAGGTGTACAGCTCTTCGTAGTGCTCGAATTTCTGGACCGTCTGTGCGGTGGTCTCGAGGCGGTTGATCTGCGCGTAGATCTTCTCCAGCGAGTCGGTGTCGGTGGCGCGGTAGAAGGTGCCGCCGGTCTGCGCGGCGACTGCTTCGAGCGTCTTCTCGTCGACATCCACCTTGGCCATGATCACCCGCATGTTGCCGGCATCGTCGCGCACCGGCACCGGTGCGCTGCCGCGTGCGCCGACGCCGATGGTGTAGATCTTCACGCCGAACGCCTTCGCGGCCTCGGCCGCGGCCAGCGGCGAAATCTTGCCGGAGTTGTTGACGCCGTCGGTGAGCAGGATGAGCACCTTGGATTTGGCCGCCGTGGTGCGCAGCCGGTTGACGCCCGCCGCGATGGCCGAACCGATGGCGGTGCCATCGTCACCGCCCATGCCGATGGTCACGCGTTCGAGGTTCTGTTGCAGCCAGTCGTGGTCGAGCGTCAGGGGGCTGACCAGATACGGCGCGGCGGCGAAGGCGATCAAGCCGATGCGGTCGTTCGGACGCTGATCGATGAACCGGGTGACCACGGCCTTGACGATGTCGATGCGGTTCTGACGCCGGCCTTCGAGCTGGAAGTCGAGCGCCTGCATCGAGCCGGAGACGTCCAGGCCGAGCACGATGTCGATGCCGTTGGCGGTGACTTCGACCCGGCTGTGGCCGCGCTGAGGGCGAGCGAGGCCCGTGATCATGCAGGCCGCGGCAAGCAACGGCAGCAGCCACCAGAGGATGCCGCCCACGCGGCTGCGTCCTGTCGTGCCGAGTTCACGCACCAGTCCCACGTCGGAGTAGCGGATGGCCGCCACGGGTCCGCGCCGCCCGCGCCACAGCATGAC
>CAZZVQ010000310.1:0-1535 GCA_964657565.1 uncultured Acetobacteraceae bacterium
CTCGGGACATCGCTGACACTGAGCGTGGGCGCGAGCTGGCTGCGTGTCTAGTGTTTCGGTGCTCGTGGCAGCGGTTGATAGATCTTGGTGGGGTCGACATCGAGGGCTCGGATCAGGGTGTTGCCGGTGAAGATTGCGACGCGTGCGCCGTCCTGGAGCACGGTGACGGGCAGCTGTTTGAAGCGGCTGCCGACGCGGACCTGCAGCTGTCCTGGGGCGCCGGGCTTGCTGACGGTGACGGTGCCGCCGGTGCCGACGTGGGTGCGGTAGAGCCGCGTCTGGGTGGGCAGCGGCCGCGCGGCGGGGCGGGCCTTGACGCTGGCGTTGAATACCGCCGCGGGGGTCTTACCGTGGTGGGCGCGGTGCGGGCGGGCGGTGTTGTAATGCTCAGCGAAGACAGCAAGATCAGCGTTGAGCGCGGCCAGGGTCAGGTAGGGGCCGTGGACGGCTTCGCGGGCTCGTAGCCACTTCTTCAGGGTCTGCCAGAACCGTTCGATCTTGCCGCAGGTCTGCGGGTGATACGGACTCGAGGCGACCGACTGACAACCCAGCGCGGCCAGGTTGGACTGGAATGCCGCCGGTGCCACGTCCGGGCCGCGGTGCGCGGTCGAGTAACACAGGCCGTTGTCGGTCAGGCTGCTCATCGGCACTCCGTGGGCGCCGATCGCGGCGGCCATCACCGACCACACCAGCTCGCCGTTGCCGTCGCCGGAGGCCGCGCCGATGCCCACCAGCAGCCTGGAGTGATCATCCAACGTGGCCGCGATCGCGACCGGTCGCCGGCGACGCCCGCCCGCCCCGTCACCCAGGTGCCATTCGGTCCAGTCCGACTGCCACATCTCGTTGGGCCGCGCCGCCTGGAAACGTCGATAGGAGCTGCGTGGACGCTTGCGGGGCTGCGGGCGCACTAGCCCCCGGCGGGCCAGGATCCGGGCGACCGTGGCCCGTGAGGGCACCGGCGTCACGCCCTGCGCGGCGAGCCGGTCAGCGATGCTGAACGGGCCGTCGAACTCCCCGACCTCGGCGAGTTCCTTGCGGGCGCGCACGACCGCGTCCTCGACCTCGGCCGGCGTCGCGTTCGGCACCAGGTTCGGTCGCCGCGACCGGTCCTTCAGCCCATCCAGACCCTCGAGCTCGAACCGCTTCTTCCACTTGTAGTAGCTCTGCCGACTGATGCCCTGCGCCCGGCAGAACGCCGCCACATCATCGACACCCTGCGCCAACGCAGCCGCCATCCGAACATCCATCGCAACCACCGTTCCGGCCATGAGCACCAGCCCACAGCACGTCAGGTGTCAGCGATGTCCCGAGACATAAATCTGTCAGCGATGTCCTGAGACTCGACAAAGCGAATGCCTTCACCACCCTGCAGCCCAATGAATCCGGGGATTTTGAACTGGATGGGAACGCTCAGGGCACCCCCGCGGGACGAGTTCAGGCGCTCAGTCCATGGCGGCGAACGCGGCGTGCGCCAGGGCGACGGTGTAACGCACGCCGACGTCGAGCGCAGCCTCGTCGATGTCGAACGTCCCCTG
>CAZZVQ010000311.1:0-1526 GCA_964657565.1 uncultured Acetobacteraceae bacterium
TAAACGGCGTCCAAGTCTGGCTAGAACCCGCCGGCCACGTCCTCGGCAGCGCCCAGATCGCCATGGAGTGGCGCGGCAGCCGCGTCGTCGTTAGCGGCGACTACAAGCGCCAGCCCGACCCCACCTGCCGCCCCTTCGACCCCATCCCCTGCGACGTCTTCGTCACCGAAGCCACCTTCGCGCTCCCCGTCTTCCTCCACCCCCCCGCCGACGAAGAAATCGCCCGCCTCCTCGCCAGCGTCGCCCTCTTCCCCGACCGCACCCACGTCATCGGCGCCTACGCCTTCGGCAAAGCCCAGCGTGTGATCAAGCTCCTCCGCCAAGCCGGCTACGACGCCCCCATCTACCTCCACGGCGCCATGATCAACCTCTGCACCGCCTACGAACGCATGGGCATCGCCCTAGGCGAACTCCTCCCCGCCACCATCCAAACCAAAGGCAAACTAGCCGGCGCCATCGTCCTCGCCCCTCCGGGCGCCATCGCCGACCGCTGGGCCCGCCGCCTCGCCGACCCCGTCGTCTGCTACGCCTCCGGCTGGATGCGTGTCCGCCAGCGCGCCCGCAGCCGCGGCGTCGAACTCCCCTTGGTCATCTCCGACCACGCCGACTGGGCCGAGCTCAACCGCACCATCGACGACGTCGCCGCCCCCGAGATCTGGGTCACCCACGGCCGCGAGGAGGCCTTGATCCACGAAGCCGCCAAACGCGGCATCACCGGCCGCGCCCTCCGCCTCATCGGCTACGAAGAAGACGAAGGCGAAGCCGCATGACCCCACCCGACCTCCCGCTCCTTCCCCCTCTCCCTCCGGGAGAGGGCCGGGGTGAGGGCCCCCGCCCCGACAAACCCACCCACATCACCCCCGTAAACACGTCACCCCCGGGCTTGACCCGGGGGCCCATCGCGCCGCCGGCACCGCTCTCGATAACCCAAACCGCCGCGTCGAACCCGATCGATCCCGCCCCCACCAGCACTCCAACGCACCCCAAATGATCGCCTTCGCCAACCTCCTAGAGCGCCTAGTCTTCACCCCAGGCCGCCTAGCAAAAATCGCCCTCCTCCGCCGCTACTTCGAAACCGCCCCCGACCCCGACCGCGGCTTCGGCCTCGCCGCCCTCACCGACGAGCTCGTCTTCCAAGCCGCCAAGCCCGGCATGATCCGCGCCCTCGCCGAGGCCCGCACCGACCCCGTGCTCTTCGCCTGGTCCCGCGACTACGTCGGCGACCTCGCCGAAACCGTCTCCCTCCTCTGGCCCGCCCGCCGCACCAACGCCGGGCCCCCCACCATCACCGAGGTCGTCCAGACCTTGCTCCCCACGCCGAAGGCCGACCTGCCGGACATCGTCGCCGGCTGGCTCGACGCCTCGACCGTGTCGGTCCGCTTCGCCACCATCAAGCTCATCACCGGCGCCCTCCGCGTCGGCGCCTCCAACCGCCTCGCCAAGACCGCCCTCGCCGAACTCGCCGCCAACCCCCCCACCTTCATTCCCTCATCCCCGCGCTCGACCCCTCTCCCGTCATCCCCGGG
>CAZZVQ010000312.1:0-1519 GCA_964657565.1 uncultured Acetobacteraceae bacterium
ACGGGTTTCGGGTCGATGGCGGGTTTAGGGGTGTTGGGGGCGGTGCGGCGCGATGACCCTGTCGCATGTGCATGTGGTGGGGGCCGGGCTGGCCGGGTTGGCGGCTGCGCTGACGCTGGTGGAGCGCGGCGTGCGGGTGACGGTGCATGAGGCGGGGCCGGCGGCGGGGGGGCGATGCCGGTCGTATTTCGACCGTGAGCTCGGATGCCGGATCGATAACGGCAACCATCTGCTGCTGTCCGGCAATGCGGCGGCGTTCGCGTTCCTCGACCAGGTTGGGGCGCGGGACACGCTGGCGGGACCGGGCTGCCCGGCGTTTCCGTTCATCGATCTGCAGAGCGGCGAGCGCTGGGTGGTGCGGCCGAATCGGGGGCGGGTGCCGTTCTGGATCTTCGACAAGCGGCGGCGGGTGCCGGGGACGCGGCTGGGCGACTATCTGCACCTGATCGCGCTGGGCCGGGCCGGGCCGGACGCGACGGTGGCGGACGTGCTGCCGCACGGCGTGCTGTATCGGCGCCTGCTGGAGCCGTTGGCGATCGCGGCGCTGAACACGCCGGCCGCGACGGGAAGCGCGCACTTGCTGGCGGCGGTGGTGGCGCAGAGCCTGGGCGCGGGCGGGGCGGCGTGCATCCCGGCGTTCCCGCGCGAGGGGCTGTCGGAGTCGTTCATCGACCCGGCGATACGGTGGCTCGAGGCGCGGGGAGCCACGATCCGGCTGTCGAGCCGGGTGGCGGCGATACGCAGCGGGGCGGGGGTCGCGACCGGGTTGGGCGATGAGACGCTCGGTGCCGACGAGGGGGTCGTGCTGGCGGTGCCTGCGCCGGTGGCCAGCGGGCTGCTGCCGGGGGTCAGCGGTCCCGATGCGTTCGAGGCGATCCTCAACGTGCATTTCCGACTCGACGTGAGCCCGGACGCGATTCCGGAGCGGGCCGGGTTCCTGGGCATGGTCGGCAGCCTTTCGGAATGGGTGTTCGTCAAACCCGGCGTGGTCAGCATCACGATTTCGGCAGCGAATCGCCATGCGGCGATGGAGCCCGTGGCCGTAGCGCAACATGTGTGGCAAGAAGTGCGCAGTGCGCTCGATCTGCCTGACCCGATCCCGCGGTGGCGCGTGCTAAGGGAGAAGCGTGCGACTTTTTCGGCGACACCGGCACAAAACCGGAAACGTCCATCGTCCGGGACCACGCTCCGAAATCTGGTGCTGGCGGGCGATTGGACGGCAACCGGTCTGCCGTCGACCATCGAGGGAGCGATCCGTTCTGGCCGAAAAGCGGCGGATGACCTGTTGAGTATGGACGCGAGTAGATCTCTCTGAATGCCTAGTGAAACATTGAGCCGGCCTATCATTATCGAACCAGATTTGGATCGCTCGATCCAGGGCGCCGCCCACGCACTCTCCCAGCGGCAGAAAACCGACGGTCATTGGGTGTTCGAGCTCGAGGCGGATGCAACGATCCCGGCCGAATACGTGCTGCTGGAGCACTACATGGACCGGGTCGACGCGCCGCTGGAGCGCAAG